>CAXTCD010000152.1:0-12651 GCA_964242145.1 uncultured Rhizobacter sp.
TACCCACGCTTCCCCGCACACCCACCAGTCTCTTCCCTCATCCCGGGTGAACCGCGCGGCCCATGACAGTTAGAAAACAGGCCAAAAACATCGGCAATCACCGGCATTTCAGCGTTTCGCCGTCAAGGCAGAGAGTGAGTACGCAGCAAACTAACTTATCCCCTCTTTCGGGGGGCCTGCTTTTATGTGGATTGGCAGCATCGAAGGAAGTGGCAACAATCCGCACCATGCACACTTTGTCACACTCCGTAGAACGTCTCACCTGGATCAATGAATTGGCGCTGGAACTGCTGGCGTCATCCACATTGATGTCCCCCGACATGGCCGCCGGTTTCGCAACAGATCTTTGGCCGGTCTGGGGCCATGTCACACCCGAAATTGCCGCGCAGTTTTTCCTCGACCCGGCGGTTGAATATCCATCACAATTTTGACGCCACAGGCCGGTGGGCCGGAGGACCGGCGAAGTCGAAAACCAACATTCAAATAGCGATTTGAATTTTATAATTCTCAAATGAGAATTGAAAATATTACGGATCTGCAGGTATTGATGCAAACCGCCCGGGGGCTCGTTGACCGCTGCAGCAGGCGTGCTCGGCATTATGCCGGCCGCCGCCAGCGCGACGCTCAAGCGCCTCGAAGCGCAGCTCAGAACACGTCTCTTCGAGCGCTCAACGCGCGCGATGCGGCTGACGGCGGCGGCTGAATTCGCCGGCCGAACAAATCCGGCCCATGAGATTCGCACGCCCCATCAAAGTCGCTCAGAAACAAGGCGATGTGGCAGCAAACAAGCCCAGGCCGAATCACCGCATCTCAAATCGCCAAATCCACCGGGCAATGCTTGTTGAACTCTGATTCATTCTTGGCATTGAAAATCTTGATGATGGCCTGATCCAGATTCAAAGGGAATTTGCGCAAGCTGTAATTGGTTTGATCGACGCCCGATGCGCCATACACCAGCACATTGGTCGCCACGCCTTGCACGTTCATCACGTCATAAGGGTTATGGCAGCTGAGCTGCACATACGCTTTATTCGACTGATTCAATTGATCCACCAAGCTGTTGATGCGAGCATCGGCGGCCGTGAGATTGCAGGTCAACAGCAACACTTTGTCAGCTGACTTCAATTCAGGTGCAGGTGACGTGATGCCGGTGAAAGGCAAAACCGAAGTGTTTAAAAAACCTAATTGATGCAGGCGCTCTTGCGCCTCCGCCGAAATTACTTCGTTGTCAGTGACGATCAAAATCGAATCGGTTTGGGCCGAAACCCAAGGCAGCAGGCTCTTGGCATTCCTGGCCAGCGTGATGGCAGCAGCAGCTGTTTTCTCTTGGAATTCGCGATGCCGGGCATTCAAAATGAATTCATTCATCGCGGCCTTTCGGGTAGCCAGATCGGTCTGTGCCCTCAACTGCGGCGTGACCTTCTTTGATTTCAAAACCAGCAGGCGTTTGCACGATTCCTTGACGTTCTTTTGCAACTCCGCATCTTGGCTGCAGATATTCACGACCTCGTCAAAATAGGCAACAAAGCGCGCGATACCTTCCTCGCTCCACACACGAATCGGCATCAGCAATAAATCGACTCCAGCCTTCAGGCAAAGAATCGTCGACTCCACCGCATCAAAATGCTGTGTGATGCCTTGCATGTCGAGCGCATCGCTGACGATGACGCCTTGAAAGCCGAGCTTGCCGCGCAGCAGACCGGTCAATATCGGTTTCGACAAGGTCGCCGGCGTTGCCACCAATTTCTTTTCTTTAGATGAGTAAACCTGTTGGTCATCAAGTGCCGGCGCAATGATGTGCGCGGTCATAATCGTATCGACCTGATTGTCGATCGCGGCCTTGAACGGAACGAAGTCAACCTTTTCAAAATCAGCCAGCGAGCGGCTGATCAACGGCGCCGAATAATGTGAATCCGTTTCGGTATCGCCGTGCCCTGGGAAATGCTTCGCGCAAGGAATCACATCCTGTGAATTCAAACCTTCAATATACGCACGGCCATGGCGCGCCACCAGTTCGGGGTCGCTGCCAAATGAGCGCACACCGACAATCGGATTGTTGGGATTGCTGTTGACATCGAGTACCGGGGAAAAAGCGAAATTGAAACCAAGCGCGCGCAACTCAGCGGCCAAAATACCAATGGATTGCGAGGTGATCGCGGTGTCATCAATGGCACCGAGTGCCATATTTCCTGGCATTTCAACGGCGTTGTAAATCCGCGTGACCGTGCCGCCCTCTTGGTCAACCGCAATAAATCGCCCGAACACACTGTTTTTTTGCAAATCATCGGTCAGTTGAATGATTTCATCCAGACTCCTCAGATTTTCACGAAATAAAATCACGCCGCCAAAAGGATAAGCTTCCAGCAGTTTGGCGAGTTGGACGGGCAATCGGGTGACGGGGGGCGGGTTGCTAATATCCTTTTCAGCGAAAAACCGCAAGTCGGGCATCATGATTTCAAGCAATTGCTGCTTGATACTCAATTCATCGACAACACCGTTCACGTCAAAGCCATTGTCATTCATGATTCTGTTTACTGATTAATAAGGAAAAGCAGCGAGGCAAAAGCCGCGGGCGCGCCGAAGCCGCTCAATTTACCAGCTTTTGAGGCCCAGAAGCTTTTCACCAAGCACACTCAGTTCGGCCCTGTCGTACTTCGTTTTCTCCCATTCGCGCGGGTCGCCATGCAGGCTGTAGCCTTGCGGCGCCAGGCGTTCTCGCCACGAGCGCACGCGCCAAGCCTTCAATTCTTCGTTCTGCGCCTGGGCTGGCATCATCGAAATATATTGCGCCATTCGCACTTTGCTTTTCGATGTGTTTTGTCGAATGCCGTGGCACAACTGGCTGTTGAAGATCAGCAAATCGCCAGCCTCGAGGCCGACGCGTGTCAGAGGGTAAGACGCCACATTGGGACGATACCAATCCCAGTTTTCCGGCTGTGCTTGACGCCAAGCGGCGTAATTCCTGAAGATTTCAGGAATACAAACAAAGCCACCCATGCTTTCATCGAGTTGATCATTAACGGCCAGCACGCCTTGAACATTTTGAGGGGCTTCGTCGGGGTTGTAATCCCAATGCATAAAACTTTTGTATTCAAAACCCGGCTCCGGCGGCAAATTGAAATTCAAGCGGTCGATCGTGACCCACAAATCATTCATGCCCCAAATATCAACGAACGCGTCGTAAACTCGCTCCGCCTGTCGATTATTCCAGAGATATTGATGATTGTAGATTTCAATCATGCCCGCATTGAAACTGAGTTCCTTCTTTCGCAAGGCGGATTTCTCGGGCGGATACCAAGTACTTTGATCCGCAGGGTCGAGTTCTTCGAATTCCCACATCAGGCGCTCGATGCTTTTGACATTTTCTGCGGGCACCGCCTGCTTGATCACAATATAGCCATTTCCCTTCCAGAAGGACCAATCGGACTCAGACAAAACCCGCAAGGGATTTTGATTCGAGCGGTCATTCAAGCGATGGCCACCATTCAGAAGGGTTGAGAGATTGCGCGCTCCAATTGCATCTTTACCGATCTGGTCAATCCGGGATTCTTTGATTTGTTGCTTCAAGCGAAAACTCCACTGCCGGCCCAGGCCAATAGCAAGCGATCCGATATCAGATGGCTTTGGGCGAGACAGAAAATGTCAGAAAATGCAGGCGATCAAAAAACACATCGATCGCACCATCAAAAATATCTACCTTTTGAAAGCCTTTTTTCAGATAAATTGCCAGCGACTCGCTTTGATTCCAGACCGTCAAAACAATGCGTTTGCTTTTTGCACGCTGGGCTGATTTGACAATTTGCTCCAACATGCGATTAAATAAACCCAAGCCGCGAAAACGCATGTCCAGCGCCAGGCTTGAAACAAAATAATCTGAAGCACGCGCATTCTTTTCAACGAATCGATCATAGGCGGCATCCATGGCTCTCATTTCTTCGCGGTAAAACGATTCTGCCTTGATCTTTCCAAAGCTTTCCATCGTCGCCGCGGTGAAAAAGCCAGCAAATTCGGTATCACCATCTTTGCTTTCATTCAACATCACCTGGATGTGAGAAAGATAAGGTTCGATGTTTTGCCGCTTTTGCAATTCAACCAACGGCAATCTCAGCTTATTTCCAAACGAGCAATATTCCAGATAGCTGGTAGAAAACAACAATTGCGCCATTTCTATTTGATACGCCTGCGGCACCGCATGGGCCGGCGCGAAATAAAATGAATCATTCAACGGCGCAGGCATTTTCGCAGACTGACTTTCACCCTTCATGAAACTCTTTCTGCCGAAGCGGCGCTGTTTTTTGAATTCCATAGCCGCTCCATTGGACTGAACGCGGCGCACCACCCGCCTTTTTCCAATACCCGACGCGCTTCATTGCCAATGCATTTTTTCTTACGAGATAGGCTGCAAAAAGCGCATTACAACGATCGAGGTTTTCATCTTGAGACAAAAACGAATAATAGTGGCAATTTGAAATCTCAGACCGAAGCTGCGGCGGGTAGGCCATACGCGGCACCTCCAGGGTTTCGGTGATTTCAGCCAGATCTTCCAATTCAAGTGGGTCGGTCAAAGTCCAATTCACCGAATTCAATGCTTCCACACATTGTTGGTAACCATTTAGCTCAGGCGCATCCAAGGGCATATGGGCCCCGGTGACGGCGTCTTTCAGCAGCCGCATTCCACGCAAACCCAGCAGCGTCCACGTCTTCTTTTCAGGATAAAAAATGGAATGATGCAATGCAAGTTGGTCATATGCTGAAAATGTGCGTCCTTTTTGTGCCAACCAAACACCATAGCTTGCTTCATGCAACGCATTCGAATAATCGACTGCGCATGCGAGTTGTCGATCTCTACTCGGCGCGGGCGTGGGCAATACCGACAAGCGCTCCTGAATTTGATCAAGCATGATTTGAATCGACATATTGAGGGACTGGGAAATCAAAATTCCGTTTTCATCGTGAAACAGGTTCAACCAGTTCAGGCGTTCATCTTTTTGAGCATGGCCATCCCCAGCGTCACGCCGATGAATGTAGTCAGGAAGCTCAGGTTTGGAGAGGAAAATTGTCACTGAGGGCTGTGGCAAGGTATCCGCATCCATATAGATGCCGCCAAAATGCAAAAGTATCAACAAGCGGCCAATATCAGAGACGTTGACGTGATACCCCTTTGAGTTCAGTTCGGCAATGAGTCGAGCCATGTCAGCGAATTTGTCTTCAACCAGCGTCTGCAAGGATCGAACAGCATGCCAACGTGAGCCCATGCTATAGCGCCCCAAGTCGGCCTGTGGAAGCCTGCGCCGCGACGTCGCCGAGGGCCGCACGGAAAGCACTGCCGATCGAGAGTCTGTGTGAGAGCTTTCGCCTTCGATCAATTCAAAGCACGGGTCACCCGCCAATTGATCGGCATTCCAAACCCACAAAATACTGTCGTAAACGACCGCCCCGGCCGAGGCCGCCTCCACTTCATTCAAGGCGCAATTCCATTGCTCGGTGGCTTCCCGGGCCAGCGCGGGGTACCACGACCCCAGCCAAATTCGGTGAATCACCCGCTCTTCTGGCGGCAAAAGGCGGGACGGCACAGCCAGCAGAGATGAAACCTTTTGAGGGTCAAACTGGCCGAAGTTTTCGACCACGAAGTTTCGCAATGCAATCAGGTGCGCTCGATAGCTTTGGTTCAGATTCTCAAACGGCAGCCCTGATGTCGTAGGATCTGTTTTTTGCCCTAGGGCCAGAGACTCACATTGCCGGCAGGCAAGAAATTCAGATTTTAAGAGAGCGATCTTCTTTTCATACTCGGAACTGAACGCCATTCGTTTTCCTTGAAACGGGGTACATCGTCAATATCTATGGAACCCCGCGGGTTTTGAGGGAACTCGCTTGTTGAAACAGGAGTCAAGTTCATTCAAGGCCATCAGGCGACGGCAACTTCTGCCGACTTCTGGTTCTTTTCCATTTTCAAAAATGCTCGCAAGCACAGAAAAATGATTACGCCCACGGGCACGTTGAGCAATGCATACGATGCCAGCGAATAGGAATACTGCTCACAAATCAAGTTATAAATTTGAAGGCCGAGGGCTATATATAGGCAGTAAAGCAAACTCATTGCCGAAGAACTGAGGCTCATTGACTCACCGGTGCTGACAAGTGAAATACGAATTAGCGCGCCATTGAACAAACCGAAACCAAAAGCAAAGATGAACATGCAGACAATGAAGATATGCGGGTTTTCGCAAGTCACGCCGGCACCCACCAATCCCAGCAGCGCGACCACACTCCCCTGGCGTATCAAGCGTGACAGCGAAAAATCATCGCCAATTCGCTGAATCAGAAAGCTGCTCAAAATGAAACCCGAAAATATCACGCATTGATCAATGATGTAGGTCGCATAAGAAGCATGCATGTTTTCAATGATGATCGCCGGTGAAAGGCCAATCCATGCCGTCAGCGGCACCAAAGCAAAGCCGGCAATGGCAATGCCAAACATGAACTGCCGGTTGCGAAGAATGTTCAGATAGCTGTTCCATACCGCACGGGCACTGAACTCGGATATCTCGGCAGCATCTCCGGTTTGATTTTCCGTTGCGCTGCCATCTGGCATGTATTTGTAAAGACCCAGCAAGGAAATGATTCCCAGCACGCCGGATACTGCAAATATCCAGGGCCAGGGCAACGAACTGATGATGCCACTGCCCACCACCGGGCCAGCCAACGGGGCAAATATGGCCACATTGGCAAGCAGCGTGGTGAGTTTCACCGCTGCGCTGTCATCAAGCCATTCATGGATCATCGCGTAGCCGATAAAAATGAAACATGAACCCATGCCCTGAAAAAAGCGGGCTGCCAAAAATTGATCCATTGAACCCACAAAAGGAATCAAGGCGGTAGCGAAAAGGAACAGCAGATTCCCGAACAGCATCACCTTTCGTTTGCTAATGCGATCGGCAATGGGCCCGAGGAATATTTGCAGCGAACTGCCGCCCAGGATATACAAACTCAATGACAGCGAAATGTCGGAAGTCGGCGCGTGGAAGCTATCAACGACCTGAAGCATGGCTGGCATGATCATGTCGTTTGACAGATAAATGGTCAGCTCATAAAGAACAAAGAAAATCGAGAAAAGAATTATTTTCTTGGGCGGCAACAAAACTTCACCTTGCTGATGTGATGGAAGATAGAGCAGGCTGTCTGATAGGGTCTTGCAGACAATGACTGCATGGGTTCGGCAAAACAAGCAACGAACCGTCATTGTGATGGTATTCACATTCATGATACACATGTCATGAATTCAGCATCATGCAGCAATGAATTTCTTTTTCATGCAGTGCGAAACCATCGTGCCATCTGCCTAGCGGTGCAATCACTTAAAGAGGCATTTCGAGCCTACTCATTTAAGGCTCATTCATGCAGCCATGAAAGCATGTGGGTATGTCGATATACTGGAAATCTTGAGTCGTCTGATGAAATGAAAGTCATCCGGCAACAGAATTGCTGACGATCAGCGACGCGCAAATGTTATGTTTTCTGCCAGCTTGGCCAGTGCAGGATTTGATTCCCGAACCCGTCGGCATGAGGAGGCCGGCATAGAAATCATGACGTCAAATTTCGTCGACAGACATGACCTCTTTTCAAACCAGCACGCTCAAATAAGAACCGCCCCTAACTATTTATCGGCTCGGCACCATCAGATCGTCACCGCCATGCACGAAGAGCCTGGGCACGGCGATCTTCTTTAGGTCGTCGGTCAAGTCGGTCTTCGAAAACGGCTTGATTCAATCGAGCAAGCGCTTCAGTCACCCTCCGGCCATCTAACCAGAAGGCGCCACGCACGCGTTGCGTCGGGCGTGCCATCGTGCTGATTGCCGAGAACCGGGCGCTGACATCTTTGAGTTATTGCGAATGGTCGTCGGCGAAGCCTTGGTGCTCGCCTGCATCATTTCGATACGAGGGCTCTTACTTTATCGAAAGGATTCACGGCTGATGACTCATCCCCGTTCAACCCGGCCATTGGCTGCGGCCACCTTCCAGCGCACGGTCTAGGTAGAAGGCTGCGCTGATCAGCGCCAGATGGGTGAAGGCCTGCGGGAAGTTGCCCACCAGATCGGCCCGCACATCGAATTCTTCGGCGTAGAGCTGAAGGTAGTTGCCATAAGTCATGAGCTTTTCGAACAGGATGCGGGCCTGTTCGAGCCGGCCGGCACGCGCCAGGCACTCGACATACCAGAACGAGCAGGCGGCGAAGGCTCCTTCCTGGCCCTGCAAGCCGTCTTCGGCGTTGTAGCGCCGCACCAGGCCATCGTCGTTGAGCTGCTTGCCGATGGCGTCGAGCGTGGCCAGCCAAGCCGGGTCGGTCGAGCCGATGAAGCGCACCAGCGGCATCATCAGCATTGCGCCGTCGAGGTCCTTGCTGCCTTTGCTGCGCACGAAATGGCCGGCTTCTTCATCCCAGAAGTGGGTCCAGATGTCTTCATAAATGTCGTTGCGAACCTTCATCCATTCGGCGAAGGGCGCCGCCAACGAGCGTTTGCTGGCCAGGCGGATCGCACGGTCCACCGCCACCCAGCACATCAAGCGCGAGTGCAGATGTTCTTGCGGTTCGCTGCGCAGCTCCCAGATGCCGGCGTCGGGCTTCATCCAGGTCTGGCAGACGTGATCGACCGCGCGGCAGATGCCCAACCAGTCGGCATGCGATACAGCCTCGCCATATTTGTTGCTGAGGTACATCGAGTCGAGCAGCTCGCCATAGATGTCGAGCTGCAGCTGGCCGGCAGCTGCATTGCCGATGCGCACCGGCCGGGCACCGCCATAACCACTGAGATGATCGAGCTCGGCCTCTTCGGCCACCGGCCGGCCGTCCATTGCATACATGATCTGCAGATGATCGTTGCCGCAGGCCACCACCGTCTTGCCGACCCAGCGCGTGAAGGCGGCAGCTTCTTTCTGGTAACCCAGGCGCATCAGGCCATACACGGTGAAAGACGCATCGCGAATCCAGGTGGCGCGGTAATCCCAGTTGCGCGCGCCGCCTTCCACTTCGGGCAAACCGAAGGTGGCCGCCGCCGCGATCGAGCCGTGGCGATGTGAAGTTAGCAACTTGAGCACCAGCGCCGAGCGCGTCACCGCGTCGCGCCAGCGGCCCTTGTAGTTCGATTGCGCGGCCCACCCCTGCCAATAGCGAATCGCTTTGTCCAGGCTCATGTCGATGGCTGCGGTGGGCGGCGGCGGCTCATCGACCCCGTCGAGCACGAAGTCGAGCGATTCGCCGGCCTGCAGCGTGAACTCGGCAAAAACCTCGCCGCCCCGCTCGGTGAATTCAGCGCGGCCCGATAGCCGGACGGTGGTCTCGTCAGAAGAAAACACCGCACCGTCGGGGCGCAGGTCGATCTTCGGCAGCACCCGCGCGTAATCGAAGCGCGGCGCACAGCGCAGGCGAAAGCTCACAGTGCCGCGGGTAGCGCCGATGCGCCGCACCAGACGGGGCACGCAGTGGCCTAACTCGTCAGGCACCGGCATGAAATCGGTCAGCTCGGCACTGCCCTTGACGCCGAGCCAGCGTGTCAGCAGCACGTTGGTGCCGGGCAGGTACATCTGCAGCCTCTTCGCGTCGTCGATCAGCGGCGCCAGTTCGAACACGCCACCGCGATCGGTGTCGAGCAGAGCGGCAAACAAGCTCGGGCTGTCGATGTCGGGCCAGCACATGAAGTCGATCGAACCATCGAGCGCAACCAACGCCACGGTCGACAGGTTGCCGATGATGCCGTGGTCGGCGATGCGGCGCAGCGGGCGGATGGGAGCGGTCATGGGGAGATGCACCGCCGGTGAACGGCGGTGTGGAGAAGACAAGAATGAAGAAGACGCTCAGCTAACGCGACCAAGGAGCGAGCCCGAGCCGGCTCAGCCATTGCTCTCGAAACCGGGGTAGAGCGCCATGCCGCCGTCAACGAAGAGCGTGCTGCCGACGATGTAGTCGGCCATGTCAGAGACGAGGAACAAGGCCGCCCGCGCCACGTCGACCGGTTCGCCGATGCGGCCATACGGAATTAGCTTCAGCAACTTCTCGGCGGCCGCGCCTTGGGTCTGCGCTTCGTTGATCTTCGTCTTGATGGCGCCGGGCGCGATGCCGTTGATGCGAATGCGTTCGCCCGCGACCTCTTGCGCCAGCGTGCGCATCAGCATCGCCACGCCGCCCTTGGCCGCCGCATAGTTGGCGTGGCCGGCCCACGGGATGACCTCATGGACCGAACTCATGCAAAGAATCTTTCCGGTTGCGGCCGACTGCGGCGAGCGCGATGAATCGCGCTGGACCCGAAACTGGCGGATCGCCGCGCGGGCGCACAGAAACTGCCCGGTCAGGTTGACGTCGATCACGGCACGCCAGTCAGCCAATGTCATGTCGGCAATCGACGCGTCTTTCTGGATGCCGGAATTGGCCACGAGCACATCGATGCCGCCAAAGGCTTCGACGGTGCGGGCGAACAAGCGCTCGACCTCGTCTTCTTTCGAGATGTCGGCCCGCAGCGCCCGTGCACGGCCACCGCCGCGCTCGATCTCGGCCACCACCTGGGCGGCCTGAGCCTCATCGGCGTGATAGTTGACGGCCACCGCCGCGCCCGCTTCGGCGAGTTGCAGTGCGATGGCACGGCCCAGGCCCGAATCGGCACCGGTCACGAGGGCAATTTGATCGTCGAGCCTGATTTGCAT
This sequence comes from uncultured Rhizobacter sp., assembly GCA_964242145.1. Lineage (GTDB taxonomy): Bacteria > Pseudomonadota > Gammaproteobacteria > Burkholderiales > Burkholderiaceae_C > Rhizobacter. The sequence goes on from CAXTCD010000152.1 coordinate 10,693, forward strand.
GGAGGTGGGTTCAGGTTGGAGGGTGAGTGGGCCGATCTGAAGATCAAAAAGATCAACAGAAGATCGGTCGAACGGTTGAGGCGGATTTCGATTGCGATCGCCATGCGCCCTCAAAGTTCGATCCATCATGCAGGCTTCTCGCCGGCACGGCACCGGGCCCGGCACAAGCCCCCGGCCAATGGAAGGAATCCACGGGAAGGCCGAAGTGCCCTTCGCGCCGCAGCGGCTCACACCGCCACCGATAATTTCAGCCGGCCTGTGGAGAGCGATTCCATGCTGGTTGGTGTGTTTCTCGATCGACGGCGTGGCCATGAATGAGGCCTTAGAAGCAGAGAGGCCGATGTGTGGTTGGCATCCCCATGACACGGTCGCTATCGGTATCCCTGCCCGTCTTCGATACTTTGAGTGTTGCACTGCAGCTCACCCGATGACCGCACTTCCCGACCTTCCCGTCCTGCCTTCCACCGACTTGACGCCAGCCCCGGTTTCCTTGGCTGAGGCCTTTGGCTACTGGCTCAGGCTGGGCTTCATCAGCTTCGGTGGCCCGGCCGGGCAAATCGCCCTGATGCACGATGAGCTGGTGGAGCGGCGACGCTGGATTTCCGAGAAGCGTTTCCTGCACGCCCTCAACTACTGCATGATCCTGCCGGGGCCGGAGGCCCAGCAGTTGGCGACCTACATCGGCTGGTTGATGCATCGAACCTGGGGCGGCCTCATCGCCGGAACCTTGTTCGTGTTGCCGTCCTGGGTGATCCTGATCGCGCTGTCCTGGGTCTACCTGAGCTTTGGCACCGTGCCCTCGGTGGCCGGCGTCTTCTATGGCATCAAGCCGGCGGTCACGGCCATCGTCGCGGCGGCTGCGCTGCGCATTGGCGCGCGGGTGCTGAAGAACCGCTGGCTGTGGGGCATCGCTGTCGCTGCCTTCCTGAGCCTTTGGATTGCGAACCTGCCGTTTCCGCTGATCGTTCTGGGTGCCGGTTTCATCGGCTACTTCGGCGGTCGGTACGCGCCCGAACAATTTGCCCTGGGGGGCGGCCACGGCTCGACCGATAAGCGCTCCGGCAAAGAACTCGGCGCTGCCCTGATCGACGATGACACGCCCACGCCGGTGCACGCCCGCTTCACCTGGAGACGCTTCTGTCGCGTGCTCGCCGCGTTCCTCGGCTTGTGGGCCGCGGCCATCGGCGGCTTGTCGCTCGCCCTGGGCTGGGATGCGGCCCTGACGCAAATGGCGTGGTTCTTCACCAAGGCGGCTTTGCTGACCTTCGGCGGCGCTTACGCGGTGCTGCCTTATGTTTACCAAGGCGCCGTCGGGCACTACCACTGGCTCACCGGCCTGCAGATGATGGATGGGCTGGCGCTCGGAGAAACAACGCCTGGGCCGCTGATCATGGTCGTCTCGTTTGTCGGCTTTGTCGGGGGTTGGACGCAGGCCTTTTTCGGCCCGAGCGCCCTCTTCCTGGCCGGCGTCGCGGCGGCCACGGTCGTCACCTTCTTCACCTTCCTGCCGTCGTTTGGCTTCATCTTGCTGGGCGGCCCGTTCATCGAGTCGACCCATGGCAATTTGAAATTCACGGCACCGCTGACCGGCATCACCGTAGCCGTGGTCGGTGTCATCGCCAACCTGGCCGCCTTCTTCGCCTATCACGTGCTGTGGCCGGGCGGCCTGACAGGGCGCTTCGAGTGGCCGGCGATCGTCATCGGCATCGTTGCAGCCGTCGCATTGCTTCGCTTCAAGCTCGGCGTCATTCCAGTGGTGCTGGCTTCCGGTGCATGCGGTATGGCGCTGAGCCTGGGCTTAGCCCGCTGATCCCTTGGTACCGATCGCGACCGCATTCGGCCAGACCGGAAGGCTGCTTTAACCCGAATGGCACTTACTTTGGCCGAGGTGCGTGACCGTAGTCCATGACTTGTCGGCGAGCCTGAGCACGCGACATCTTCAACCAAGGATAGGATTTG
>CAXTCD010000153.1:0-12599 GCA_964242145.1 uncultured Rhizobacter sp.
AGTTACCCGCTAGTACCTGAAACTAGTGCGTCTACCAATTCCGCCACCTGGGCATTTCAGGAAGTCTTGGATTCTATATCATCAAAAAAATCAACGCAACTGCTAATTCATCCATCGGTGCAGACCTGATGAGTGAAGTCGAGGGTGTGGTTCAAGGTCACCGCGATGGACACGGGTTCCTCGTGCGCGACGACCGCCAGCCCGATCTGTATTTATCGCCGCAGGAAATGCGGGCCGTGCTTCATCGAGACCGCGTCAAAGCGCGCGTGATCCGCTATGACCGCAAGGGCCGGCCCGAAGCGCGCGTGCTCGAGATCATCGAGCGCAAGAAGGCGCCCATCATCGGCCGCCTGCTGCACGAGAGCGGCGTCTGGCTCGTTGCGCCAGAAGACAAGCGCTACGGCCAGGACATCATGGTCCCGAAGAACGCCATTGCGAATGCGACGGCCGGGCAGGTGGTGGCCATCGAATTGACCGAGCCGCCCTCGTTGTATTCGCAGCCGATGGGCCGCGTGACCGAAGTGCTGGGCGAGATCGACGATCCGGGCATGGAAATCGAGATTGCGGTGCGCAAGTACGAGGTGCCGCATCGCTTCTCACCGGAGACCTTGGCTCAAGCCGCAGACCTGCCAGACAAGATCCGACCGGTCGACCGCAAGGACCGCATTGATCTCACCGATGTGCCTCTGGTCACCATCGATGGTGAAGACGCCCGCGACTTCGACGATGCGGTGTACTGCGAAGCCATCAAGACGGGCCGCGGCAAGACCGCTTTCGAAGGTTGGCGCCTGGTCGTTGCGATCGCCGACGTCAGCCATTATGTGAAGACCGGCGAGCCGATCGATGAAGACGCCTATGAGCGCGCCACATCGGTCTACTTTCCGCGGCGTGTGATTCCGATGCTGCCGGAGAAGCTGTCGAACGGCTTGTGTTCACTGAACCCGTACGAAGACCGGCTTGCGATGGTTTGCGACATGCTGATTGGCCAGACTGGCGAGATCCATGCGTATCAATTCTTCCCGTCCATTATTCAATCTCATGCTCGCTTTACCTATAACGAGGTCGCGGCCATTCTGTCCAACACCCGGGGTCCGGAAGCGGCGCGCCGCAAAGAGCTGGTGCCGCACTTGCTGGACTTGAACGAGGTGTATCGAGCGCTGCTGAAGGAGCGGGCCAAACGTGGCGCGGTCGATTTTGAGACGACCGAGACGCAGATTGTTTGCGACGACAACGGCCGCATCGAGAAGATCATTCCGCGCACCCGCACCGAGGCGCACAAGCTGATCGAAGAGGCCATGTTGGCGGCCAACGTTTGCTCAGCTGACTTCATTGCGCAGCACAAGCATCCGGCGCTGTACCGTGTGCATGAGGGGCCGACACCGGAGAAGAAGACGCTGCTGCAGAACTACCTGCGCCAGCTCGGCCTGGGCTTGAGCATCAGCGACAATCCGAAGCCCGCCGAATACCAAGCCATCGCAGCGGCCACCAAAGAACGTCCTGACGCCCAGCAGATCCACACGATGCTATTGCGCTCGATGCAGCAGGCGATCTATACCGGTACCAACAGCGGCCACTTTGGCCTGGCGTATGAGGCCTACACGCACTTCACCAGCCCGATCCGTCGCTATCCGGATTTGCTGGTCCACCGTGTCATCAAGGCCCTGTTGCAAGGCAAGCGTTACAGCATCGTCACTGGTGCGGTCGAGTCGGTTGCCAAATCAAAGAAGGGCGCCGGTGCGGAGGCCGAGCAGTGGGAAGGGGCCGGCGCACATTGCAGCGCCAATGAGCGGCGTGCGGACGAAGCCTCGCGTGACGTCGAAGCCTGGCTCAAGTGCCGCTACATGCGAGAGCACCTGGGCGAAGAATTTGGTGGCACGGTCAGTGCCGTCACGAGCTTTGGTCTGTTCGTCCAACTCGATGGCTTGTATGTCGAAGGGCTGATTCACATCACCGAACTCGGTGGTGAATACTTCCGTTTCGACGAGGCGCGGCAGGAGTTGCGTGGCGAACGCTCCGGGGTGCGCTACACCGTCGGCGCACGCGTGAGGGTACAGGTCAGCCGCGTGGATCTGGACGGGCGCAAAATCGATTTCCGCATGGTGCATGAAGGCGAAGACGGGGTCTCGCCGCGCAGCAAGCGGGAACGTGCTGCAGACAAGAATGCCGGTGCGGCCACGGAACTCGAAGCTGTCAAAGAGGCCGATCGTGCAACCAAGGCCGCGACCAAAAGCAAGCGCAAGGGTTTGACGGCCGGTGCCGCCTCTCACCCGGTGCGGGCTGCCAAATCGGCTGCCCGCCAGTCGGCAGGCGGGCGAAACGGCGGCAAGCCCGCACGCCGGGCCTGAACTTAGGCGGCGCATCGAGGCTTCAGCGATGCGCCCATCGGTGCATCGCTTCCACCAGATCGGCGGCGCGCAGGGGTTGGTCATGTTCTTGTTGTGCCGCGTATCCATGCAGCCAGGTGGTGTGGACCGCGGCTTCCAGGCCCGTCCCGCCGTGTGCGGCCCAATGGCCGCCGAGCCATCCGGCCAGCACATCGCCGGTCCCGGCCGTCGCCAACGAGGCATTGCCGGTCGAATTGATGAAAGGCGTGGTTCCGGGGGCAGTGACCACCGAGCCAGAGCCTTTGAGCACGATGCTGCACTGGAAGCGCTCCGCCAACGCGCGCGCAGCACCGAGACGATCGGCTTGAACGTGCTTGGCATCGCTGCCGAGCAGGCGCGCGGCTTCCAACGGGTGCGGGGTAAGCACGGTGTCTAACCCGTGAGAGGTGCGGGCTGTCAGCCGGTCTTGCAGGGACTCATCGATCGCCACGGCGTTCAACGCGTCGGCATCGAGCACCAGGCGAGGTGTGTGGCTCAACAACGCCGGCAATGCGCGATGGACGGTGTCACCCGCGCCGCAGCCGCACACCACGGTGGACTGCTTCAACACATCGATGGGACCGTTCCACCATTCCGGGCGATGCATCAACTCGGGCCGCAAAGGGTCGATGTCTGCCGTTCCCGAAGCGTCGATGGCGCTGACGTACACCCGGCCAGCGCCTGCAGCATGCGAGGCTCTTGCCGCCAGCAGCAACGCTCCTCGCATGCCGGCTGCACCGCCGATCACCGCCACATTGCCGAAGCTTCCCTTGTGCTGGGCATGCAAGCGGTTCACGCCCTGTGGGCTGCGGCCGATCAACCAGGCGTCCGGTGCCTCGATGCGGGTGTCGATGTGGGCATCAATGTAGGTAACGGGATCGACACCGAGCGTATCGAGCCAGACCTCGCCGGAGAAGTCGCGCCCTGATCCGGTGAACAGGCCGGGCTTCAAGGTCAGCAGCGACAGGGTGCGCGTCGCGGTGACACAGTCATCGCCCAAGGCCTGGCCGGTTTCGGCATCGAGGCCGGAAGGCAGGTCGATGGCGATCACCGTGGTCTTCAGGCGGTTGATGCAGCGAATTGCTTCAGCCAACAGGCCTTCGCGGGCGCGCTTGGCACCGATGCCGAGCAAGGCATCGATGACGACATCCGGTGCTGGCTCATGAGGTCCGGGCAGACCCACGGCCATCTGCACGCCTGCGGAGCGAGCCGCCATCAAAGCCTGTCTTGCATCGGCCGGCAGGCGGGCTTCATCGGCCAAGAGGCTGACCCGCACCTGCCAGCCGAGTTCATGAAGCAGTCTCGCCGCGATCAGCCCATCACCGCCATTGTTTCCCTGACCCGCGGCCACCCATGCCGTGCGGCCGTGAGGGCAGGTGGCTCGCACCAACCGTGACACCGCATGGCCAGCGCGTTGCATCAAGGCATGGGGCTGGTTGGCGTTCAATGCATCGGTCTCGATGCGGCGGGTGCGGTCGCGGCCATGCAATGGCCGATTCAGGGGGCTCGGAAGAATTCGCTCCATCATCGTGGTGACCCATCGATTGTTCAATCAAGCTGGGAGTGCTGACGACGTCGAAAGTTCTTCATCGCAGCAGGCGTCCAATCCCCAGGCCTTCGGTGTCGATCGCTGCGATGCGCCCCGCCACGTCGTCGGCAAGCACACGCGCAGAGCCACAGGCCAGCGCCCAACCGCTCGCGCCATGGCCCAAGTTCACCCAGACGCCTGGCAGGCCGCTGGCACCCAGCACCGGCGGTCCATCGGGCAGCATCGGTCTCGCACCTTTCCACACCTGGGCCTGGCTCATGCGTGCCGCACCGGGATACCAATCGTTCAGCACCTTGTACAGCGTCTCCAGCATGGCCTTGTTGTGCCGCCTGGGCAGGCCGCCCAACTCTGCGCCACCCGCCACGCGAACGCGTGCGCCGATGCGGGTGATCGCGATCTTGTGATGCTCATCGACCATGCCGGCCCGCGGGCCGATATGAGGATGGGCTTCGTGATGGCGAATCGGTGCCGTGACCGAATAGCCATAGACCGGTAGCAATGGCAGCTTGATGCCGTGTGGCCTGAGCAGGCCCGGCGTACCGATGGCGGCGCAGAGCACGATCGCATCGAAGCTCTCTGTTTCCGGCCCGGAGGGCGTGTCATCGAAGGACGGAGCGTCCCGTGTGGGATCGCTTTGCAGGCGGGTCGATTCATCGGCGGGTACATGCAGCGACGTCAGCTGTGGCTGGGGCCCGGGGTCGATGGATTGGGCTTCGGTGTGGAACCGAAATGTCACACCGCGGCGCTGCGCTTCTTCGCGCAGCAGCACTGCGAACTGGCGGCAGTTGCCGACTTCGTCTTGAGGCAGATAGATGCCGGCATGCAGCGACGTGTCGGCATTGAGGCCGGGCTCGGCGAGCAGGCAGCCGGCGGCATCGCGCATCTCGAAACGAACGCCGAGGTCACGCAGCACCGCAAGTCCGGGTTGAGCTAACGCCAGATCGGCAGGCGTTCTGAGCGCAACAAGAAGGCCGCTGCTGCGCTCGTAGTCGAGCTGCAAAGACTGCCGAAGTTGAGCGAGCCGTTGCTGGCTGTAGGCGGCCAGGCGATGCATGCGCACATGGTTTGCGCGATAGGCTGTGGCGCCGCATGAGCGCCACCAGCGCCAGACCCAGGCGAGCGTCGCGGCGTCGATGCGCTTGCCGAAGCGCAGGCTGCGGTGCTCGCTCAGGCTTTGCCGAATCAGACGGCCACGCATTCCTGGCGCAGCCCAGGGCGTGACATAACCTGGCGCTAGCACGCCGCCATTGGCGAAGCTGGCTTCCGCCGCCACGCTGCCACGCCGTTCGAAAACCGTCACCTGATGGCCGTCGGCAGCCAACTCATACGCCGAGGTCACGCCGACAATGCCGGCGCCGATCACAGCGACGCGCATCAGAAGCCTCCCTGCTGCAAGGCGTGTTCAATGGCAAGCGACACGTCGAGTACGGTGTCATCCCGCAATGCGCCGGCCCAAACCATCAAGCCGACCGGCAGTTCGCCGGCTTGCTGGCAGGGCAGCGACAGGGCGCAGCCATCCAGCATGTTGACGACCGATGGATTGCGCAGCAGCAGCGCATTGGTGGCAAAAAAGGCCTCGTCGCTGGACAAGCTTTCGATCGTGGGCGCGACGATTGGCACCGTTGGGCTCAGCATTGCATCGAAGCCTTGAATGCGCAGCAGCATGCGTTCAATCCATGCCGCACGTGCTTGTACCAAGTCGAGATAGTCAGCTGCACTCACGCCTTCGCCTCGGCGGATTCGAGTGACCACGCGAGGGTCAATTTCGGCGCCGCGTTCGGCGAGCAAGTGGCGATGCCGAGCCCAACTCTCGGTCGCTGAAAAGCCACCGCTTGCGTTGATCGATGCCAACTCTGCGAATTCGGGCAGCGGGATTTCTTCGATACGGGCACCGGCCTGGCTCAACAGATCCAGCGCACGTTCGAATGCGTTTGACACAGGGAGGTCGAGCCCATCAAGCAACTCGATCGGAACGGCCAATCGGCGATGCGCCAGCGGTGCACGCACCAATGGAACTTCTCTGGCTGCGAGTACTTCATGGAGCAGCACGGCATCGCGTACCGACAAACTAATGGCGCATGCAGTATCCAGCGTCGTCGACAGCGGAATCGCGCCGCGCAGAGGGGTCAGGCGGGCGGTGTTCTTGAAGCCGACCAAACCCTGTAAGGCCGCGGGGATACGGATCGAGCCGCCGGTATCGGAGCCGAGTGCTGCCCATGCAGCGCCGCCGGCCACCGACGAGGCGCCGCCCGACGTCGATCCGCCCGGGATGCGGCCTGGGAAGCCCAGCCGATCGGCGGCGACATTGGCCGGTGTGCCGCAGTTCGGGTTGAGGCCAATGCCGGAGAAGGCGAACTCTGTCATGTTGGTGTGGCCTGCGATGGCGGCACCGGCGCGGCGCAATCGGGCCACGGCTTCGCTGTCGGCCTTGGCCGCTTTGCTCGTCGAAAGAATCCGTGACGCGGCCGAGGTAGGTGCGCCCTGAACGTCAAACAAGTCTTTGACGCTGACGGACAGGCCCGCCAGCGGCGGCAGAGGTAAGCCGGCGTCGATTTGCAGGCCGGCGATACGCGCAGCGACTCGGGCTTGCTCGTCGAAGCGACGGATGTAGGTATGCGTCAGCGCAGGCGTGTCTGCAGCTTGAAGGGACCGCGCGAGGGCGTCCTCGGGGCGCAGGCGCGCAGCCAGGACGGCATCTCGAGTGGCAGTCAGATCATCGGTCATGAGGTAACGGGGAGCGCCGTGCTACAATCTTCGGGTTTATCTGAGTGCGCTCATGTCGAGCGACACAGACAAACAAATCGCGAATCCGGCTGTTGAAAGGTGTTGCGAGTGCCCTGAAACGGGCTTCGCAATTCGAGCTGGATTCTAGAACTAACCTTTGGAGTTCACATGTCAGTCACTATGCGTGAAATGCTAGAAGCCGGCGTCCATTTCGGCCACCAAACCCGCTTCTGGAATCCGAAGATGGCCCCGTACATTTACGGCCATCGCAACAAGATCCACATCATCAACCTCGAGAAGACACAACCGCTGTTCCTCGATGCGATGAAGTTCATTCGCCAGCTGGCTTCGCGCCGCGGCACCGTGCTGATGATCGGCACCAAGCGCCAAGCGCGTGAAGTGATTTCACAAGAAGCACGTCGCGCCGGCATGCCTTTCGTTGACCAACGCTGGTTGGGTGGCATGCTGACCAACTTCAAGACCGTCAAGGGTTCGTTGAAGAAGCTGAAAGACATGCAGGCTCAGGTCGAGTCGGGCGCCGAGATCCGCATCAAGAAAGAAGCCTTGTTGTTCCAGCGTGACTTGATCAAGCTGGAAAAAGACATCGGTGGCATTCAAGACATGAGCGCGCTGCCGGATGCGCTGTTCGTGATCGATGTGGGCTACCACAAGATTGCAGTGGCCGAAGCCAAGAAGCTGGGCATTCCCGTCATCGGCGTGGTTGACTCTAACCATTCGCCAGAGGGCATCGATTACGTGATCCCGGGCAACGACGACTCGTCCAAGGCGGTGGCGCTGTATGCCCGTGCCGTGGCTGATGCCGTGCTGGAAGGCAAAGCCAATGCGACCAACGAAGTGGTGCAGGCTGTGTCCGCCGAAGGCGACGAATTCGTGGAAGTCAACGAAGCGGCCTGATCGCCGCCCAATCTCGCCATTTGGCGAGTTCAGAAAGGGGCTGATTCAGCCCCTTTTTTTCCAAGCAAGATGACTCAACGGCAGTCCGCGCATGGCGTCAGGGCTGCTTAGCTCAACGGAGATTGAAGATGGCCGTAATCACTGCAAGTCTGGTCGCTGAACTGCGCGCGAAGACCGATGCCCCGATGATGGAATGCAAGAAGGCTTTGACCGAAGCCGAAGGCAACCTTGAAAAAGCGGAAGAGCTGCTGCGCGTCAAGCTCGGCAGCAAGGCCGGTAAGGCTGCTTCGCGCGTGACCGCCGAAGGCGTGGTCACGGCTGCGGTCGACGGCACCGTCGGCGCATTGGTTGAAATCAATTGCGAAACCGACTTCGTGTCGAAGAACGACGACTTCCTCGCGTTCTCCAAGTCGGTCGCCGAACTGGTTGCCAAGAGCAATCCGGCCGACCCGGCGGCGCTGCTGGCTTTGCCTTTGTCGCAAGCCGGTTTCGGTCCGACCGTTGAAGATGTTCGCAAGGGCTTGATCGGCAAGATCGGCGAAAACATCGCGATCCGCCGCTTCAAGCGTTATGCCGATGGCGGCAAGCTGGCCAGCTATCTGCACGGCACCCGCATTGGTGTGCTCGTCGAGTTCGATGGCGACGAAGTGGCCGCCAAGGATGTGGCGATGCATATCGCTGCGATGAAGCCGGTCTCGTTGTCATCGGCCGATGTGCCCGCGACCTTGATCGAAAAAGAGCGCGCTGTCGCAGCCGGCAAAGCGGCCGAAGATGCGAAGACGGCTGAAGCTGCCGGCAAGTCGGCGCAGTCGGCCGAGATCGTCGCCAAGCGCATCGAAGGTTCGGTACAAAAGTATCTGAAGGAAGTCAGTCTCTTCAACCAGACTTTCGTCAAGAACGACAAGCAGACCGTCGAGCAGATGCTCAAATCGGTCAATACGATGGTCAAGGGCTTCACGCTCTATGTCGTCGGTGAAGGCATTGAAAAGAAGGTCGATGACTTCGCAGCTGAAGTGGCGGCGCAAGTCGCTGCAGCCAAGGGCGGTTGAGCGGCATTTGCGGCTGAACTGAGCTTCCGCAGGCGGGGCTGGACTGCCCCGCTTGCGAAACAAAATACAGCCTGACACCAGATAGACTTCCAGATCACATTTGCCGGTCAAACGGCGATATACACGGGGAAACTGCATGCCGGCATACAAGCGCATCCTGCTCAAACTTTCGGGCGAGGCTCTGATGGGTGAAGATGCCTATGGCATCAATCGATCGACCATCGTGCGCATGGTGCGTGAAATCCAGGAGGTCACGCGCCTGGGTGTCGAAGTGGCGGTGGTGATTGGTGGCGGCAACATCTTCCGTGGTGTGGCCGGTGGTTCGGTCGGCATGGATCGCGCGACAGCCGATTACATGGGCATGTTGGCCACGGTGATGAATTCGCTGGCGCTGGCCGACACCATGCGGCAAGAAGGCATGACGGCACGTGTGATGTCGGCCATCAGCATCGAGCAAGTGGTCGAGCCTTATGTGCGCCCGAAGGCGCTGCAGTACCTCGAAGAGGGCAAGATCGTTGTCTTCGCGGCAGGTACCGGCAACCCGTTCTTCACCACCGATACTGCGGCTGCCTTGCGCGGTGCCGAGATCGGGGCAGAGATCGTGTTGAAGGCGACCAAGGTGGATGGCGTGTACAGCGCTGATCCGAAGAAAGATCCGAACGCTACCCGCTATACCGAGATCAGCTTTGACGAGGCGATCACCCGAAATCTGCAGGTGCTGGATGCGACGGCCTTTGCGCTGTGCCGCGATCAAAAGCTGCCGATCAAGGTGTTCAGCATCTTCAAGTCGGGCGCGCTCAAACGGGTGGTGATGGGTGAGGACGAGGGCACACTCGTCCACGTTTGATCAACGCCGACGAGGCGTGAGGAGAGGTTTATGAGCATCGCAGACATTCGCAAGACGGCCGAACAAAAGATGGCCAAGTCGATAGAGTCCTTCAAGGGTGAACTGCAGAAGATTCGCACCGGACGAGCCCATCCTGGCATCCTGGACCACGTACAGGTTGACTACTACGGTTCGCCGGTTCCCATCAGCCAAGTGGCCAGCGTGACCTTGCTGGATGCGCGCACGATCAGCGTTCAGGCCTGGGAGAAGGGCATGAGCGCGAAGATCGAGAAGGCCATTCGTGAATCCGATCTGGGCCTGAACCCTTCGTCGCAAGGTGATCTGTTGCGGGTGCCGATGCCTGCCTTGACCGAGGAGCGGCGTCGCGAGTTGACCAAAGTGGTTCGAAATGCCGGTGAAGATGCCAAGGTTGCGGTGCGTAATCAGCGCCGTGAAGCAAACGACCAGGCCAAGAAGTTGCTCAAAGACAAAGAGATCACCGAAGACGACGAGCGTCGCTCGCTGGACGAAGTGCAGAAGCTCACCGACCGTGTCATCGCCGAGATCGATCGGCTGGTCACCGGCAAGGAAGCGGAGATCATGGCTGTCTGAGCCAGCTTTGAGCGCGCCATACCGCTGTCTGACTTCTGAACCTGTCCGTGGATTCTGAATCGTGCATTCCGCGTCACATTGCCATCGTGATGGATGGCAATGGTCGCTGGGCCAAGAAGCGCTTCATGCCGCGTTTTTTCGGCCACAAGCAAGGCGTCGATGCGCTTGTTCGAACGGTGCAGGCCTGTGCCGATCGAGGGGTCGAATACCTGACGGTTTTTGCGTTCTCGTCTGAGAATTGGAAGCGGCCGACCGAAGAGGTTTCCGGGCTGATGAGCCTCGTATTGGTGGCGGTATCCAAGTATTTGTCGAAGTTGGCGGGCGAGGGTGTTCGCATCCGCATCGTTGGAGATCGCTCGCAAGTCTCGGACAAGGTGCGTGCCGCCTGGAACCAGGCCGAGCGCGAAACCGAGCACAACCGGCGCATCACCTTGTCGGTGGCCTTCAACTATGGTGGCCGGTGGGATGTGGTGCAGGCGTGCCGGCAAGCCATGGACGCGGGCGTATCGTCCAGTGAGTTGGATGAAGCATCGCTCAGCCGCTACATGGCGATGAACTACGCGCCCGACCCAGACTTGTTCATCCGCACTGGCGGCGAGGTCCGCATCAGCAACTTCTTGCTGTGGCAGGCGGCCTATTCAGAACTGGTGTTCAGCGATTGCTTGTGGCCTGATTTCGGTGAGGCTGAACTGAACTCAGCACTCAAAGACTTTGCCAATCGCGACCGGCGTTTTGGTGGCGTCAAACCGACTGAAGCGCAACTCGCGGCCGGCAGGGTCTAGCTCGCATGGACCGCCAAGCTCGGGTCGTTGACGACGAACAAGGCGTGAAGAGGGGGACACCCCGTTCGGTGCGCTTGCTGCGCACCATCACAAAAGGCTGATGCAGACACATGCTCAAACAACGCGTGATCACCGCCGTCGTGCTATTGGCATTTTTGCTGCCGACACTCTTTGCTGATTCCTCGTGGCCGTTTGCTTTGCTGATGATCGTGATGTGCGCAGCGGCCGGCTGGGAATGGGGCCGCCTGAACCAGGCCACGACACCGCAGGCGGTGGCGCTGGGGGCTTCGGTGACCTCTGCCTGCGGGCTCGCTCTCGCGGCCGGTTGGGTTCACACCGGGCCGAGCATGGCTTGGTGGCTGGCAGTGGCGGTGTGGGGCTTGGGCGGCGCAGCGGCATTGCGGGGCGGGCCAGGCGCGTGGCCGAAGATGCCGCGCGTCGTGCGCTGGGGCTTGGGTTTGGCGGCCCTGTGGACCGCCTGGTTGGCTTTGGCCAGCGCTAAAGCCACCGGCCTCAATTTCATCTTGTCGGTGTTTTGCCTGGTATGGGCGGCCGACATTGCAGCCTACTTTGGTGGCCGCGCATTTGGCCGCCGAAAGCTGGCCTTGTCCATCAGCCCCGGCAAGAGCTGGGAAGGCGTCTGGAGCGGCATGGTCGGCGTGCTGATCGTGGCGGCGATATGGATCTTCGTGGATCGCAGCGTGCAGCCTGCCTCGCTCAGCGTCTTCAGCGTGCTGCTCAATCGGCTTGGCCTGATTGCGTTCCCCTTGGCCTTGATCTTCCTCAGCATGATGAGCGTGGTCGGGGACTTGGTGGAGTCTTTGGTGAAACGCAGCGTGGGCGCCAAAGACAGCAGTGCCTTGCTGCCAGGCCATGGCGGTGTGCTGGACCGCATCGACGCCTTGCTGCCGGTGTTCCCGATCGCGATGGCGCTCAGCACGCTTTGACGGACCCGACATGCATTTGAATTCCGACAGGCGCCAACGGGTCTGCGTGCTGGGGTCCACCGGCAGCGTGGGGGCGAACACGCTCGACGTGCTTGCTCGCCACCCCGATCGTTACGAGGTACTTGCGCTGACGGCCCACAGCCGCGTCGATGTGTTGTTAGCGCAATGCCTGCACTGGAAGCCGCGCTTTGCCGTGATGCCGCAAGCCGCGCAGGCCCAGCAGTTGCGCGATCAGTTAAAGGCTGCGGCATCGCTCACCGAAGTGCTGGACGGAGCCGATGCGCTGGCCGATATCGCAGCGCATCCCGATACCGATGTGGTGATGGCCGCAATCGTCGGTGCGGCCGGGCTGCAGCCCTGCCTGGCTGCGGCGCGCGCCGGCAAGCGTTTGTTGCTTGCCAACAAGGAGGCGCTGGTCGTGGGCGGCGCGCTGTTCATGCAGTCCGTGCGCGACGGCGGGGCCACCTTGCTGCCGATCGACAGCGAACATTCCGCGATCTTCCAATGCCTGCCTGAAGACCGCAGCGCCTGGGCGCGGCGCATCGATCACATCGTGCTCACTGCTTCGGGTGGGCCGTTCCGGCAACGCGAACTGGCCAGCCTTGCGCAGGTCACACCCGATGAAGCCTGCGCGCATCCCAACTGGGTGATGGGGCGCAAGATCTCGGTCGATTCGGCCACGATGATGAACAAGGCGCTCGAAGTGATCGAAGCGCGTTGGTTGTTCGATCTGGCGCCGGAGCAGATCCGCGTCGTGATCCATCCGCAAAGCATCATCCATTCGATGGTGGTGTGCCGCGACAACTCGGTGCTGGCCCAACTGGGTACGCCC
>CAXTCD010000154.1:0-12511 GCA_964242145.1 uncultured Rhizobacter sp.
AATCCGAACGCGAAGTTCGACCCGACCCTGTGGCTGCTGACTCTGGCTGCATTGAGCGTGCTGTGGCTGCGCCGCAGCACGCCCGCAACGGCATCCTCCATTGCCCCCACTTTCCTTACCTCTTCTGATTCGGAGACTTCACGATGAAATCCTTCAAAGCAGCTACCGCTCTCGCAAGCCTCTGTCTCGCATTGGCCGCCCCGGTCGTTCACGCGGTCGAAATCGGCCAGCCCGCACCAGAGATCGAGCTGACGGGCGCCAGCATCGCACCCAAGCTGTCCGACTTGAAGGGCAAGGTCGTGTACCTCGACTTCTGGGCGTCGTGGTGCGGCCCGTGCCGCCAGTCGTTCCCGTGGATGAACGAGATGCACAAGAAGTACGCCGACAAGGGCCTGGTCATCGTTGGCGTCAACGTCGATGCCAAGCGGCCCGATGCCGATGCCTTCCTCGCACAGACCCCGGCGCAGTTTGCGATGGCCTTCGATTCCAAGGGCGCCAGCGCCAAGCGCGTCGGCCTCAAAGGCATGCCCACTTCGTTGCTGATCGGTGCCGATGGCAAGGTCATCGCCACGCACCAAGGCTTCCGTGAAGACGAACGCGCCGAGCTCGAAGCCAAGCTCGTTGCGGCGCTGGCGGCTGCCAAGGCACTTTGAGGATTTGATGATGAAGAAATTGATCTGTTTTGCCGCGCTGGCTTCCGTGCTTTGCGGTTGCTCGTCGTTCGCACCACCGCAGGCCTGGGAAAAGGGCACGCTGGCCAAGCCCGAAATGATGATGTCCTCCGACCCGCTGGACCAGCGCTTCCGGCAACACATCTTCTCGAGCAAGGAAAATGCATCGGGGGGTTACGGCGTGGGTGGTGGCGGCTGTGGCTGCAACTGATCGATCAGCTCAGGACACCCCATGACTTCACCATTCCAATCGCAGGCGCCCGGCGCGCCTTCGCCCGAGCCCTTGACCATGCCTAACACCCCACGCGCACGCAGTAGCAAAGGCCGCGCAGGCGCCGTCGTGCTGGCCGCGCTGGCCCTGCCCGGCGTCTACCTGCCACAAGCGCACGCCGAGACCGCCCCTGAAAAAGGCGTGATCGCTTTCAAGTTCCTGCACTACGAAGATTCGCAACCAGGCTTCAAGCGCGTCAAAGTCAATTCGCCCTCGGTCTATCTTTCGACGCCGATCGGCAGCGAATGGTCGGCTGAAGGCTCGCTGACGGTCGATACCCTGTCGGGCGCCACGCCACGCTGGCAATCGTCGGTGTCCAGCGCTTCGGTGATGAACGAAGACCGCAAGGCCGGTGACGTGAAGGTGACGCGTTATTTCGACCGCTCGTCTTACGGCCTGGGCTTCGCGCGCTCGACCGAGCATGACTACGACTCGAACGCGCTGTCGCTGCAAGGCACCTGGTCGAGCGACGACAACAACCGCACCTGGAATGCCGGCCTGGGCTATTCGTCGGACCGCATCAACCCGACACGCGGCGGCCAGAACGGCATCAGCGGCGAAACCAAAAAGGCGCATGAAGCCATCGTCGGGGTTACGCAGGTTTTGAGCGTCAATGACATCGCGCAGGTCAACCTGACTTACTCAAACGGCAAGGGCTTCTACAGCGACCCGTACAAGGCACTCGACGTTCGCCCCCGCGAACGCACGCAAGCCGCCTTGCTCGGCCGCTGGAACCACCACTTCGCCGGCGATGGCTCCAGCCTACGCACCAGCTACCGCTACTACCGCGACAACTTCAAGATCAAGGCCCACACGCTGGAACTGGAATGGGTCAAGCCGGTGGGCAGTTTCGCGTTCACACCGCTGGTACGGCTTTACAGCCAGAGCTCGGCCGACTTCTATGTCGATGCCCAGTACGACCCCACCGGCTTCCCGATCTTTCCGGATCTGGCGCCCGGCCAGCTCAACTCCGGCGACCAGCGTTTGTCGGCCTTCGGCGCAGTCACACTCGGCCTGAAGGCCGAGTACAAGATCACGCCAGTCTGGACGATCGACAGCAAGCTCGAAGCCTATGAGCAGCGGTCCAATTGGCGTGTCGGCGGCGATGGCTCGACGGGCCTGGACCCGTTCCGCGCGAAGTTCGTGCAGCTCGGCACCAGCTATCAGTTCTGAGCTGACGTGCTTGCGACACAGCGCCTTCGCAACCCTGCTTCAACGCCGATCGCGGCAATGAAGCCTGGGGCGCAACGCCATGCCGACGATCTGGGATTCCAGTTCTCGGCGATGGCCAGCGGCTGCGAAGTGCGCATCGCCGGCATGAGCCGGCGCAAGGCCGAACCGCTGGCGAAGCTGGCGATCGCCGAGGTGCATCGCATCGAGGCGAAGTATTCGCGCTACCGCACTGACAGCGTGGTCGCGCGCATCAATGCGGGCGCCGGAACGGGCCAAGCCGTCGGGGTGGACACCGAGACCGCCCATCTGATCGACTTCGCTGCAAGTCTCTTCGATAGCAGCGATGGCCTGTTCGACATCACCTCCGGCACCTTGCGCCGGGCCTGGGATTTCCGTAGCCAACGCATGCCCGCCGAAGGCCAGATCGAGGCCTTGTTGCCACTCGTCGGCTGGCAACAGGTCAACTGGGATGGCCGCGCGATTGCGCTGCCACGGCCCGGGATGGAAGTCGACTTCGGCGGCTTCGGCAAAGAGTACGCCGCCGACCGGGCCGCGACCCTGCTGCAAGCCCATGGCGTGCAGCACGGCCTGATCAATCTGGGTGGTGACATTCGCGTGATCGGCCCGCGCTTGAGCGGCAAACCCTGGATGCTGGGCATTCAGCATCCACGCGACCCGCAGCAGCTGCTGGCCGAACTGCCGCTCGACAGCGGCGCGCTGGCCACCAGCGGCGATTACGAGCGCTACTTCGAGCGCGACGGCGTGCGCTACTGCCATGTGCTGGACCCCCGCAGCGGCTGGCCTGTCAGCGCATGGCAATCGATCAGTGTGCTCGCACCGGCCTGCTTGGCCGCCGGGGCATTGACGACGGTGGCCATGCTCAAGGGCGCCGACGCATTGGCTTTTCTTGATGAACAGAACGTGGCTTACTTGGCGGTTGACGCCCAGGGCCAATCCCACGAGGGCCAGCCGGCCCTCTCTTGACATTCGAACTTCTGCTGGAACGTGACATGAACAATCGTTGGACGCGCATCACGCGCAACATGGATGACACCCTGCGCAGCCTGCTGCTGGCAGGTATGGTGCTGGGTGGCGTGGCGACACACGCCGCCAGCGAATTTCTCGACCCTGAGGTCGCCTTCAAGCTGACCGCCCAGGCGCGGGACGACAAGCACATCGAGCTGCGCTTCGATGTCGCTCAGGGCTATCACCTGTATCGCGAAAAGATCGCCGCCGAGGTCAGCCCCGACACCATCGCCAAAGGCGAACTCGAGCTGCCGCGCGGCCATGTCGAATTCGATCCCACCTTCCAGAAAGATGTCGAAGTCTTCCGTGAAGGCGTGACCGCGGTACTGCCGCTGGCCAAGTCGGCCACCGAGTCGTTCAAGCTCACCGTCACCCACCAGGGCTGCGCCGACAAGGGCCTGTGCTACTCGCCGCTGACGCAGGCGTACAAGGTCGATGCCGACAAGGGCGCATTGACCTTGACCGCGCTGAGCGAAGAGCAGGCCGAAGCCTGGATGCCTGGCGGTGCCGCCACGGCCTTAGCGCAGGCAACGCCGGCAGCTGCTGCGATCGCAAACGCGACGGCAACGGCAACCGAAGAGAAAGCGCAGGCCTCCAGCGCGAAGGCCGGCGCAGGCAGCGGCGGTGACGGCGGCAAGTTCGCCTCCGCGCTGCAATCAGGCAGCCTGCTGCAAGTCGCCGGCGTGTTCCTGCTGGCCGGGCTGCTGCTGTCGTTCACGCCTTGCGTGCTGCCGATGATCCCGATCCTGTCGTCGATCATCGTCGGCCAGGGTGGCGGCACCACGCGCGCCAAAGGCTTCTCGCTCGCCTTGGCTTATTCACTCGGCATGGCCATGGTCTACACGGCCTTGGGCATGGCTGCCGGCCTGGCCGGTGAAGGCCTGGCTGCTGCGCTGCAAAACGCCTGGGTGCTCGGCGCCTTTGCGTTGCTGCTCGCCACGCTGTCGCTGTCGATGTTCGGTGTCTATGAGCTGCAAATGCCCAACGGCATCCAAAGCCGCCTGACCGAGTTCTCCGGCAAGCTGCAAGGTGGCCAACACGTTGGCGTGTTCGTGATGGGTGGTGCTTCGGCGCTGATCGTCGGCCCCTGCGTTGCCGCCCCGTTGGCGGGTGCGCTGGTCTATATCAGCCAGACCAAGAACGTCGTGCTCGGTGGCACCGCCTTGTTCTCGATGGCCTCAGGCATGAGCGTGCCGCTGCTGCTGGTGGGCCTGTCGGCCGGCTCGCTGCTGCCACGCGCCGGCGGCTGGATGGAACGTGTGAAGCACTTCTTCGGCGTGATGCTGCTGGCTGTCGCCTTGTGGATGGTGTCGCCGGTGCTGCCTTCGTGGGGTCTGATGCTGGGCGCCGCCGCCTTGCTGCTGGCCAGTGCCGTATACCTCGGCGCCTTCGAAAAACTGCCTGACACAGTGACCCCTGGCCGTGCGCTGACCAAGGGCTTGGGCCTGCTGCTTGCCGTGGTCGCCACCTTGCAACTGGCCGGCATTGCCTCGGGCGGGCGTGACCTGCTACAGCCGCTGCAACACCTGGCTTCCGCCAAGGGCGGCACCGCCGTCGCAGCTGGCGGGCAGCCTGAACTGAACTTCCGCACCGTCGCCAATCTGGCGGCGCTCGATGCGGCAGTGAAGGCGTCCGACAAGCCGGTGATGCTGGACTTCTATGCCGACTGGTGCGTAGCCTGCAAGGAGTTCGAGAAGTTCACCTTCACCGATGCTAACGTGCGTGAACACATGGCTGGCATGACCTTGCTGCGGGTAGACGTCACGGCCAACAACGCCGACGACAAGGCGCTGATGCGCAAATACAAGCTCTTCGGCCCCCCTGCACTGCTGTTCTTCCCGCCCGCAGGCGGAGAGATGGAGCATGCACGCGTGATCGGCTTCCAGGACGCCGAAGCCTTCAGCGAACACCTCGCTCGCATCAAGCCGAGCGCTGACGTCGACGCGCAAAAACGCCAGCTCTGATCTTCTCGTCCCCGTGAAGAAGCCCCGGCCGCGTGATGCGAACCGGGGCTTTTTGTTTTCTGCTGCGCCGGCTTTGCGCGCCCTTCATCCGCCCATACCTTCAAGGTGGGCACACGGAAAGCGCCAGCCCCTTCCCACGCCGCGTGCCGGCTGGTTGACGCGTGTATCTGGTGTCTATGAAGCAGCGCCTGCTTGCAGCTTCGCCAGATCCGAATTCATCACCCTTCCTCACGCTGCAAACGGCCACCGGTGGTCGGTGGCATGGAACGAAGCGCACTCCGAACGCTACATGATGTTGCGAAGCAAGCTTCGCTCTGCGGGACACCTTTACGCGATCTTCAACTTCCTTATACATGCGCTCGATAGCATCAATCCATGTCATAAAACCGTTCGATGTCCATCGAAAACATGATGATTGCCATCACCGAAACATCCTGGGCTTCTTGGAACGCAAGTCCGACAGAGCTTGCCTCTACCGATGGCCCGCACAACCGGATCGCCCCTAACCCGTGTGGGGGGAACGATTCACGCAACGTCGATCACGCACGCACTTGCGTCGCAAAGTGCAAGCCTCCCAGCCGCAACGGATCGGTCGGCACTCCCTCTGGGAAGGTGTGCTGTTCCTGATCTCTCTCGCACCGATCTTTGAGGCTGCAGTTGTTGGATTCTGTTTTTAGCGCTTGCGCGCAGCGCGCTCGGCCAGATGGGCCAGATGGGCAAACGTCCCGGGCGAATCGATCGCCCGGTACGGACGATGAAGCTTGCGATGCGATCGATCAGGCCGCCAGCGACTGCGGCTCGGTGACTGGCGCCAGGGGAGCGACTTCCGGCTGCTGCAACTCCACCGAGCGCAGTTGCCCGTTTTCCATCCGCACCAGGCGGTCGGCGAGGTGGAAATAGCGGTCGTCGTGCGAGATCACCAACACGGTCTTGCCCTTGGTGCGCAGGTCCGGCAGCACCTGCCGATAAAACACCTCCTTGAACACCGGGTCTTGATCCGCGGCCCACTCATCGAATACCAGGAACGGCCGGTCTTCGAGATAAGCCACCACCAGTGCCAAGCGCTTGCGCTGGCCTTGCGACAACTCCCGGGTCGTGAACGCACCGTCGACCACCTTCACCTTGTGCTGCAGGTGCAGCTGCTCGATCAGGCGGTTGCCTTCGGCATCCAGGCTGGTGCCGGTGGCGCCCAGCAGGCGGTCGAACAAATGAAAATCCGAGAAGATCGCCGAGAAGCTTTGGCGATAACGATCTCGGTTGGCGGCGTCCACCGCTTCACCATTGAGCGTGATGCCGCCCTCTTCCGGCACGTACAAGCCGATCAGCAGCTTGGCCAGCGAGGTCTTGCCGCTGCCATTGCCACCGACCAGGAAGGTGATCTGCGCCGGCTCGAAGCTCAGGTCGATCGGGCCGAGCGAGAAGATGTCGTCTTTGACCTCGTGGTAGTAGCTGTGGCGCACCCCCCGCAGCACGATGCTGCGCAACGCAGGCACGGGCAAGGCCGAGCCGCCGGCCTCGCTGTCGGGCATGCCCTGGGTGATTTCATCGATGCGGTCGGCCGAGGCTTTCGCGAGGTTGGCACGCGGCAGGTTCAACAACAGATTCTCCAGCGGCGTCACCATGTACAGGAACACCAGCGCAAAGCCGGTCATGATGCGCGCGCGGTCAGGCACATCACCGACCAATACGAACAACACCAGCCCCAGGAACGCATAGATCAGAAAATTGCCCCAGCTCGCTGACACGACAAAGATCGACATGCCCAGCGCGCGCTGCTGGCGCACTGTTTCGATCGACTGGCCGAGCACCTGGTTCGAAAACACCTCGCGCTTTGCGCGGTGCAGCCGCAACTCCTTGGCGCCGTCGATCAGCGAGCGGAAGTGGTCGAACAAGCGGTCCTGTTCATGCGCTGCAGCGTCGAGGTAGCGAATCGCACGCAAATGCGCCAAGTGGTAGCCGAGCGAGCCGAGGCCGATCACCAGCACCGCGGCAGCGAATACCTGCCATGACAGCCAGGCCATGTAGAACAGGCAGCCCGACACGACGATTGCGTTGATCAGGATCGTGGGCGCACCCACGAAAAACTCGGCCACGCGGCCGGCATGCTCCGATAAGGCCGACTGCACCTTCGGCCCGCCGATCTCTTCGAGACGTCGATAGTCGGTCGCAAGCACGCGCGATGAAATGAAGCGCCGCATCTCGGCATAGGTGTGCTGGCTCAGCCGCTCGAACAGCACTGACGAAATCATGTGGCTGATCATGGCGATCACCGCCACCGCCGCAAACGTCCAGATCTGGGCGGCGCGGTGCTCGTTGGTGGCCGTCAGCGCGTTGTTGATCTGAACCACCAGCAGCACGCTGCACACGCCCGAGATGATGCTGGCCAGCGCCGCCGCGATCAGCAGTTGACGTGATTGTCGAATGAGGTAAGAGAGCACGGGAGATTCACCTTGACCATGAGAAGACATGGCATCTTCTACACAGACGAAGTGAGAGGCGATCTGTTTAGCGGGGCGGGCTGCCCACCTTGCATTCCCGCTCAAAGGTCTGTTTTAGCACGATGCCCTCGCGCTTGGACAACTGCACGATTTTGCATCGCACCGGATCCATCAGCCGGCTGTCGCTCGGGTATGCCACGACCATTTCCTGCACCGTGCTGTCCACGAAGATGGGCCGCAAGTCCCGCGTGCGCACGACCTTCGACTGCGCGGGTTATCCCAGCGCCTGACTGAACCCCACTCGATCTGCGTCGCGTCGCAAGGCCGGCGTGGCTCGCAGAACTCATTGCCGCCGAAGAATAGGGGGCGTACACGTCCTCGCACAAGGGTTCGGCCCGATGACTCACGCACCAGTGAGCCTCCATGAAACCCAGGCCGGTTCACGACGGCCACGCGGCAGATACACACCGCGCCCTGGGGCCATGACCTGTGTTGAGAAATCTCGCTGCCGTCCACAAGTCCAGACTGCGGTCGGCGATCGTGTTATTCCAGCGTCAGTACTGTTTTCACCGTACCGTCCACTGCGGATTTATCGATATAACCCAAGGCCTTGGGATCTGCGGCCACCGCTTTCTTTACCTCGCCAGCATCACGCAGCTGTTTCGGTGCGACTCCCTTGCCGCTGAAGATGATGCGCGACCAAGTGGCTTTCACCTGAGGCAAGTCGCGGCCTGAAGCTTTTTTATAGAACTCGGCGTAAATCGACGATTCAGGGCTTTGATCGATGGGTGTTAAAGACTGATCCTTGCCCAGAAAAATATCGGCCACTTGCTCCTTGGTCAGCGCGCCTGCGGCGGGGTTGGCAATGACCACCAGATCTGCAGCCTCAGCAATCAGGGCAGCAAATGAAAGGGCCAACAGCGTCAAAAAATGTTGTGCTTTCATGGGGGTCCTTTAGAACAGGAAATCCACGGCGAAGGTGATCAAATTCGCGCTGTCACCACTGCGGAAGTTCGCATTCGCGTTGATGAACCGGCCCGGTGTGTTTTCGCTGGTGGTCAGGCGGTCGTACTGGACTTTGACGGCGACGTTGTCCACCGCGTCCCAGCGCAATCCGAGCGAAACGGTCTTCTGGCTCCCACTGATCGTGCCCACGATGTTATTGACGGCCCCAACCAAGTTATTAAATCCAACCGGTGCCCCGGCAACACTGGTTTCGTGTGGCAGTTTGGGGGTCGTTTTAGCAAAACCCAAATAAGGGGTCCAGGCCGCGATCCGATAACCTGCAGTCGTGTACCAGGAGCGGGTTGTGATCAAAACGCCGTCGCCGTCGAAGTTGATGAATTCCCCCATCAGAAACCAGGTGCCGGGATCGTAATTGGCGCCCAAGGCGGTGTTTTTAAATCTCAGATCGTTAACGCGATACGTGCTGAGCAACTCTTGGGCGCGGGCACCGACCGGACCCGGTATGTTTCGGAAATTGCCGATACCACGAAGGACGCCATTCACACCCGGCGCATCGACGTCCACAAGAACGGATGAATAGGTCGCGTGCAGACTGAAATCTCCAATCTCTATGTTGTCGGTCAGGCCCCAGTTTCGTTTGGCCGTGCTGGTACTGGGCGGAAGCTTGATGGTCGAGCGGCCATAAAACGCTTGGAGCGTGTTATTGGCTTTCCCTAACTTGTTTCGATAGCTCAGGTCGATGCCGTCATTGCTAGTGATCGGAGTTACGGAATAAACCTCGATAGGCGGGCGTGCCCATGGGCTGGAATAGCCTACAAAACGCGTTTCTGACCTCGCAAATGTGGGCAGCGCGATGCGGCCAGCACGAACGCTGAGTTCGCGTGTTACCTGGTATTTAATGTTGGCCCATTCCACCTGGGGCTCGAAGCTGTTGTCGCGGTGGAATTGGGAAACCACCTGCAAAACCGCGCTGAGGTTCTCAGTAATGCTGGCATTAATCTGGCCACCGAGCTTTGTTTCTGTAGTAAGGGATGTGGCGTTGGCGAGACCTGCCCCATTCGGCTGTAATTTGGTGCCAACAAAGTCCGCGTTATGTTCGCTGGAATGCACGGCAGCCACAGTGCCAAATCCGCTGAATTTCAGCCCGGGCATCGACTGGGCGTTCGCTGACGTGAGGCCGCAGCCTGTCAGTGCCGCCAATAAGGCCGTGTGGGTCAGTTTCATAAGTTCCTTTCGGTTGATCAATCTGTCCTTCTGCGACGGATACAACCCCTCGAGAGCCGCATGACATGGTGCGTATGCACGTGTTGACTCCGTGCCGATGGCACGTTACCCGCCGTTGCGCCTTCCCGGTGAATTGTTACAAACTATTTAGGGCGATCGCTGAGGCCATTTAAAACTGACCTTGTCCCCGAAAGACGTACTTCATAGCTGAAGCTGAAAATGCAGTGAAGGAGAAAGAGAGATGAGCAAGAAGATGGATGCGAGGCAAAGGCAACTTGATTAGCGACAAACCTCAGCAGGCTCACCTGGTGAGCTACCTGGAGAAGAAGATGGGTTCATCGAAGGAGAGATGAACCATGACGATGAACCGGTGCGATTCCAGTGGGGCTGTCGCGACTGTCATGGTCCAAATCAATCGGACACCTCGATGAGCGCCATTAGCCCTGAGAGTCAGACGAGCATGACAGACGAGACGCAACGACGAGCCCGCCGGAATAGGGAACCCGCGTTCAAGCTTCAAGTGGTGAAGATGATCGGAGAGCAAGGGCTGAGCGTTTCTCAGGTCTGCAAGGATCTGGATTTGACCGACAGCGCAGTGCGCATGTGGGCTCTCGACGTCGCGTCAGAACTCCTGGCGGACGAATGTCAGCGAGAAGCGATGCGCGTCGCGGCTGGCCGGCTGGGGCTGGCTGCTGCCGCCTTCGGCGGCCTGGCTCAGCGAACCCAGGAAGGCGCCGCTCAGGGAGGCCGACAGCACGCCAGAGAAGGCGTTGAACAGGTTGCGCAGGAAGTCGCCAGCCCGTTGTTGCGTGGCCGGTGCCAACGGGTTCTTC
Source organism: uncultured Rhizobacter sp. (assembly GCA_964242145.1). Taxonomy (GTDB): domain Bacteria; phylum Pseudomonadota; class Gammaproteobacteria; order Burkholderiales; family Burkholderiaceae_C; genus Rhizobacter. The sequence continues at coordinate 10,567 of CAXTCD010000154.1, forward strand.
TGCAGGTCGGTGGCGTTGATGTAGTTCTGGTCAACGCTCTTGATGTTGCCCTGCGCATCCACGCCCAGGAAGCCTGTACCCGCCGGGTTCTCCTGCAGCACGTTGCCGTCGTCGTGGGTCCAGTCCAGAGTGCTGCCCCAGTCCTTGGCCTCGTCGATCTTCAGGTCGCCGACCTTGTTCGTGTCGACACCGCTGATCTGCACGCCGTAGTCACCGTTGGTGATCGCCAGCTTGCTGGCCAGCGTAGCGCCGTTACCGGCAGGCGTGGTCTCGATCGTCAGCTTGGTCCCATCTTCCAGCTTGAAGGTGGTGGTGCCCCAGAAGTCGAAGGCATGCTGGCCATCGACGTTCACGTGCGGGTCGCCCCAGATTTTGTAGTTCTCGCTCGTGCGCGTGTTGTAGATGTTGACGGTGTTGTTGTCACCGGCCGTGATGCGGTAATTGTCGTTCTCGAACACCGCCTGGCCGCCTTGCATGCTGGTGCTGGCGTGGGTGGGATTGGAACTCGTCGCAATGGGCGAAGCGTACAGCGACGCCGCGCTTGTCGCTTGAATGTTGGTCATTACAGCTCTCCTCAGAGGGTTTGATCTCAGTCGTCCTGCAATTTCATTCGTATACGAACCAACGTACTAGCTGCGGCCATCCGCAATTCGGGGCAGCCGCAGCTAGGGGCAGCCGCAGCTAGGGATTGCCGCAAGGGTGCTCTTGCGGCATCGCCCGTCGTGCATTCCACGACCCATTGGAATGCCACACAGATGAACTGGTCACGAGGCTTTACAAACGCAGCAACCCGCACCGCGTCACCATTCCACTCAAACTGGCCGTGGAAGAGCGCATCCATGACCCAGCAAGCTCTAGCGCCAAAGACGTTAGTTGTCCAGACCGCGTGTTTATGCACTGCTCGTTTGAACAATTCTGGTTTGGAGACATGCCAGGCTTGAAGGGTTTGGACAGGAGAGCGGTGCTGGAGTGAGCGTTACGGGATGTGGTGGTTGTAGGTCTTGCAGTACGCCATCAGTGTTGCCTCCAACTCGGCGCCTGATTTGAATCGCGTGTGCTGCACGACCTCGCTGATGCGCCATTGAATCGCTCGACCAAGCCATGGGTCTGTGGATGGCGGGGCGGGCCCAACAGATGCTCGACGCCCAGCGCCTTGCAGTGCACGTCGAAGTGATGCTGCCCCGAGGGCTCGCGCGCCTTGCTCGTGAAGCGATCCGTGAACTGGCTGCCGTTGTCGGTAAGCACCTTGGGATTCTCATCGGCGCCGCCTCGTGCAGTCGCTCCAGGAAGTCCACGCTGCTGGCCTCGCTTGGTCGGCATACACGCACAGGAACACCCAGCGCATTGCCCGGTCGATGGCCAAGAAGAGGTAGAGCCTGGCCGCTTCGTCAGACATCTGCGGCACGTACTTGATGTCGATGTGGACGAAGCCCGGCTCGTAATCCTTGAAGGTCCTTGGGCAGCGCACCGGCCTTCACGGCAGCTTCGCAGATTGGGCTCTTCGCGCAATTTAGTGTGATCGAACGTTGACAGGTGCCAGATCAAGGCAACGGTAGAGTAGGCGAACGAAACGAGAGGCGACGAGATGAAGGACACGCAACTCTACGAACGACTGCTGGGCTTGAGCAAGCCGTGGTCGGTCAGCCGGGTCGAACTGGAGCTTGAACGCAACCGGATCACGGTGCATGTTCAATGCGCTCGTGGCGTCGTGTGGGGCGATCCTGAGACCGGCTGTGATCGTGCGCACGTGCATGGCTGGGTCCAGCGCGAATGGCGGCATCTCGACACGTGTCAGTTCGAGACGCGGATCGTGGCCGAGGTGCCACGCCTGAAGTACAAGAGCGGTTGCGTCGAGGACGCGGCGGTGCCGTGGGCCGAGCGCTACGGCCCCATCACGCTGATGATGGAGGCGTTCGTCGTGCGGCTGCTGCAGGCGGCGGCCAAC
>CAXTCD010000155.1:0-12456 GCA_964242145.1 uncultured Rhizobacter sp.
GTTCTACCGGCCGGCGAAAAATGCAACCCGAGGAGGATTTCCATGAGCCACGACACCGCCATTCACCACATCGCCTCGGCCCCTCCGGTGCCCGTTCCACCCGGCCATGTCGGGCCCCTCGTCATTCCGGGCACGGGGCGCAAGGTCTGGTGGACGGGCCGGGTGGCGATCGGACTGCGTCACGAACCGAAGCCGCACAGCGCGCTGGTGGCACACTCCGCGCTCTGGGTGCAGAGCCTGATGCTGAACAGCAGCACCCCGTTCACTGACTGATGGACCTGCGGCGTGCTCGCTCGCCAGAGCCTGCGCTGCAGCGTGACGGTAGCTTGTCGTCAGAATTGGCGTCAGAAAGGTGAACCGATGAGATGAACGATGGCGGCGGCGGCCTCTGAGGCTGGCGCTGCTGGATTCGATTCCTGTGAACAGCGCGCGGGGGCGACAACAAGGGCGCGCTTCGCATGCCCACGCGAGATGGATTGGCGCAAGCCGATGTTCACGATTCGATCAGCGTTGCCATCAGGTAAGGAATGGCTTGTGGCCGGTTGGCTGCTGGTCGGCCTGATGCTGCCTGCGGCGCCGCTCAGCACGGCAGCGCAAATCACGCCCAATGAAGCTGGCATGAATGTGCCGCGCTCTGCCGATCGGCTGATCGAGAAGGCCGGCAGGACGCTGACGCTGAGCGGCCTCTCAGGGCGATCCGAAGACATCCGCCGCGCAGCGAGTTACGACCCTCGCGGCGCGGCGGCATGGGCCGACGAGGCGGTGCTGCAGGCGCGCGCTGATGCCAACCGGGTCGCCGAGCTGCGTGCATTGCGGCTGCTGGTGCGGGCCGAGAGCCTGCTCGACGAGAGCGATGCGGCGATGAGCCACATCGAAGCGGCGCTCGCTCTGGCGCGAGCCCTGAACGAGCATGAAGCGCTTGCCGAACTGCTGATCAGCAAAGCGGTGGTGCTGAGCTACCAGCAGCGTGCCGACGAAGCGGCCTTGTCCTTCGATCAGGCCGAGCAACTCGCGTTGCGCCATGGCCTGCAGCACGCGTTGATCGAGGGCCGAACCGAGCGCGGCACTTTCTATGGCTGGAGCGGGCGCACCGCCGAGGCCTTGACCTTGCTCAATCAGGCCTATGAGGGGGCTGACGCGCTCGCTGACCGCATGCTGATGGCCGGTGCGCTGTCTTCGCTGGCCGATCTGCAGGGCTCCTCGCGCTCGTCGCCGCGCGAGCGCCAGATGGCGGTCGACCAATTCAGGAAAGCGCTGACCTTGGTCGACCTCCACATCTACCGCGTCGAGGCCGCGCACCTGATGCACAACCTGGGCGTGGCGCTGTACCGGCAGGGCGAACGGGCCGAGGCGCGGCGCCAGTTCGAGCAGGCGCTGGCCGTCGCGCAGCTGCTGCACGACAAGCTGACGGTCGCCTACATCGACTACCGGCTGGCGATGATTTCGCTGGACGAAGACAAGCCTGCCGAGGCCGAGCGCGGCTTGGCACATGCCCGTCCGACCCTGTATTCGGTGGGCTCGCCGATCCTGCAGATGAAGGAGCGGCTGGCCACCGCCGAAGTGCTGTCGCGGCAAGGGCGGCGCAGCGACAGCCTGAAGGCATTGGAAGAAGCGCGCGAGCTGCAGCTGCAAGCCCAGGACAAGGTGCGCGACGTGGCCTATTACGAAGCTGCGGCAAAGATCCACGCCCGTGCCAGCGACACGGCCAAGGCCTATGAGCAAATGCAGTTGCTGCGCGATGCCGAGCGCGCGAATGCCGAGATGGCGAACGATGCCTTGGCCACCGAGCTGCGGGCGCGCTTCGATGTGCAGCGCCAGGAGCATGACAACGCGTTGCAGGTGGCCCATGCCCGTGAAGACGAAGCGCGGCGGCTGCTGTTCTGGCTGGTGCTGCTGTCGAGTGTGTTGCTGATGGGCGGCCTGGGGCTGACGCTGCATCTGCAGGTACGGCAAAAGCGGCGCTTTGCCGAACTGGCGCTGCGCGATGAGCTGACCAGCCTGCCCAACCGGCGCAGCATGCTCGATCAACTGGAAGAGCAGCTGCGCGGCCGGCGCGAGAACGACGCGGGCCTGCATGTCGCGGTGCTCGACCTCGATCACTTTAAGCAGATCAATGACTGCCACGGCCATGACATCGGCGATGCGGTACTGCGCGCCTTCACGATCGCTTGCCAGCCTTTGCTGCGCGATTCCGACCGGCTGGGCCGCATCGGCGGCGAAGAATTCCTGCTGCTGCTGCCTCATGCCGATGAAACCAGTGTGCATGCCATCTTCGAGCGCATGCAGCATGCGCTCGCGGCGGTGCGCGTGCCGGGTGTCAGCTTCGAAAAGCGGCTGAGCTTCAGCATGGGCGCGGCGCGCGCCGGCACCCACGATGGCGTGCATGCGCTGCTCAAGCGTGCGGATGAGGCGCTCTATGCCGCGAAAGCGGCAGGCCGCAACTGCTGCATCGTGGTCGGGGTGCCGACCGGCCCGAACAGCGCATCGCCCTTACCGCGATCGCTTGCGGCCAAGGCCGTGAATCAGCCGGCGCTGAACACGTAACGCAGCTGCTGCCGATAGCGCTGCCCCGGCCGGATCACCGAATCCGGCCACTCCGGGTGGTTCGGGCTGTCGGGCGCGAACTGCGGCTCCAGGGCGACGCCGGCGTGGCTGGCATAGCGGCCGCCGTCGCGGCTCAGCGTGCCTTCGAGCCAGTTGCCGCTGTACAGCTGCAAGGTCGGCAGCTGCGTGAACAGCGCCATTTGCAGCCGGCCATCGCCGGAGCGGAGTTCGGCCGCTGGCAGCTGACCGCTGGCGCACGCGCCATCCAGCCAGTAGGCATGGTCGTAGCCGCGCGGGCCTTGCTGCTCGGGGTCGAGCCGCAGGCGTTCACCGATCGTGTGCGGCGTGCGGAAGTCGAAGCCGGTGCCCATCACGGGCTTGCGCTCGCCGGTCGGTATCTGCGTTTCGTTCGTCGGCAAAAAGGTGTCGCCCGCAATGCGCAGTGAATGGTCAAGGCAGCTGAGCCCATCGCCATTCAGATTGAAATAAGCGTGGCTGGTCAGGTTGACCGGGCAGGGCGCGCTGACGGTGGCCTCGTAAGTGAGGCTCAGGCTCAGGTCATCGCCCAAGGCATAAGTGGCCGTGGCCTCCATCCGGCCGGGGTAGCCCTGGTCGCCCTCTTCCGAGACGAGCGACAGCACCAGCTCGCGTGGTGAATGCGAGACCAAGGCCCAGTCGCGGTGATCGAAGCCATCGCCGCCATGCAGATGGTTGCGGCCTTCGTTGGCCGTGAGTGTGTAGTCGTGGTCATCGAGCTGGAAGCGCGCATTGGCGATGCGGTTGGCATAGCGGCCGATGGTGGCCCCCAGGCCGCTTTGCTGGCGCCGGTAGCCGTCGGCATCGGGGCAGCCGAGCAGCACCTCGCGGCGCGTGCCATCGGCCATCGGCACCGAGCAGCCGTCCCAGATGGCGCCGTAGTTCAACACGCTGATGCGAAGGCCAGCCGCGTTTTCCAGCGTGAAGAATCGATCGGAAGAAGGCATCGCGCTCAGGCTCCGTGCGGGTAAGCGTCGAGGATCTGGCCGATGCGCTTCAGTTCGTCATCGCCGAGCGCGGCGGCTTGCACGGCGCGCAATGCATCGCTGATCTGCGACTCGCGGCTCGCACCGATCAGCACCGAGGTCATGCCGCGGTGACGCAAGATCCAGGTCAGCGCCATCTGCGCCAGCGTCTGGCCGCGTTCGCGGGCGATCTGGTCGAGCGCGCGGATCGCATCGAGACGTGCCGGCGTGATGTCGGTCGGCTTCAGGAAATGGGCCCGCGAAGCGCGTGAATCGGCCGGCACCTGGCCCGACAGATAACGGTCGGTCAGCATGCCCTGCGCCAGCGGCGAGAACGCGATGCAGCCGATGCCTTCTTCATCCAGCGTGCGCAGCAGGTCTTTCTCGACCCAGCGGTTGAGCATGCTGTAGGCCGGCTGGTGGATCACGCAGGGCGTGCCCAGCTCGCGCAACAGGCGCGAGGCTTCACGCGTCAGTTCGGCCGGATAGTTCGACACACCGACATACAACGCGCGGCCGCTGCGCACGATGTGATCGAGCGCGCCCATGGTCTCGGCCAGCGGCGTGTTCGGGTCCGGGCAGTGGTGATAGAAGATGTCGACATAGTCCAGGCCCATGCGCTTCAGGCTCTGGTCGAGACTGGAGACCAAGTACTTGCGCGAGCCGCCTTCGCCATAAGGGCCGGGCCCCATCGTGTAGCCGGCCTTGCTGGAGATGATCAACTCGTCGCGGTACGGCGCCAGGTCGGTGCGCAGCATCTCGCCGAAGTTCGATTCGGCCGAGCCGGGCGGCGGGCCGTAGTTGTTGGCCAGATCGAAATGGGTGATGCCGTGGTCGAAGGCGTAGCGCACCATCGCGCGCGCGTTCTCGTAGCGGTCGACGCCGCCGAAGTTGTGCCACAGGCCGAGCGAGACGACCGGCAGCTTCAGGCCGCTGCGCCCGCTGGGCCGGTAGGGTTGGGTCTCATAACGTTCTTCGCGTGCGTGGTAGCTGCTCATGGTGCTTTCTGAAAGGCCGCGAGCCGGCATCGCGGGGGCAGGGGAGTGATCGGGCTCAGGTCCGGCGGCTGCTCGAAACCCGCTAGTGTGCCTTGTCGATCGGAGGCGCCGGCGCCTTCACCGACAGGGTTTCAGGCTGTGCCTCTTCAGTGATCGGGGCGGCCGATGCCGCCTCGTGCGCATGCCAGGCCTGGATCAGCGCCAGGCGCGGGCGCGGGTGGCGTTCATCGAGCAAGGTGGCAGCGGCGATGCGGTCGGTGCGGAAATGGCGAAAGCCTTCGTCGCCTTCGCTCCAGGCCACCAGCAGCCGGGCGGTGTCGAAATCGACCAGCGTGATCGGCCAGACGATGCGCGACTCGATCGCGCCGCTGTCTTGCAGGTGATCGATGCGCAGCTTGTGTTCCAGGCGGATCGCGCGGCGCAGGCTGCTGGCATCGCTGCCGACACCGATGAAGGGCAGCGCGGGCGCAGCGGAGGGCGCGGTGCTGTCGGTGGGCGAGGCGGCTTGCGAATCAGAGGGGCCAGAGCGGCGGGGCCCGCTTTGCAGGCACGCCTCTTTGCCCGCGGCGCTGAGCAATGCATCGATCTTGTCGAATGCGCTTTCGGCCGCGGCCGCGCTGCCATGGTTCAGTTGCCCGGAGAGCCAGCGCGCGCCGAGCGCCAGCGCGCGCAGCTCGGTCTCGGTGAACACCGGTGCCGGCACACACCATTCGCCATGCATCAGATAGCCCGAGCCGGGCTCGCCATCGATCGGCGCGCCGAGTGCGAGCAGCGCCTGCACGTCGCGGTAAATCGTGCGTTGCGAAACGCCCAGCGCTTTGGCCAGCGTGGCCGCGGACGTGGCCCGTTGGCGGCGGCGCAGCGCGTCGGTCAGGTCAAAAAGTCGGGCGGTTCGGCTCATTGTGGGCCGAATTCTGAAGGCTGGCGCGTCGGCGCTCTCCGACAGCCGAATCAGGCTTGCGCGACTGGGTGACTCGTGATCGCCTGCCTAGCATTCAAGAACGATTCACCGAAGGCCATTCGGCCCACGGACGTTTCATGGAGTTGAGGCTTGCTGGCCCAAGGGGAACGAAATGCTGCGAGACCGGAATGCGATCAACACACCACGGGCGGCCTGGCGCTGAATGGACATGGCCGCTTCATCCTCCCGCGCGCTGTGGAAAGGCGCGATCAGCTTCGGGCTGGTGCACATCCCGGTCAGCCTGCATTCGGCCACCACCGAAAGCGGCGTCAACTTCGACTGGCTCGACAAACGCAGCATGGACCCGGTCGGCTACAAGCGCATCAACAAGAAGACCGGCAAGGAGATCAGCAAGGAAAACATCGTCAAGGGCGTCGAGTACGAAAGCGGCAAGTACGTCGTGCTGAGCGCCGACGAGATCGAAGCGGTGTATCCGAAGTCCACTCAGTCGATCGACATCGAAGCTTTCGTGTCGGCCGCTGACATTCCGTTCATCTACCTCGAGCGGCCCTATTACCTCGCGCCGATCGGCAAGGGTGAGAAGGTGTACGCCTTGCTGCGTGAGACCTTGCTGGCGCGCCAGCGCATCGGCCTGGCGCGGGTCGTGATCCAGACCAAGCAGCACTTGGCCGCACTGGTGCCGGTGGGCCCGGCGCTGGTGCTGAACCTGCTGCGCTGGGGTGCCGACATCCGCAGCTGGGAAGACCTGAAGCTGCCGAAGGAAGGCAGCAAGGCCACCGGCCTGACGGCGCGAGAACTCGACATGGCCGGCCAACTGGTCGATGACATGAGCGGGAAGTGGGAGCCGGAGAAATTCACCGATTCATTCAAGGATCAGGTGATGGCGCTGGTCGATAAGAAAGTGAAGGCCGGGCAGACCGAATCGGTCGTGCAGCCGGAAGAAAAAGCGCCGAGCGCTGGCGCCGACATCATCGACCTGACCGCGTTGCTGAAGCAGAGCCTGCGTGGCAAAGGCAGTGTGGCCGCCGCGGGCACGGCGTCGAAAAGCGAGGCTTCGAAGGGTGACACCGTCAAGCGGCGAGGCAGCGCTGCCTCGCCTGCCGGGGCAGCGAAGGAAAAAGAGAAAGAGAAGTCGGCGGCTGGGGGCAAGGCCGAGTCCAAGACCGCGCCGGCCGCGCGTAAGAAGCGGGCGGCCTGAGCGCCGTCGGCCATGGCTTCATCGACCTCCACAGTGAGCTGACATGCCCAACAGCCTGAGCCTGTACCACCAGAAGCGCGACTTCCAGAAGTCACCTGAGCCGGCAGGGCAGGTGATGGCTTCCGGCGACGAGTTGTCGTTCGTGATCCAGAAGCATGCGGCGCGGCGGCTGCACTACGACTTTCGGCTCGAACTCGATGGCACCTTGAAAAGCTGGGCGGTGCCCAAGGGGCCGAGCCTCGACCCGGGCGACAAGCGCATGGCGGTCGAGGTCGAAGATCACCCGCTGTCGTATGCCGGGTTTGAAGGCACGATCCCGCCCGGCCACTACGGCGCCGGCAGTGTGATCGTCTGGGACCGGGGCACTTGGCAACCGGTGGGCGACCCGCGGCGCGGTTTGCGCGAAGGCAAGCTGAAGTTTGAATTGCAGGGCGAGAAGCTGCGCGGCGGCTTCACCTTGGTTCGCATGCGGCCACGCGACGACGAGCGCCAGACGGCCTGGCTGCTGATCAAGGAGCGCGATGACGAAGCGCGCGACGCGGCCGAGTTCGACGTCGTGGAAGCGCTGCCAGACAGCGTGCTGGCCGCGGCGAAAAGCGTTCGCGCCGCCAGCCCGAAGGCGAAGGCCGGCGCTGCCAAACCCGCTCCAGTGAAAAAGGCGCCGCCCGTCAAGAAGGCGGTTGGCAAAGACGGCAAGGTGGAGGCGAAGAAAGTGCATGCCGCTTCGGCCCTGCCGCTGAGCCTGTCGCCGCAATTGGCGACCCTGGTCAGCGAAGCCCCCAGCGGCGACGACTGGCTGTACGAAATCAAGTTCGATGGTTATCGCCTGCTGACCCGCATCGACGGCGATGACGTGCGCTGCTTCACCCGCGCTGGGCATGACTGGTCGCACAAGCTGCCAGCGTTGGTAACGGCGGTGCGTGAGCTCGGGCTGCCCAGTGGCTGGCTCGATGGCGAAATCATCGTGCCGGACAAGAGTGGCGCGCCCGATTTTCAGGCACTGCAAAACGCGTTCGAGGCGCATCACACCAGCCGCATTCAATACTGCCTGTTCGACTTGCCGTTCTGTGACGGCCACGACCTGCGGCCGCTGCCCTTGGTGCAGCGGCGTGAGCTGTTGGCGTCGTGGGTAGGCCGAGCCAAAGACGGACCGCTGCGCTTCAGCGAATCCATCGAAGGCGAGGTGCCGGCCTTGTTGAAGTCGGTGCAACAGGCGGGGCTCGAAGGGCTGATCGGCAAGCGCCGCGACGCGCCCTATCGCTCGCAGCGCAGCAGCGACTGGATCAAGCTGAAGGTCCAGGCGCGCCAGGAGTTTGTGATCGGTGGCTTCACCGACCCCCAAGGCGCACGCACCGGCCTGGGCGCCTTATTGCTGGGCACGCACGACGAGCAGGGCGCATTGCGCTACGCCGGCAATGTGGGTACCGGGTTCAGCGAGAAGGTGCTGGCCGATCTGCGCGAGCAACTCGATGCCTTGGTGACCGAGCGCAGCCCGTTCGCCGATGCGCCGCAGCGGGTCGGCACGGTCAAGAAGGTGAAGCCGCATTGGGTGTCTCCGAAGCTGATGGCCGAGGTGTCGTTCGCGCGATGGACGAATGACGGCCACGTGCGCCACGCGGTATTCCATGGTTTGCGCAACGACAAGCCGCCCCGGCGCATCACCAAGGAAGTGGCGCTTGCACCACCGGCCAAGAGCGTGGCTGCTTCGACCGATGCACCGAAGCGGCCGACGCGCGCCAAGGCCCGGTCTGCAACCCATGAGCCGACTGTGTCAGGCAGTGCGAAGGCAGCGTTGCCGAAGATGCGCATCACCCATCCCGAGCGGGTGATCGATGCGCAAAGCGGTGTGACCAAGGGCGAACTGATCGCGTTCTATGCGCAGGTCGCTGCGCTGATGCTGCCGCACTTGAAGCAGCGGCCGGTGTCGCTGATGCGCGCGCCTTCGGGCATCGACGGGCCGCTTTTTTTTCAAAAGCACGCCGAGACGCGCGAGTTGGCGCATGTCGATGTGCTGGACCGGGCGCTGTATCCGGCGCACGACCCGCTGCTGGCGATCGGCAGTGACGCCGGGCTGTTATCGGCCGTGCAGATGAATACCGTCGAATTCCACACCTGGAATGCGACGACGCGTTCAATGGGCAAGCCCGACCGCATGCTGTTCGATCTCGACCCCGGCGAGGGCGTGCTTTGGGCGCAGGTGCAGGAGGCGGCCACGCTGGTGCGATCGTTTCTCGATGAGCTGGGCCTCGTCTCGATGCTCAAGACCAGCGGTGGCAAGGGCCTGCATGTGGTCGTACCGCTGAAACCTCAGCATGACTGGGATACGGTGAAGGCGTTTTCACGCGCGATCGTGCAGCACTTGGCCGACGTCATTCCGCAGCGCTTTGTGGCCAAGAGCGGGCCGAAGAACCGGGTCGGCCGCATCTTCGTCGACTACCTTCGCAACGGCCTGGGTGCAACGACCGTGGCCGCCTGGTCGGCCCGCGCCAGGCCCGGGCTCGGCGTCTCGGTGCCGGTGAGCTGGGATGAGCTGCCTCAATTGAACCGCGGTGCGCATTGGACAGTTCAGTCGATCGCATCGCGTCTTGTTATCGGCAATGCGCCCTGGGCGGACCTGGAAGGACAAAAGCAACTCCTGGCCGGGCCGATGAAGGCGCTGGGTTTCAAACCTTCCAAAGGAGTGGCATGAGCCGGCACGGTGAGCAGCGAGCGCAGCACAGCGAGAAAGCAGGCGGTGGCGATGCGCCGCGAGGGTTGGTCTATGTCAGCGATGACCTGCCGGGCATCAGCCGGCTGCGCTGTGGCAAGTCATTCAGCTATCGCGCACCCGACGGGCAATTGATGCGCGATGCCGATCAGCTGCAGCGCATTCGCAGCCTGGCCATTCCACCGGCCTATACGCAGGTCTGGATTTGCACCTTGCCGAATGGCCATCTGCAAGCGACTGGCCGCGATGCACGCGGCCGCAAGCAGTACCGCTATCACCCGACCTGGCGCTTGTCACGCGACAGCGACAAGTTCGGCCGCATGCTGGAATTCGGCCGTGCGTTGCCGCGCATCCGGGCGCGTGTCAGGCGTGATTTGGCGGAGCGCATCGGCCAGCGGCCCGGTCGCGATGCCGTGCTGGCGGCGCTGGTGCGATTGCTCGACACCACGCTTGTGCGCATCGGCAATGACGAATACGCGCGCAGCAATGGCTCGTATGGTTTGACGACGCTGCGCAACCGGCATGCAGCCGTCAAAGGCAGTGAGCTGCGCCTGCGCTTTCGCGGCAAAAGCGGCGTGGCGCACGAGGTGTCGATCGACGATCCCAAAGTGGCAACCATCGTGCGTCGCTGCCAAGCCATGCCCGGCCAGGAGCTGTTCCAGTACGAAGATGACGAGGGCCACACGCACTGCGTCGACTCCGCTGATGTGAACGCCTATCTGCGCGAAGCCAGTGGCGCCGATTTCACCGCGAAAGACTTTCGCACCTGGCATGCGAGTGCCCATGCCTTGGCGCTGTTGGGCTCGCTGGCCGATCAGGGCGCGGCGAGCCGCAGGGTGGTCAATGAGGTGCTGGCCGAGGTGGCGGGGAAGTTGCGCAACACGGTTTCGGTCTGCCGCAAGTCGTATGTGCACCCGGGTGTGCTGGACATGGCCAGTGCCGGTACCTTGGCCGAGGTGATGGTGCGAAGCGCTCGGCGCGTGACCGGCTTGAGCGCTGCCGAAGGCCGGTTGATCGACTTTCTGAGGCACGAGGTGGCGCGTCAGACGAAGCATGAGAGGGGCTCAAGCCCAGCTCGAGGTGCCGCGTCAGCGCGCAAGGCGGCGCGAGTTCAATCCGGCGCACACTCGCAGCGGCAGGCGTTTTGAAAACGCTTGCCGTTGGAGGTGTTTCGATCAATGAGCGCGGCGTCGGCGCCGCGCTGGGGTTCACGTCAAGAGACGGGCAAGCCGAAGGCTGATCCGTTTCACGCCGAACTACTTTGCGTGAGGCTTAAGCCTCACGCGGCCGCGGTTGACGGCGTCTTTTGCACGCCGGCCTCTGCTTCCTTGCACGAAGGTGCGCAGACATGCTGAGCCTTGCCGAGCAAGCGGCGGGTCTTCAGCGTATTGCGGGGCCGATGCTTGCCGCAAAGAAAGCACGACATCGTGCCGGCCTGGAAATCTCCGGCACTGGCAAAGGGCGAACCACCTTCTTTGCTTTTGTAACGAAGGCCACTGGCCTGGATCTTGGTTTTAGGTTTCTCTGTTGCCATAGGGTCCCATGAGATGTACGACGACGCTGCCCGGAGGTTACTCTGTTACAGACGTTTATGTGTCGCGAATGAGCGCCAGCCCGCGACACGCCTGTATTCGAGGTGGAATTTGGGGACAAAACAGCGTTTGTAAAGGCTGAATTGTGACGGGTTTGAAAGCTCCAATGCGGCAACGAGGTCATGCCGAAGAGGGGCTGAGATGTTCTTCCAGCTGTTTGCACGCCACCAGCAGCCGATGCTTTGCCATCCGCAAGCCGAGCCAACGGCCGACCAGTGAACCCAGCAATGCCATCGACAACTCAGTGGCCCACCATGCCGATGAGCCCAGCCCGCGCCCGTGACCCGCCCAGCTCAGGCCGATGAGCACGACGGCAGCGATGACCAAGGCGCCACCTGCGGCTTCGAGCCAACCGGTGCTGCGCAGCAGCTCATTGATCTGCCGCTCAGCCTGCGTGCGTTGGTCGGCGCGCAGGCCATTCATGCGCAGTGCGATGGTGGCGCGTGGCATCTCCGAACGCTGGGCGATGGCTTCGCGAAAGGCTTGAACGTCGTTGGTTGATTCCAAACCAAAGACGCGCAAGGGACTCGGCCTTCTGAGCGTGCGTGCTGCCATCGCCAGCTAGCCGATCTGCGCGCTAAGGGCGCCAGGTGTGCAATAGAAATCCAGCATGGTCGGGTGAGGGCAAGCTGAAAAGGGCAGACATGGCTGCACGCCAGCGAAGCCTGCATTATGCCTTGGCGCTTGCATCAAGTCACAAAGTGCGAGCGCACGCTTTTGTTTCAAGCTTGATACATCAAGCGGAGCTAAGGCTGGAACGGGTCAAGTCGCGGAATTGAGTTGGGCTCGCCGGTGTTCCCGTTCCTGGAGCTCTCGCCATTGCACCTTGCCTGATGCAGATTTCGGCAACGCGTGGACGAACTCAATCACGTGTGGGCGCTTGTATGGCGCCATCTGCGCTTGCGCCCAAGTGATCAGCTCTTGCTCGCTAACGGCCATCTCATGGCCAGGCTTGAGCACCACCAATGCTTTGACGGTTTCGCCGCGCCGTGCGTCCAGCGACGCGATCACGCAGGCTTCAAGAACCGCCGGGTGGCGGTACATCAGCGCCTCGACCTCGGCCGGCCAGACCTTGTAGCCGGACGCATTGATCATCCGTTTGAGCCGGTCGACCATGAAGAAGTAGCCGTCTGCATCGACATAAGCCAGATCGCCGGTGCGCAGGAAACGCCGGCCATCGATCTCGATGAAGGCTTCCGATGTCGACGCCTCATCGTTCCAGTAGCCCTTCATCACTTGCGGGCCCTGTACGACCAATTCTCCGGCTTCGCCTGGCGCCAAAGGTCGCAGCGAACTCGGGTCGATCACCCGGGCATCGACATCAAAAACGGGAATGCCCAGGCATTGCGCACGGGGCCGATGCGGCGGGTTGATGTGCGTGGCCGCCATGGTTTCGGTCATGCCATAGCCTTCGACATAGTCCAGCCCGGTCAACGCTTTCAGATGGGCCGCTACGGCCTGGGGCATTGCAGCGCCGCCACCGCGAATACCTTG
>CAXTCD010000156.1:0-12143 GCA_964242145.1 uncultured Rhizobacter sp.
TGACGCTGGCGCAGCTGGCGGCCTGGCCCGCGCCGCCGCCGCGCTTTCATCTGCAGCTCTACGGGGCCGGGCATGTGGGCCGGGCGATCGCGGCCTTGCTCGCGACGCTCGATGTGCGGGTCGACTGGATCGATGAGCGCAATAGTGAGTTCCCGGCCGCGCTGGGTGCTTCAGGCTGGCCAGCGCACATCCGCCGGGTGTCGGTCGATGCGGTCGAGGCCGAGGTCGCTTGCGCACCGCCGGGCGCTTTCTATCTGGTGCTGACGCATCGGCACGATCTCGATTTGCGCATCACCGAAGCCGTGCTGCGCCGGGGCGATTTCGGCTTTCTCGGCTTGATCGGTTCGCGCACCAAACGCCAGCGCTTTGCCCATCGCTTCGAAGCCCGCGGGCTGGTGCCGGCGTTGATCGATCGCATGGTGTGCCCGATCGGCCTGCCAGGCATCGGCGGCAAGGAGCCGGAGGTGATTGCGGTGGCGGTGGTGGCACAGCTGCTGCAGCGCTCGGGAGCGGCGCCCCAGCGATCGCCGAGATGCCGCGTTTCCATCAAGGTATGCGGGATAGCCAAAAAAGCGCAATGCGCGTGAAAATGAGGTTATGACCGTCTATCAACCTCCCCGGCAGGAGGTGGGCGCAGGGTTCGAGCATCCGTTTGACATGCTCGCGGCCTGCCACGAACGGCTGGAGCGCACGCTGTCGCTGCTCGACCGCCTCGTGAGCTACCTCGATGCCGAAGGCAGCGATCTGCACGCGCGTGACGCCGCGCGGGACGTCGTTCGCTATTTCGACATTGCCGCGCCCGCCCACCATGAAGACGAAGAGCGCCATGTGTTCCCGACGCTCGAAGCCTCCAGCGATGAATCGCTGCACAAACTGGCCGCCCGCTTGCGCGCCGATCACCAGCAGATGGTCGAGGAATGGGCGGCGCTGCGGCCGCTGCTGACCCGGGTGATGCTGGGCGATGAAGGGCCGTACATTGAACTGGCGCTGGCCGCGAGCCACTTTCATGACTTTCACACGGCCCACATGGCGGCGGAAGACGAGTTTGCGTTCCGTCCCGCACATGCGGTGATGTCGCAAGGCGATGCCGAAGCGATGCGCGAGATGGGCGATGAGATGGCCCGCCGACGGGGGCTGCGGCGAAGGCGCTTCTGATCGAGCGCCTTCGTTCGACGTGGGCTGCTCAGTTGCCTAACCTGATGTGAGATCGGCGTGGGTCGGCGGCGCTCGCCCGCCGAAATCATTCTCTTTGTCAGAGCACCAGCACCGCGCGGAAGTCGTTGACGTTGGTCAAGGTCGGCCCGGTCATCACCAACCCATCGACGGCCTGGAAGAACGGATACGCGTCATTGCGGTCCAGGAACTCGCGGGCGCGCAGGCCGAGCTGTTCGGCACGGGCCAAGGTGTCGGGTGTCACCAGTGCGCCCGCGTTGTCCTGCACGCCGTCGATGCCATCGGTGTCGGCGGCCAAGGCCCAGATGCGCGGGTGGCCTTGCAACGAGAGCGCGAGGCCGAGCGCGAATTCGCCGGCCCGCCCGCCGCGGCCTGCCGCGTTGCGCACGGTGACGGTGGTTTCACCGCCGCTCAACAGCACGCAGGGCGCGGCAAAGGGTTCGCCATGGCGGGCAACCGCGCGCGCCAGCGCCGCATGCACCTTGCCGACCTCGCGCGATTCGCCTTCGATCTCGTCGCTCAACACATGGGCCGCGATGCCCGCGGCACGCGCCTGCGCTGCAGCGGCTTGCAGCGCCTGCTGCGGTGTCGCGATCAGGTGAACGGCATGGCCGGCAAAGCGCGCGTCGCCGGGTTTGGGGGTTTCAAAGGCGCCGCTTTGCAGACCGGCCCGCGCGGCCGGCGGAATCTCGATGCGGTAGCGCGCCAGGATGCGCAAGGCATCGGCACAGGTGCTGGCATCGGGCACGGTCGGCCCGCTGGCAATCACCGATGGGTCATCGCCGGGCACATCGGAGATCAACAGCGTT
The DNA here is from genome assembly GCA_964242145.1 of uncultured Rhizobacter sp. GTDB lineage: Bacteria > Pseudomonadota > Gammaproteobacteria > Burkholderiales > Burkholderiaceae_C > Rhizobacter. The sequence continues at coordinate 1,983 of CAXTCD010000156.1, forward strand.
ACCCGTTGCGCCGGCGCACAGCGCATCGCGAGCCGGCCGCCTTTGATCGCCGACAAGTGCTTGCGCACGCAGTTCATCTCGTCGATGGCGGCGCCGCTGCGCAGCATGGCCTGGTTGATGGCCTGCTTGTCGGCCAGGGTCAGGCCCTCGGCGGGGGCGGCCAGCAAGGCTGAGCCGCCGCCTGAGATCAGGCACAGCACCAAGTCGTGTTCACTCAAGCCTTGCGTCATCTGCAGCAGGCGCTGCGTGGCTTCGGCACCGGCCTGATCGGGCACTGGATGGGCGGCCTCGACGATGTCGATGCGCCCTGGCGACTTGCGGCTGGCCGGCGGCACATGGCCATAACGCGTGATCACCAAACCCGACAGCGCGGCGTTGGCGGGCCACAGCGCATCGACCACAGCGGCCATCGCGCCGGCCGCCTTGCCGGCACCGATCACCAGCGTGCGACCTAGGGCCGGCGGTGCAGGTAGATAAGCGGGTAGGCTTTGTGCGGGCAAGGCACGGCGCACGGCCGCGTCATACAGCGATCGCAGGAAGACGGCAGGGTCGGTGTGAGCGAAGGTCGGGCCCATCGGCCGATTATGGGCGTGAGGGCTGGGCTTGGTGGCGCCTGGTGCGTTCAAGCCTGTTCAGCGCCGAACGCCGAGGCGCGGCCGAGTGCGTTGCGCCGCATTGCGGGCTGGGCAGCGCCACAGCCCGCAGTGGCCGCCTCATCAGCCGGTATCAGCCGGTATTTCGCAGCCCCGCCGCCACGCCGTTGATCGAGATGTGGATGCCGCGTTGCACCCGTTCGTTGACCGCTTCGCCTTCGCGCTTTTGACGGTAGCGGCGCATCAGCTCGACCTGCAGATGGTTCAGCGGGTCGAGGTAAGGGAATCGGTGTTCGATGGAGCGTGCCAGCGTCGGGTTCGACGCCAGGCGCTTCTTGTCGCCGGTGATCAGCGACAGCGCGTCGGACGTGGCCTGCCATTCGGCCTGGATGGCCGCGAAGATGCGCTTGCCCAGCTTCTTGTCTTCGACCAGATCGACATAACGTGCCGCAATGCCGAGGTCGCTCTTGGCCAGCACCATGTCGAGGTTCGACAGCAGCGTGCGGAAGAACGGCCATTGCTTGTACATGCGCTGCAGCAGCAGCAGGCGATCCTTGCGCTCCTTCGGCGACTTGCCGAGATAGCTGTTGATCGCCGAGCCGAAGCCGCACCAGCCGGGTAGCGCCACGCGGCACTGGCCCCAGCTGAAGCTCCACGGGATCGCGCGCAGGTCTTCGATCGCCCGCGTAGCCTTGCGCGAGGCTGGGCGCGAGCCGATGTTCAGCTCGGCGATCTCTCGGATCGGTGTGGCCGAGAAGAAGTATTCGGTGAAGCCGGGAGTTTCATAAACCAGCTTGCGGTAAGCCGCCATGCTGGCGTCGCTGAGTGCCGTGGCCACATCGAGAAAGCTCTTCGGCGCGCTCTTGGTCGGGTGCAGCAGTGTGGCCTCCAGCGTGGCCGCGACAAGGGTTTCCAGGTTGCGGCGGCCGATCTCGGGGTTGGCATATTTCGAGGCGATGACTTCGCCTTGTTCCGTCAGGCGGAACTGCCCGTTCACCGTGCCCGGAGGCTGCGCGAGGATGGCCTGGTAGCTCGGGCCGCCGCCACGGCCCACGGTGCCGCCGCGGCCATGGAACAGGCGCAGCGTGATGCCGTAGGTGTCGCTCAGCGACTTGAAGAGCTCGACCAGCGCGATCTCGGCGCGGTACAGCTCCCAGTTGCTGGTGAAGAAGCCGCCATCCTTGTTGCTGTCGCTGTAGCCCAGCATGATGTCTTGCTCGCCACATTCGCCGACCTTGGAGCGCTGGATCATCTCGGGGATGCCCGGCAGCTCGTAGTAGGCACGCATGATCGGCGCGGCATTGCGCAGGTCGCCGATGGTCTCGAACAGCGGCGAGACGATCAGATCGCACACCGCGCCGTCGTCCAGCGTGCCGCGCAGCAGGCCGACTTCCTTTTGCAGCAGCAGCACTTCCAGCAGGTCGCTGACGTCTTCGGTGTGCGAGATGATGTAGTGGCGCAGTGACTCGCGGCCGTAGCGCTTGAGCATCTGCGATGCGGCCTCGAAGATCGCCAGCTCATTGATCGCATGCTCTGAATACTTGCCGGCATGCACGCGCAGCGGCCGTGCATCGTTGAGTAGGCGAACCAGCAATTCGCGGCGTGCCTCTTCGTTCAGTGCGCTGTAGTCGTCTTCGATCTTTGCCACCTTCAGCAGCTCGACGATTACCGCCTCGTGCTTGTCGGAGCTTTGGCGCAGGTCGACAGTTGCGAGATGGAAGCCGAACACCTGCACCGCGCGCATCAGCGGGCGCAGCCTGGGCGCTATCAGCGCCTGGGCGTGGTGCGATTGCAGGGACTTTTCGATCACCAGCAGGTCGGCCAGGAACTCTTCGCTCTTGCCATAGGGCTGCTGCGGCGCCACCGCATGGCGCAGCGCTTCGGTGCCGGTCAACAGATGCAAGGTGGCAGCCAAGCGCGAATACATGCCGATCAGCGCGCGGCGATAAGGCTCGTCTTCGCGGTGGAGGCCTTGGTCGGGCGAACGGGCGGCCAAGGATTCCATGGCCGGTGTCACGGGGGCCAGCATGGCCGAGATCGACAGCTCCGCGCCGAGTTCATGCACCTCCGTTAGATAGAAGCGCAACGCGGTCTCGCTTTGGCGGCGCAGTGCCATCTCCAGTGTTTCAGCGCTGACGTTGGGATTGCCGTCGCGGTCGCCGCCGATCCAATTGCCCATGCGGAAGAACGGTGCGATCGCATGGCCGGGCAGCGCTTCTTCGATGTCGCGGTACATGCGCGGAATCTGGCGCAAAAAGGTCGCTTGGTAATAGCTGAGCGCGTTCTCGATTTCATCGGAGACCGTCAGCTTGGTGTAACGCAACATGCGTGTTTGCCAGAGCTGGGTGACCCGGGCGCGCAGCAGCGCTTCGTTGTCGGCTTTTTCGCGCTCGGTGTGCAGCGTGTCGCGCTGGCTGATCAGCTCGGCGATGGCCCGTTCTGCATCCAGAATGCTCTTGCGTTGTACTTCGGTCGGGTGTGCGGTTAGCACTGGCGAGATGTAGGCCTGCGAGAGCGTCTTCGCGATGTCTTCGGCGCGGATGTCGGCTTCGGCCAGGCGCTCTAGGCTCATCGCCAGCGAGCCTTCCTGCAGATGGCCTTGGCGCTCGTGGTGCTCGCGCCGGCGCACGTGATGGCGGTCTTCGGCAATGTTGGCCAGGTGCGAGAAATAGCTGAAGGCGCGGATCACGCTGACGGTCTGGTCGCCAGACAGGTTCTTCAGCAGGCGGTCGAACGCACGGCCGGCCTGAGCATCTTGCTTCAGGCGATAGGCCACCGACAGCTGGCGCACATGCTCGATCAGTTCGAATGCGGCTTTGCCTTCCTGCTCGCGAATCACGTCGCCCAGAATGCGGCCTAACAGCCGGATGTCTTCGACCAGGGGACGGTTCTTGTCGTCAAGGGGCGTGGCGCGGCGCATGTTCTTCCTCGGGCTGAAAGGGTGTAACTTCGTTACAGGCCGCAAATGGTACCGGGTTCCAGGCGATGTGTTGGCTTGGCCTGCTAGGATTTACCGATGTCTGAACAAGTTGCACCTTCCCTGTGGATCGCCACGCGTGAGAGCCGGCTCGCTGTCTGGCAGGCTGAGCATGTACGCGAACTGCTTCAGCGGCGTTTGAGCGTGAATGTCGGCTTGCTCGGCATGACCACCCGAGGTGATCAGATCCTCGACCGAACCTTGTCGAAAGTCGGTGGCAAGGGTTTGTTCGTCAAGGAACTCGAGACGGCGCTCGCTGAAGGCCGGGCCCATCTGGCGGTGCATTCGTTGAAGGATGTGCCGATGGATCTGCCCAGCGGCTTCGAGCTTGCGGCCGTGCTGGAGCGTGAAGACCCGCGTGATGCGCTGGTGTCGAACCATTTCGCGTCGCTCGATGAATTGCCGCAGGGCGCGCGCGTCGGCACCTCGAGCTTGCGCCGCGTTGTGCTGCTGCGTGCCTTGCGGCCTGATCTGCAGATCGAGCCCCTGCGTGGCAACCTCGACACGCGGCTGCGCAAGCTCGACGACGGAGCTTATGACGCGATCGTGCTGGCCGCGGCCGGCTTGAAGCGCCTGGGTCTGGCATCGCGAATCCGAATGGCGTTCTCGGTCGAGCAGATGATTCCGGCCGCAGGGCAGGGCGCGCTGGGCATCGAAGTGTTGACCGATGCGGGCGTGTTGCGTGCGCAGTTGGCCGAGCTGATTCATCGTCCGAGCTGGCTTGCAGTTCACGCGGAGCGGGCGGTGTCGCGTGCGCTCGGCGGCAGCTGCAGCATGCCGCTGGCGGCACACGCGGTGTGGCACGCCGATGTGTTGCATCTGACTGCGGCGCTGGGTGAGCCCGAAGCTACCGGCCGGCCCTTGCTGCATGTCGTGGTGCATGCAGCAGTCACCGATGAAGACGAGGCACGGGCTTTGGGCAGCCAGGCCGCCGATCAGTTGCGTCAGCAAGGCGCTGGCGCTTATCTGGCCGCCTTGTGACGCAGCGATCCCTGAGGCCGATGGCGTGCGGGTTCTGATCACTCGGCCCGCACAGCAGGCCCATGAGTGGGTGCAGCATTTGCGCGCCGCCGGCCTCGATGCACACGCCTTGCCCTTGATCGACATCGTGCCCGTGCCTGACGCCACGCAGGTGCATGCGGCCTGGAGCCGCCTTGCCTCGCAGGGCATGCTGCTGTTCGTGAGCCCGAATGCCGCCGCGTGTTTTTTCGCGCTGCGCCCGGCCGCCGCTGAATGGCCTGGCGGCCTGTTGGCCGCATCACCGGGGCCGGGCACGACCCAGGTGCTGCGAGATCTCGGCGTGACGCAGATCGTCGAGCCCGCCGAAGATGCGGCCCAGTTCGATTCCGAATCACTTTGGCAGCAATTGGCCGGGCGTGACTGGGCAGGGCGCCCTGTGATGGTGATTCGCGGCACCCGCGGGCGCGATTGGCTGGCCGATCGCCTGCGTGAAAGCGGCGCGCTGCTGAGCTTCATTGCAGCCTACCAACGTGCTGTACCGGTGTTGTCTGATGCCGAGAAGGCGCTGCTGAATCAGGCGCTTGAACGGCCCAGAGCGCATTTGTGGTTCTTCAGCAGCTCCGAGGCCATCGACCATCTTGGCACCCTGGCGCCGGGGGCCGATTGGTCGCAGGCGCGGGTGTTGGCCACCCATCCTCGCATCGCCGAACGCGCGCAGCGCCTGGGTGCGATGGATGTGGCGCAAGTCCGCCCGGCCCGTGAGGCGGTGGTGGCGTGCATACAATCGATTGCATCGTGACCGAGGCCACTTCCACCCCCATCCCCCCGACCTTGCCCGCACCGTCTGCCGTCCGACGTGCCCGCTGGGTCTGGATTGCCGCCAGCGCATTGACGCTGGCGATTGCCGCGAGCCTGTTGATGGGCTGGTCGGCGCAGCAGCGCGTACGCAAGCTGGAACAAGAGTTGGTCCGGCGCCAGCAAGACAGCCAGACGATCGCTGGCGAAGCGAGGCTGATCGCCAAGCGCTCTGAAGAAAGCTCGCTCGAAAGCGCGGCCAAGGTCGCGCTGCTGGAAGCGCGCTTGGCGGAGGTAACGATCCAGCGGTCGCAACTCGAAGACCTGATCCAGTCGCTGTCTCGTTCACGCGATGAGAATGTGCTGGTCGATATCGATGCCGGCCTGCGCGTGTCTCAACAGCAGGCCGCGATCACCGGCAGCGCCGAGCCTCTGGTGGCTGCGCTCAAACAAGCCGACGAGCGGCTGGCACGTTATGGCCAACCGCGCCTGGACGGTGTCCGGCGCGCCATCGCGCGCGACATCGACCGCGTCAAGGCCGTCGGCGTGGCCGACATTTCGGCATTGACCATCAAGCTTGATGAGGCCATCCGCCTGGTCGACGAATTGCCTTTGCTGGCTCAGCCCGAAACGCGCAAAGAGATCAAGCCAACGCCGGCAGCGGCGCGCGCTACCGCGCGCAGTGCCTCAGGTGTGGCGGTGCATGACGACGCTGACAAGGGATGGGCCTGGTGGAATGTTTTGAGCGATGAATGGAGCGGGGCCGTCGACCGCGTCTGGGGTGAAACGCGGGCGCTGGTGCGCGTGACGCGCATCGATCGCCCCGAAGCGATGTTGCTGGCACCCGAGCAAGCCTTCTTCGTGCGCGAGAACCTGAAGCTGCGTTTGTTGAACGCTCGGCTGGCCTTGCTGAGCCGTCAGTTCGATACGGTGCAATCAGACTTGCAGGTCGCTCACACGACGCTGGAGCGTTACTTCGATCGCAGCTCGCGTCGCAATACCGTTGCGCTCGATCTGCTGCGCCAAGTGACCGCCAGCGCGCGGCAAGTGGGGCTGCCTCGGCCCGAAGACACCTTGGCGGCATTGGCCGCGGTGTCAGCCGGCCGCTGATGTCTCGAACCATGCGCGCGGTTATTTGGTTCATTCTGTTGTTCGTCGTTGCCGTGGTCGCCGCGTCGACCTTTGGCGCCAATGACGGGCTGGTGTCCTTGTACTGGGCAGGTTGGCGCGCCGATGTGTCGATGAACCTGTTCGTGCTGGCCCTGCTCGCGACGTGCTTTGCGCTGGTCACGGTCATCCAGGCGATCAACGGGCTGCTCGGCTTACCTCAGCGGGCGCATGAATGGCGGGTTGCGCGGCGCGACCGCACGGCGCAGGCTTCGCTGCGCGATGCGCTGGCGCAGTATTTCGGCGGGCGCTACAGCCGGGCGCAGAAATCTGCGCAGCGCGCCTTGCTAATTCAGTCCGACACGCCGGACCTGATTCAAGACAATGAATTCACCGTGCTGGGCCATCTGCTCGCAGCCGGCAGCGCACACAAGCTGCAAGACCGCACGCGCCGCGATGAGCAGCTCGCGCGCGCGTTGGAGTTATCGAACAGCAGCCTGTTGGCTCGATCGGCCGAAGAGGGCGCGCGGCTATTGGCTGCGGAATGGGCGCTCGATGATCGTGACGCCGGCCGCGCGCTGGAGTTGCTGGCAACCTTACCTCCGGGCGTGGCCCGTCGCACCCATGCGCTGCGTCTGAAGCTGCAAGCGACGCGCCTGGCGCATCAGCCGCACGAAGCCTTGAAAACGGCGCGCTTGCTGGCCAAGCATCAAGGCTTCTCGAAGGTAGCTGCACAAGGCCTACTGCGCTCGCTGGCATTCGAATCGCTGGACGACGCAAGGGATGCCGATCAGGTTCGGCGCGTCTGGCTGGCGCTGGAAAACGCCGATCGGCGCGATCCGCTGGTGGCTGCACGGGCCGCGTCGCGGCTTGCCAGCTTCGGCGCAACCGGTGAAGCCCGCGGCTGGCTGCGCCCATTCTGGGAGCGCACAGGCGAACTGAATGAAGACGATCGCACGGCCTTGTCTGACAGCTTGGTGGCTTCGGTGTCTGGCCTCGGTGTCGACTGGGTACCGCGTTTGGAAGTGGCCGTGAAGGCCCATCCCAGAGAGCCTGCAGTGGCCCGTGCCGTAGGGACTGCATTGGCTGAACGCGAGCTGTGGGGCAAAGCCCGCGCACTGCTGGAGTCTGCCGCCGCATCCAACAACCTTGCCGTACCTGCGCGCCGCCATGCCTGGCTGTTGTTAGCTCGCATGGCTGAGCAGCAGTCTGACAACGAGCGTGCAGCAACTTGTTATCGATTCGCAGCAGCGCTAGCGGAGATCTAAAACCCGTGCTATACTGCGAGGCTCAGCGGCTGTAGCTCAGTTGGATAGAGTACTTGGCTACGAACCAAGGGGTCGTGGGTTCGAATCCTGCCAGCCGCACCAAAAAAGCTATTGTATTCAAGGACTTAGATGCTAACGCGTCTGAGTCCTTTTTCTTTGTGCGTGACTTTTGCGTGACTTTTTCTCTCCTTCGTTTTTCTGAAGCTAGTTTCGACGGTTGACGACTTGCAGAAGCGTAGTCTGATCTGTCGTTGAGTTGACCGAGTTGGCCAGCTTTATCAAGCGGTCAACTGTAGACGTTGCGTAGTGCTCCGCCATTCCCTCTGTGGTGTGTCCCATGATGGCCGAGCGGTCCTCGCCGGAGACTCCGGCTGCGCGAAGGCGTTGGCCGAACGTGTGCCTTAGATCATGGACCCGCACATCAGTTAAGCCAGCCGCTCTGCGGGCGTTTTGAAAGCCGGTGTTATTCATGGTCTCGATGCGCCGGAATTTCATCTTCGGGTCTTCTTTGATCTTCTTGTGCGAGGTGTATTCGCGCCGATAGACGAAGACGAACTCATCGTGTCGCCAACGTTGCCTCTCCACGACGTCCCAAGCGACATCGTTCAGGACGAGAACATGGACCCGCTTCCCCTTGTATTCGATTGCTGGTACCGCGAATACGCTGCGACCTAGCTCAGGAAGCTTGACCTCCCATTCCCACCGAAGCCCACAAATGTTCTCGTCCCGTGCCCCGGTGTTTACCGCGAAGAGCGCCATGTCTCTCAGGTGCTGAGGCAGGAGCGGGAAGAGGATGTTTTGTTCGGCCCAAGATATGGGACGCGGAGGGCGCCGCGTTTGTGATTCGTCCAGCATCTCAATCAGCGGCGCGGATGTCAGCCAGGGCTTTTTATCCATGCGCCAGACTCGAGCAGCTCGATTCGCCACTGTTCGTGCAACCTCCAGCGACCGATTGATCGTCACCGGCTTTACCTTTCTCACCGGCATGCCGAGGTGATCTCGGCCCGCCAGTCGGTCGGACTTGAATGCCGCGAACGAATCGTTGCACAGCTCTGAAAGAGGGACGTCGCCGACCCAATGATTCAGAAGCGTGACGTGCCCCGCTATTGTTTCCAACGATCGCACATCGCCTCGTTCCTGTAACTCCAAGAGGTATTTCCCAGCCGCTACCCGAAACAACTGGTCAATGCGCCTTCGAAGTTTGAGTTCTTCTTCAGCGTCGATTTGTTCTTGCCGTTGGCGGAGCCATTTTTCAGCGTCGTCTTGAGAGACAAGGCCGAGTCTCTCGTAGATGCGTTGGCCTCGGTAGATCTTGTCGGCCATGCGGCTTCCATCGGTTGCAAGATGGATGCCTTTTGTCCTCGTGTGCATTGTTCTATTTCTCCTTTCTTGTTGCGACCTGGGCGCCCTCGGGCTGCGATGTAGTCGTCGGCCCAGGCGTCCATTTCGTGGCGGTCGTAGGCAATTCCTCGCTCGCCGATCGGGACTTCAGTTAAATGAGGTCGAACCTCAACGTCGAAGCGGTTGCGGTCCATTCCCAGGTAGTCGGGTGCGTGGCGTTGCCGAATGAAGCGCGGCTGGATCACCGTTTACCTCCCATGGCTTTCGGCTTGTCTTGTTGTCATGGCGCTATTGCTACCGACCGCGACAAGCCAAGCTCCGCCGCAGTGGCCGCGCGGATTACCCTCGTGACACGCCGCACAGATCGCGCGGGGCACTGGAGGGCAAGCAGCGGCGACGCTACGCAGATGGACCACCCGTCATCGAGGCACATCGAAAAACGGTGCTCTTCGCGCAGGCCGTCCTCGACGGCGACGAGGTAGATGCGGCCAGGTATCTGTCCGCTGACTTCGGAAATCGCGGGTTCGACCAAACGGATCGCATAGACCTCCACCGGCTTGGCGCCGAAGTGCGGATGCGTGATCGTCTTCACCTCATAGCCGCGCCACGGCAGCTCAATCCGCCGCTCGATATCGGCGGCCAACGGATAGCCCCAAGTGATGACCAGTGAGTCATACGCCTGGCCCTCGATGCGAGGCCGCCAATAGTCATTGCGCAGCCGATATTCCTCGGTCTTGGTGCCGGCCTTGATCTGCGCAAAGTACGCCCCGACCAAGCGCAGCGTGAGTGTTCTTTTCATAAAAGCTCCGAACGGCCGCAAGCACGGCCTGACATTGATGGAGATCGAACTGCCCGATGTGGCAGTCGATGGGTTGGATGGACAGCCGCCGCGCGAGCCACCGATAAGCCCCGCGCCGCGTCATGCGCCCCGATTCCCACAGCGGATCGAACGCGGCATGGGCCGCCTGCTTGGCCTGGCGAAGCTCGGCATTGGCCAGCCGCCCGAGCGGCTTCGTGCCGTTGCCGTAGCCCTTACCCGCCCTGTGGCAGCCCACATGGGCATCGCAAGGCACACAGCGCCAGAACCACCGGTCGACCAGGTCGGGGCGATGCGGATGAA
>CAXTCD010000157.1:0-820 GCA_964242145.1 uncultured Rhizobacter sp.
TCTCGTTGATGAGGATCTGGATGATGGTGCCGAAGGCCAGCGTGACCATCGCGAGATAAGGCCCGGTCACCCGCAGTGCGGGCAAAGCCAGCAACGCCCCGAAGAACGCAGTGACCGCCACGGCCGCCGGCAAGGTCAGCCACAGCGGCGCCGCGAGCTTCATCACCATCACCCCCGCGGTGTAGGCCCCGATGCCGAACAAGCCGGCGTGCCCGAGCGACACCTGCCCGGTATAGCCCACGACGATGTCCAGCCCGAACAACACGATCGCATAGATCATGATGGTCTCAAGCAAATGGATGTTGTACGGGTTGTCGACCACCAGCGGAAAAGCCGCCAGCGCCGCGATGCCGATGCCCGTGAAAAGGAACTGAGGTCGTTTCATCGTTATTCAGTCAGGTATGGCAAGGCTCAAGCGAAGCGAAGAGCCTCATCAAGCCACGCCCAGGGAACCGGCTTTGCCGGTCCCTCGGGCGGCGCCCCTCGGGGGCAGGAGTCGTTTCATCGTCATTCAGTCAGAAGCAAGCAGCGATCGCGCAAGCGAAGCAAAGCGCCTATCAAGCCACGCCCAGGGAACCGGCTTTGCCGGTCCCTCGGGTGACGCCCCTCGGGGGCAGGAGCGAAGCGACTGGGGGGCTCCATCAAACCTTTTTTATCGCCACCCGCCCAAAAATCCCCGCCGGCTTCACCGCCAGCACGATCAGCAGCAGCACCAGGCCGGGCACATCTTTGTAGCCCGTGGAGAGATAAAAGCCGGTGGTCGTCTCGGCCACGCCCAGCAGGATGCCGCCGACGATGATGCCCAGGCCGCTGGTCAGCC
>CAXTCD010000157.1:830-12133 GCA_964242145.1 uncultured Rhizobacter sp.
CCCGCCGATGATCGCTACCGCAAAAGCCTTCAGGCCGAGCACGGCGCCCATCGTGGCGCCGGTCAAGGTCAGCGGGGCGATCAACACGCCCGCGAAGCCGGCGGTCAGCGACGACATCGCATACGAGAAGGTGATCACCATGCCGGTGTTGATGCCCATCAGCTGGGCGGCATCGCGGTCGTTGAAGGTCGCGACCACCGCCTTGCCATAGATGGTTTGGCGATTGAAGAACTCGACCGCGAGCATCATGGCGACCGCGCCCACCACCACCAGGATCTCCATCGGCAGCACGTTGGCGCCGAGAAACTTCAGCGGCGCTTCCGGCAACGGCGATGGGAACTTCAAGTCGTCGCGGCCCCAGACGTTCTCGGCCACGTTTTTGAAGATGATGCCAAGCGCAATTGTCGACATGATCCAGCCGAACTCTGACTTGATCTTCAACGCCGGCCGCACGCCGATGCGTTCGACCACCGCGCCCTGCAGTGCGCCGAACAGGCACACCAGCGGGATCATCAGCCAGTAGTTGACGCCCAGCCCGACCAAGGTCAACCCGACCAGCGCGCCCAGCATCAGCGCATCGCCCTGGCCGAAATTCAGCGTGTCGGAGGTCGCGAAGGTCAGCTGGTAGCCGAACGCGATCACCGCGTAGATCATGCCCAGCGCAATGCCGCTGAACACCAGTTGAATCAAGATCTGCATTGAGCGCCTTCGCTGCTGTTGCTATTGCGGCCCATCAAGCGGCCGCTGGCCACGAACACGCCCTTATTTCTTCGCCGGGGCCAGTGCGCCCTGGGCGTTCACATCTTTCAGGCGCACCTCGGAGGCCTTCTTGAGGTCGTCCGGATAGGCGTACACCACCCGCTGGCCCTTGACCTCACCGAACACCGGAATGTTGGCGGTGATTGCATCGTGGTCGCCCTTGGAAAAAGGCTTGTTGTAGGTCGTGACCACGCCGTCCACCGGGGTCTTCAGGTCTTCGAGCGCGGCGCGGATCTTCTGGCCGTCGGTGCTACCCGCCTGCTTGATCGCAGCAGCAAGCAGGTAGATTGAGTCGTAGCCCTGAGCCGCGGACACCGGCGAGTCGATGCGGGCGTTCTTCGGGTTGAAGGTCTTCAGGTAGCTGATGATGAACGACTGGCGCTTGGGCGTCGTCGGCTCCTGGATGAAGGTCTGCGGCATGCGCGCGCCTTCGCCGCCGGGGCCGGCGTTGTCGATGTAATTGGCCATCGACAGCGTCCAGCTGCCGATGATCGGCACCTTCCAGCCGAGCTTGGTCATGCCGTTGGCGATCTGCGCGAGTTCAGGGCCGATGCCATAGGTCAGCACCGCTTCGGCGCCGGCTTCTTTAGCCTTCAGCAACTGGGCCGTCATGTCGACGTCCTTGATGTTGAACTTCTCGATGGCCACCGGTTTCAGGCTTTTGGCGGCCAGGGCCTTCTCCAAGTCCTGGCGGCCGAGCTGGCCGTAGTTGGTGGAGTCGGCAAGGATCGCGACTTTCTTGAAGCCACGCCGCGTGACGGCCTCTTCCACAATCATCGGCGCCTGGATGCTGTCGTGCGCCGAGTTGCGGAAGATGTAGTTCTCGGACTGATCGTCGAACTGGTGGGTGATCACCGAACCGGTGGCCACGTTGTTCATCACCGGGATCTTGGCATCCTGGAAGAAGCGCTGCGCAGCGAGCGCCACGCCGGTGTTGATGTAGCCGACGGTGGCCGCCACGCGCTCCTTGTTGATCAGCTCTTGCGCGATCTGCACGCCGCGCTCGTTCTTCGCTTCGTCATCGCGCTCGACCAGCAATAGCGGGCGGCCCAGCACGCCACCGGCCTTGTTGATCTCATCGGTCGCGAGCCGAACGCCGTCGCGCATGCTCACGCCCATCGATGACGAGCCGCCGGTGAACGGCCCGGCCACGCCGATCTTGATCGGCTCGGCCGCAGAGGCAGGGCCGGCGAGTGCAAAGGCCAAGGCGGCAGCAAGGGCCGCGAGGGGGGGCTTGAATGGCATCGAGATCTCCAGCGAAATCAGTGGGAATGGCTTGTGTGCTGCGGGTCATGGGGCTGACATCGCACAAGGCCTGTGGCTTCAATTTGACACATCTGCCAAAGGCTTAGCTCAGTGTTTCCCGCAGCGTGCGCGTTAACCCTCAGGTACCTGTTGTTGAGATGTCAATGACGGGACAGGCCTGCACCTTGACAGGTGTCCGGGTTCCTTTCAGCGCAAGGGCAAGCCATGCGCCGTGAGCTAAGGGCGAAGCGCTGCCAGGATCGCCGCCTTTCAGATGCATTGACCTAACTTTATACCTGTTGGCGTCAACACCGAGGCAGTGTCCAGCCCGCTGCTACTGGGGAAAGCGCGCAAGCCTTGTCGCGGCACGGGCGCTACGCTGGTTGCATGAGCCTTTCCCGCAGCATTGATTTTTATGTCGACTTCTCGTCGCCCTATTCGTATGTCGCCTCCGAATGGATCGAGGCGCTGGCCGCGCGCCATGGCCGCACGGTGCGCTGGCATTTGATCCTGCTCGGTGCCACCTTCCAGGCTGCTGAATTGAAGACGCCGCTGGCGCACCCGTTGAAGCGCGACTATGTCTTGTTGGACTTCGCGCGTTCGGCGCGCTTTGCCGGCGTGCCTTTTCGCTTGCCGGACAAGTTTCCGATTGCCACACAAAACGCTGCGCGCGTGTTCTGGTGGCTGCATCAGCAGGATGAGGCGCGGGCGGTGGCCTGGGCCCGCCATGGCTTGCGTGCGCTGTTCACGCGCGGTGTCGATCTGAGCGATGGCGTCGCGCTGAAAGGTCTGGCGGTCGAGTTCGGGCTCAATGGCGCCGAGGCCGAAGGGGTATGGACGCATGCGCATTGGAAAGATCGGCTGAGGCAGGCCAACGATGAAGCCATTGCGGCCGGCGTGTTCGGCGCGCCTTACTTCGTGATCGACGACGAGCCCTTCTGGGGCAATGACCGGCGCGACCAGATGGAGCGCTGGTTGGCCAAAGGGCCGTTCTGACCGAGGCCGGTTCTGCACGCGGGCGATGGACTCCGCGGCCAGTCGTCTGCAGTGCTTGCCTTTCCATCCATCGCTGTCAACGACTCCGTAGCCGAGGCTCGGTGAAGCTGCCCCTGAAGGAGCAAAAACACCCAAATCCGACCCCCGTCGTTCATCGTTCTAGAATTGACGTATACGTCAACTGGTTCTGCCCATGCCTAAGCTTGCGACCCAGCTCAGCCCGCGCTCCGACGAATTCAAAACCCATGCCGCCGCGATGCGGGTGTTGGTCGACGACCTGAACGCGCAACTTGCGCGCGTGGCGCTGGGCGGTGGCGAAGGCCCTCGCGCAAAGCACCTCGCGCGCGGCAAGCTGCTGCCGCGGGACCGGGTCGAGCTGCTGCTGGATGCCGGCTCGCCTTTTCTCGAAGTGGCGCCGCTCGCCGCGCATGGCATGTATCACGGTGATGCGCCCGGGGCCGGGCTGATTGCCGGTATCGGCCGCGTGTCGGGTGTCGACTGCATGGTGGTCTGCAATGACGCGACGGTGAAGGGCGGCACCTATTACCCGATGACGGTCAAGAAGCACCTGCGCGCACAGGAGATCGCACAAGCCAATCGGCTGCCTTGCATCTACCTGGTCGATAGCGGTGGCGCCAACTTGCCGAATCAAGACGAGGTGTTCCCCGACCGCGAGCACTTCGGCCGCATCTTCTTCAACCAGGCGCAGATGAGTGCCAAGGGCATTCCGCAGATCGCGGTGGTGATGGGCTCGTGCACCGCCGGCGGCGCCTACATGCCGGCGATGAGCGATGAGTCGATCATCGTAAAGAACCAGGGCACGATCTTTCTCGCCGGCCCGCCCTTGGTGAAGGCGGCGATCGGCGAAGTCGTTAGCGCCGAAGACCTGGGGGGGGGCGATGTGCACACCCGGCTGTCGGGCGTGGCCGACCATCTGGCCAACGACGACACCCATGCGCTGGCGATCGCGCGCCGCGCGGTGGCGCACCTGAACTGGCGCAAGCAAAGCCCGACGAACTGCATCGCGCCGCGTGAGCCGCTGTTCGATGCGGCCGAGCTGCACGGCGTGATCCCGACCGACGAAGAAGGCAAGAGCGGCCGCAAGCCCTTCGACGTACGCGAGATCATTGCCCGCATCGTCGATGCCTCGGAGTTCGAAGAGTTCAAGGCGCGCTATGGCACGACGCTCGTGACCGGCTTTGCCCACATCGAGGGCATGCCGGTCGGCTTGATCGCGAACAACGGCGTGCTGTTTTCCGAGTCGGCGCAGAAGGGCGCGCACTTCATCGAGCTGTGCTGCCAACGCAAGATCCCGCTCGTGTTCCTGCAGAACATCACCGGCTTCATGGTCGGGCGCAAGCATGAGAACGAAGGCATCGCCAAGCATGGCGCCAAGATGGTGACGGCGGTGTCGACCGCCAACGTGCCGAAGTTCACCGTGATCATTGGCGGCAGCTTTGGCGCCGGCAACTACGGCATGTGCGGCCGTGCCTTTGACCCGCGTTTTCTGTGGATGTGGCCGAACGCACGCATCTCGGTGATGGGCGGCGAGCAGGCCGCCAGCGTGTTGGCCACCGTGCGGCGCGATGGCATCGAGGCCAAGGGCGGACACTGGAGTGCCGAAGAAGAGGCTGCGTTCAAGCAGCCGGTGCGCGATCAATTCGAGCAGCAGGCCCATCCGTACTACGCCAGCGCGCGGCTCTGGGACGATGGCGTAATCGACCCGGCCGACACCCGCCGCGTGCTGGCTCTGGGCCTGAGTGCCAGCCTGAACGCGCCGATCCCGGATGCGCGCTTCGGCGTGTTCCGCATGTAGCCTCCAACCATCCCGCGCATTCATGACCCCTTCCTTGCTGATCCGACCCTTGGCCTCTGACGATTCGATGGAATCGCTGACCGCGCTGCTGCATCGCGCCTATGCGCGCCTGGCCGACCTGGGCCTCAATTTCACTGCGACGACGCAAAGCGTCGAGGTCACGCGGCAGCGCGCGGCCGAAGGCCATTGCCTGCTGGCGCTGGTGGATGGCGAGGTGGCCGGCACGATCACCGTCAGCGGGCATTACGACCCGGTCGTGTCGCCCTGGGCCCTGCAGACGCCATGGTTCTATCGTCAGGACACCGCCCACTTTCATCAGCTGGCGGTCGACCCACGCTTCCAGGGGCTGCGCATCGGCGACCGGCTGGTCGCTGAATGCGAGGCCTGGGCTCGCTCGAAAGGCTATCTCTACATGGCGCTCGACACCGCGATGCCTGCCACCCATTTGCGCAAGCGCTATCAACGCCACGGCTACCGCGACGAAGGTGAGGTGCAATGGGAAGGCAAGACCTATCGCAGCGTGATCATGGTCAAGGCGCTGGCGGGTGATCCAAGGCATGCCGATGGCTCGCAGGCAGCGCCGATGCCGATCGATCAACCAGCGGCGCAAGCGCTCGCGCCATGAGCACACTCGACCTTCGCCGAACAGGCCGGGTGGCGCATGTCTGGTTGAACCGGCCGGACGTGCGCAACGCCTTCAACGAAGCGGTGATCTCCGAACTGACGGCCGCCTTCACCGAACTGCCGCAAGACACCGAGTTGCGCGCGATCGTGCTCGGTGGCCACGGCAAGGTGTTTTGTGCTGGCGCCGATTTGTCGTGGATGCATGCGATGGCCGGCTACAGCTGGGCGCAGAACCACGCTGATGCACAGGCGCTGGCCGACATGCTGTGGGCCATCGACAGCTGCCCGCTGCCCGTGATCGGGCGCATACAGGGAGATTGTTATGCCGGCGGGGTCGGGCTGGCCGCTGTCTGCGATGTCGTGGTGGCGGCCGACACGGCGGGCTTCTGTCTCAGCGAAGCGCGGCTGGGCCTGCTGCCGGCCACCATCGGGCCCTATGTGATGCGGGCCTTGGGCGAACGGGCATCACGCCGCTATTTCCTGACAGCCGAGCGCTTCAGCGCGGAGAAGGCTTTGGCATTGGGCTTCGTGCATGAGGTCTGTGCTGCAGACGCGCTGGATGCACAGATCGATCAGATCACGACTGCGATTGCAGCCAACGGGCCGATGGCGGTGAAAGCCTGCAAGCGCCTGGTGCAGGACCTGGCTGGCCAGCCGATCAGCGAAGCCTTGCGGGCCGACACCGCGCGGCGCATTGCCGACATCCGGGCCGGTGACGAAGGCCGTGAAGGCGTGCAGTCCTTCCTTCAGAAGCGGCGGCCGGCCTGGCTGGACGACAGGTGAACGGATGGCGATGACACCCGGCCGACGTGGGGCCCGACGAGGGCTGATGCTGTGGGTCGGCCTGGTGCTGGCCGCCTGCGCGCAGACTCCGGTGGCGGAGCCGATCGCCAAAGACCTGCGTGAGGAAACGCTGCACCTTCGCGTGACAGTGAAAGACTTGAAAGGCCGGCAAGAGACCCGCGAGATCCCCGTCACCGCCTATCGGCCTGCAGGCGCGGGGCCGTTTCCGCTGGTCATCATGAACCATGGCCGCGCGCCTGCGGACAAGCGCGCGACGCAGGGGCGGCCGCACTACTTGGCGCTGGCGCGTTATCTCGTCGGCAAGGGCTTTGCCGTGTTCATTCCCACGCGCGTGGGCTATGCCGACACCTATGGCGATTTCGACCCCGAAGCCGCAGGCACCTGCAAGGACAGGCAACTGGAGCCGATGAGCCTCGCCGCGTCCGATCAGGTGCTGGCGACACTGGCGCTGGCGACGACCTTGCCTGACATCGATACCTCGCGGTGGCTTGTGATGGGCCAGTCGGTCGGTGGCCTGGCGAGCGTGACGACGACCTGGCGCCATCCGCCGGGCCTGATGGGGGCGATCAACTTCGCCGGGGGCGCAGGCGGCAACCCCGAGCGCTCGCCGGGCCGGCCCTGCCGGCCCCAGGACATCACCGCATATTGGGGCAGCCATGCGGCCGAGGCGCGGGTGCCGATGCTGTGGCTGTATTGGCAGAACGATCTTTATTGGGGGCCTGACAACCCGAAGCGCTGGCACCAGGCTTGGGTGAAAGGCGGCGGGCAGGCCGAGATGCATACCTTGCCGGCGGTAGGCACCGACGGGCACGGCGGTATCGGCCTCGACATGGACCATTGGGTTCCGCTGGCAGAGGCTTTTCTGGTCCGGCTTGGCTTCACGCAGCCAGGGTTGATTGCCCGGCCGCCGGCCACGTCATTCGCAGCTTTGACCGATATCGGCAAGGTGCCTTCGCCGGGGGCCACGCGGGTCAACAGCATCTATCGCAAGTTCCTCGAAGCCCGGGCACCGCGCGCGTTTGCGATCGGTGCGACCGGCGCGTCGGGGTGGGCCCAAGGGGATTGGGCCATGGGCCGCGCGCTGGGCTACTGCCAGCAGCGCGGCGATGTGTGCAGCTTGTATGCGGTGGACGATGACGTCGTCTGGGTGCCACCGCCATGAGGGCCGTATGTTCACGAAAATATTGATCGCCAACCGCGGCGAGATCGCCTGCCGCGTCGCAGCCACTGCCCGCCGGATGGGCATTCGAACCGTTGCGGTGTTTTCGGACGCTGATGCCCAGGCGCTGCATGTGCAGGCTTGCGATGAGGCGGTGCGCATCGGCTCGGCGCTGCCCGCCAACAGCTATCTGCGGGGCGAGCGGGTGATTGCCGCGGCCTTGGCGAGTGGCGCGCAGGCCATCCATCCCGGCTATGGCTTCCTGAGCGAGAACGAAGGCTTTGCGCAGGCTTGCGTTGACGCCGGCCTGGTCTTCATCGGCCCGCCGGCGTCGGCCATCCGGGCGATGGGCTTGAAGGCCGAGTCCAAGCGTTTGATGGGCGAGGCAGGCGTGCCGCTGGTGCCGGGCTATCACGGTGCCGATCAAGACCCGAAGCGGCTGCAGCGCGAGGCCGATGCCATCGGCTACCCGGTGCTGATCAAGGCCAGCGCGGGCGGCGGCGGCAAGGGCATGCGGGTGGTCAATGCGGCCGAAGAGTTTCAAGCCGCCCTGGCCTCATGCCAGCGCGAGGCCGCCAGCAGCTTCGGCAATGATGCCGTGTTGATTGAGCGTTATGTGACCCGGCCGCGCCACATCGAGATTCAGGTGTTCGCCGACGGTTTCGGCGACTGCGTCTACCTGTTCGAGCGCGATTGCTCGGTTCAGCGCCGGCACCAGAAGGTGCTGGAAGAAGCCCCGGCGCCCGGCATCAGCGAGGCGCGTCGGCGCGAGATGGGCGAAGCCGCGGTGGCTGCGGCGCGGGCGGTGGCTTATATCGGTGCAGGCACGGTCGAGTTCATCGCCGAGCCCACGGCAAAGGGCGACCTGCGCTTCTATTTCATGGAGATGAACACCCGGCTGCAGGTCGAACACCCGGTGACGGAGGCCATCACCGGGCAGGACTTGGTCGAGTGGCAACTGCGTGTGGCCGCTGGGCAGCCGCTGCCATTGAAGCAGCAAGACTTGCGCATCCAAGGCCATGCGATCGAAGCGCGGCTGTGCGCTGAAAACCCCGACAAGCAGTTCATGCCGGCGACCGGCACGCTGCGGGTCTATCGAACGCCGCCGGCAGTTCGCTTCGAGCGTGGCCCGGTGCGCATTGACGCGGGCGTGCGTGAAGGCGATTCGATCTCGCCGCACTATGACCCGATGATTGGCAAGCTGATCGTCTGGGGCGCGGACCGTGCGCAAGCCTTGGCCAGGCTCGATGCCGCCTTGGCGCAGACCCACATCGTCGGCCTGCACACCAATGTGGCCTTCTTGCGGCGTGTGGTGAACAGCCGCTCGTTCGCGCAAGCCGATCTCGATACCGCATTGATCGAGCGTGAACGCCAGGCCTTGTTTGACGCGCCGCCCTTGCCTCTGGCTTGCGTGGCGGCCGGTGTGGTGGCTCAGGCGTTGGCCCATGACGGCGCGCTGCAAACCGATGACCCGTGGTCTCGCCGTGATGGCTGGCGCCTTCATGGTGGGGCCGTACGGCGCTTCCGTGTCGATTGGCAAGGTGTTCGTTGCATGCTCACGCTGAGGTATGGGCGAGGGGGTGCGATGACGTTGCAGATCGGAGCCGAAGAGGGCAGTAAAGACGTCGCGACTGAGCAGTCCTTCCATTCATCGGCTCGCGGTGATGATCGCTTTGATGTGACGCTGGGCGAACAACGCTGGACGCTGTCGGCCTATGCCGATGGCGCGCGCATCAGACTCTTTGCGGCAGCCGGCTCGGCAACGGTCGAGGTCTTTAATCCCCTGACGTCGGCTGAAGCCGCCACGCCCCATGACCTGGGGCGCCTGACGGCACCGATGCCCGGCAAGGTGATCGCGTTTTTGGTTCAGCCGGGAGAGATCGTCAAACGAGGCCAGGCGCTGGCCGTGATGGAGGCGATGAAGATGGAGCACACGATTGCATCACCCCGTGATGGAACGATCGAGGCGATTTTGTATGCGCAGGGCGATCAGGTTAGCGAGGGCAGCGAGCTGTTGCGCCTGACGGCTTGACGGTGGCTGATCGTTGATGTGACGACCACAACACCAACGGCGCCGATGGTGATGCCCGTCGTCATGCTATTTGCATCGAGGCGAGGGCCGATACCGGTAGAGCCTGGCAGTTCAGCGTTTGGGGCGGCGCAGCCACTGAGTGGCCAGGCGCCAGCTGCGATCCGCAGTGTGCGGGTCGCCAGAGGTAGTGGCTTGCATGCCGAAGCCGGAATGGCTGTGCGACCAGGCCGCGTCTTGCGGCGAATCAAGCTGCGTTGCCTCCAGTGCTTTCGGTACCCGCAGGGGCTGCGTGGCCTTATCGACGGACTTCTCGCCGGGCTTGCCCGCCGCGACGAATTTGCGCGCCAAGGACATCAGTTCGGCATTGCCGAAGGCCTGGCATACGAACAGTACTTCACGTGCTTCGTCGGGCTCCTTGAGCATGGCCATCACATCGAAGCCTTCGCCCAGCGCTTGCTTGAACGCAATGTGAATTCGGGCGGCAATCTGCAATTGAACGGGGTTGTACACGGGGCCTCCAAGCAATTCGGCTATCTTCGACCTGGGGTGCGCAGGAGCACATCCCTAGATATACGGAGTTGGCCGTCAAGATCGATAACAGTGAGGAGGAAATCATGCTTCCAACCCATGTGACCTTGGTGGAGGTTGGGCCGCGAGACGGCTTGCAAAACGAGAAGCAGGCGGTCAGTGCTGCCCACAAGATCGAGCTGGTCCATCGGCTGCAAGCTGCGGGTTTGCGTGAGATTGAAGTCACCAGTTTCGTGAGCCCGAAATGGGTACCTCAGATGGCCGATAACGCTGAGGTGATGGGTGGCCTGCAGAGACAAGCCGGTGTCCGTTATTCGGTGCTAACACCGAACCTGAAGGGCTTGGAGGCTGCGTTGGGCTCAACGCCCGATGAGGTGGTGGTGTTTGGCGCGGCCAGCGAAGCCTTCAGCCAGCGAAACATCAACTGCGGCATCGAGGAAAGCATTGAGCGCTTTCGTGCCGTGGTCGCCTTGGCCCATCAGCACGGCATCAAAGTGCGTGGCGCAATCTCGTGTGCGCTGGGCTGCCCTTATCAAGGAGAGGTCACGCCCGATCAGGTGGAGCGGGTCGTGGTGCTGATGAAAGGCATTGGCGTCGACCATTGCGGTGTGGCCGACACCATTGGCGTCGGCACGCCGCTGCGTGTGCAGCGCGCGATGGAGCGGGCGCTGAAGCATTACCCCTTGGTCGATGTCAGCGGGCATTTCCATGACACCTACGGCCAGGCGCTGGCGAACATCCACGCCTGCCTGCAGATGGGCATTCACACCTTCGATGCGAGCGTGGCCGGCATCGGTGGCTGCCCGTATGCAAAAGGGGCCACCGGTAACGTGGCCACTGAAGATGTGTTGTTCATGCTCGATGGCATGGGCATTGATACCGGTGTCGATCTCGGCCGATTGGTCGATGCCGGCGCTTTCATCTCTGACGTGCTGGGCCGGGCCTCAGTGTCTCGCGCCGGCCGGGCTTTGCTGAGCAAGCGGGCGGAGCAGGCGACATGAGCAAAGCATCGATCGACTTGCGGCCCGAGGGCTTTCAGCGCGTGTCGCGCTGGCTGGCAGATAAGGGCCATCCGCATGAACCCGTGTTTCTGGAAATCTCTGCGCGCACCGCGCAGGAAGCCGCCGATGCATTGGGCTTGCAGCTGGGGCAGATCGCCAAAAGCGTTGTCTTTCGGCGCAAGCTCGATGACGTGGCGGTGCTGGTCGTGACCTCGGGCGACCGGCGTGTCGATGAGAAGAAAGTGGCCGCGCTGACGGGCCCGTTGGGCCGGGCCGATGCGGATTTCGTCAAGTCGCGCACCGGCTTCACGATCGGTGGCGTGTCGCCCGTGGGGCATC
>CAXTCD010000158.1:0-12092 GCA_964242145.1 uncultured Rhizobacter sp.
TTGACAATGTCAAACACGCTGTTGACTATGACTGAAGTCCCTGTAAAGGGTTAGGGCGCTTCTTCGCTGAGCCCAAACCCAGTGTATTTCTCATTGAAAGTGACTTCCTCGCGTACGAACTCTGGCGGTAGGTATTCAGCCGCGGCTCTTTCACTTTCGAACTCGATCTCAAAGATAGCGTGCTCGTGGCTCGGATGCTCGTACACATCGAGTGCGCCACCTTGAACTGAATACCTTGTCTTGGTTGCTCCTCTTCCAGGGAGAGCCAAGAAGACTTTGAACTCGGATTCTGTGAGGTAGATGCTCACGACTGATTCAGGGGATGCCTCGCTGCGAAGGTACTTCTTGCCCAGCTTGAAGATTGGTTCGCAGTTCTCTTCGCTCACTTTTCGAAGCCTCAACCTGCCGCCGGACAAATACTTGTCTTCGATCTTTTTCGCTCGTACTTGTGGCAGTCGAACAGCCTTATCGACTGCGACGAGCCAACGCCGTTCAATCTCTGGCTGCGAGTACTTAGGCTGCATGATTTGGCTCCAAGAGCGCTCTAACGTGTAGTTAAGCGGCGGGCATGGGCGAAGCCCTTGGACGTCCGTTTGAACGGAAGGTTGGACATAGCAGTGCAGGTGTTGGCAAGCGGGGTATGGAAGATTCACCCGAGTGGTGCGTGGGAGGAGTGACGAGGTGGCGCAACAAGGGCAGACGACATACCGGGCAGGCGGGAGGAGCTGGGGTGAAGACCCGTAAATCATGACATGCCAGAGGCGAGGCGGGTGGAGGCGGCGCAGCGGGTGTGAGCAGGGCGCGACAGCGCGCATGCTGGGGGCGCAGCGCGGAGGCATAGAGGCCGGCGTGGCGCACGGTGTGCTGGCCACGCGGCGGTACATGGCAGAGCACGCGCGAGATGAACTCGGGGAGTTGCAGGGCGAGCGTCTTGTGCTGGGCGTCGCGGTGATCGACGTAGTGCAGGTGCACGGTGGAGTTCGTGAGCTCGAATGCTTGGCGTAGGCCCAGAGGCCCTCCCTTGACGTAGCGGGCGAGATACAGCGCCACACCGCGGCCATGTGCGTAGGGCTCGCTGATTTGCAAGTTCCAGTGGCTGCGCCACTGCATGCGCAGGACGTGCTTCCAGTGCGCGGCATCGTGTGAAGGCGGCAGGTGCAGATGCTGCGAGTGCAAGGCTTGCTGCAGGTGCGAGAGCATTTTTCCGCGGAAGAGGCGTTGCAGCGCGAGCAAGGGCACGAGGAAGCCGGGGCGACTGGCGAGCCACTGTTGCTGAGCGTCGAGCCCACCGGCGGTGACGAGGCAATGCACATGGGGATGACGGCTCAGCGTGCGGCCCCAGGTGTGCAGCGCCATGAGCAGGCCCGGAGTGGCCCCCAGGTGGCGGGGATCGGCACACAACTGCAGCAGGCTCTCGCGTGCGCAATCGAACAGCAACTGGTTGAACCAAGCGCGGTTGAACTGCCACAGAGCGATGAGTTCATGCGGCAGCGTGAACACGACATGGAAGTGTGGGCACGGCAGCAGCCGGGGCAACTGCGTGGACAGCCACTGCTGGCGTGCCTGCACGGCGCAGCGCGGACAACTGCGGTGACGACAGGCGTGGTACTGCACCTGGCTGTAGTGACCTTCGGGACAGGCGAGCACATGTGAGCCCATCTCGGCGCGGTGGCAGTGACGGATGCACCAGGCCGCGCGCGACTCGCGCGGATGCAGGCTTCGGCCTTGCGCATAGGAGTCGAAGTGCCGAACGAAGATCTCTTGCAACGAGCATTGCATGTCATCCCCTCGCGTGCGATGAGCAAGGTTACCTCGCGCAGGGGGGACTGCGCAGACGCGGGCCGAAGGCCTGCGTCTGCGCTCTTCGCGGCTTGTGCACAAGGCAAGCGGCGATGGCAAAGCCATGGCCGCGTGCAACGCCAAAACGTCGGGGGCTCGCACGAGGTACGGGGGGCTACCGGGGGCGCTCCCCCGGTACCGGCCTCCGCCGTCTACTGCCGCGCAGCGGCTAGGTTCAACGTGTTATGGAGATCAAAAACAAAGATGCAATCTAACCCGAACCCAGCGCAAAACTGCGCTGTAACCTCGCGGGGCTGGGCGCGGCCGTGGAAGCGGCATTCATAAGTTATTGATTTTCAATAGATTGGATGAGCTTCTGCAGGTGGCGGGGTGGATGGATAACCTGGATGGGGTTTTTATTAGGGCGCAGCGCATTCTTCCTTTGGGTGTTGGCGATTTCATCGCCACACGGCCTTAGGCCCGCTCTGACAAATGCAGGATGCACACTTGGCAGCGGATGCCGCGTGGGGTGGCTTCTTGCCAATCGACTTCTCCGCCCAATTGCTTGACTCGCTTGCGCACGCCGCCAAGGCCGAGGCCGTGAGCCCAGGCTTGGGGATTGCGGCCGCAGCCGTTGTCGGTGATGGTCAGGTCGAGCCGGTCGTGGTTGAGCTGGAATTCGATGTCGACGCGACGGGCTTGGGAATGCGCGATGACGTTGTTGACGAGTTCGCGCATCACGCGGGTCAGGCCGGACCACTGCACCACGGTCAAGGAGATGTCGCGGTCGGCGCTGAAATTCCAGCCGAGGGTCACATGGGCTGCGGTCAGGCGCTGCGTAAGGTCGGCCTTCCATTCGGCGGAGGCGTGGGAGAGTGGATGGTTGGCGGCAGCCAGGCCACGGGTGAGTGTCTTCAAGTCTTGCAGCGTGTGCCGAAGGTAGTCTTCCATCTCGGGAGACTGGGCTTTGTACATCAAGGTCAACAGGCGAGCGCCGATGTCGTCGTGCAGGTCTTGAGCCAATCGCAAGCGTTCTTCGCTGCGCCCCTGTTCGACGGCTTGGTCGAAGGCGACGGCCCGCCGCAGTTGCTCGACCACGCGATCGCTGAGCCGCGCATCTTCGAAGGTGAACAGCCGCCGCCCGCGATGGGCAAAGCGAATCAAGATGGACCGGGGCGTTTCAGCAGGGCCGCCCTCGGCAAGCAGTTCCGGCACGGGGATCAGCAGAGCCGCACCGTCGTGGGTCACGCGGGTGCTGCTGCTGGCCTGGGCAATGACCGAGGTTTCAAGGGGCTCGAACAACTCGCGCAGCAGTTGGGTCAACAGCGCCATAGCACGGGGAGGATGCGCTTCAACTTCGCGGGCGATGCGGTAGAGCTTTTCGAACATGCGCTCGGTCGTCATGACGTTGTGGCCGCGAACCTGATTGAGCAGCCATTGGCGCGCGCCGGTGTAGATGCCGAGCGACAAAAACAGGGCCAGCGTCAGCGAAGCGAATTGGCCCAGCGAGAACACCGCAATGAACAGCAGGTCGAGGGATGTGGCCACAGTACTGATGGCGGCCAGCAACGAGAACTCGCGCATCACCTGTTGTGATTTCGACAGGAAGGGCATCAGCACCAGCAGCGATGCGAGAAAGATGTACCAGATGACCGGGCCGATGGCGGCGATCTGCTGTTGCATGGAAGGCAGTTCGTCGGCGGCCAGCAGCGCAATCGATAACAGCATCCAGGTGCTGACAATCATCAGCCCGAAGCGGCGCATCACGATGGACAGCGGGTGGGGCGCCAGCCGGTGAGACCAGATCAGCAGGCCGATGGCCGACAGGCTCATCGCGCTCACCGCCGCTTGCACCCAGCACCATTGGCCGGGCACCCAGGCGCTGGCGATCAATCCGATCAAGAGGACGGTCAGCAACCAGGTGGCCAACGCCAGGGCCGGGCCGGCGGGAATGCGGCGCGGGTGGATGGTGGCGGCGTGGACCGCGGCGGCGGCGGTGACGAGATCGAAAGCGGCACGCAGGGGCATGTCGAGCAGAGGGAAGGGCGCAGGCAGGCCGAGTTCCAACGTGGACTCGATGGCCATGAAGGCCAGGTTGCCGGCCTGGCTCAAGGTCATCAAGGCGTAGAGAAGGGTGCGGACCGAAGGCCCCGCCAGCACGACAACCATGGCCAACAGGTAAAGCACCAAGGCCAGGCCGCAGAACAACCAGAACACGCCGCCCAGACCGAGCAGGCCGCGCTCGGGCAGAGGCAGGTCGACCATTTCGCCTTCCGAGAAAAACAGCTTGACCTGACCGGAAGCCAGGGCCGCGGTCAGCTGCTCATGCATGGCGCGGTGGCGTTCGCGTTCGACGTCGCTCGGAATCCAGCGAGAGGAACGCTGCATCGCGAGGCCGTCCACGACGGCCACGCTGCCGTTGTCGCCGATCAGGCCGATCAAGGCGCGGCCTTCATGTGGCTTGAGCAGCGGATCGGTGGTTGCGGCCAGCTCCAACTGGCCTTGGCTGCCAGCACGCCATTGGCCAGGGACATGAGGCGGCGCGGCCAGCCAGCGGGCCAAGCCCAGCACGGCCAGGCAGCCGATCAATGCGGCGACGACCAGCAGGCGCAGGCGCCAGCCCATCCAGCGTGACACAGTCGCGCTGTCGCTCAGTGCGCCTTCATCGAACTCCGGCTTCGCCGAAGAGGGGGGAGGCACAGCTTCAACGCCGTGCCGCGTGCCATCGAAAACAAGATCAGGTCGTCCGAGGGAGCGAAGGTTCATCAGGCGCAACGCTGCTCAGGGTCGGCGCGGCCCACGAAGGCTCAGACCAGGCCTTGCTTGCTGGCGAGCACTGCGGCCTCGGCCCGGCTCGATACATTGAGCTTCTTGTAGATCGACTTGATGTGGTCGTTGACCGTGAACCACTTGATGCCCATCAGGTTGGCGATTTCCTTGATGGTGAAGCCCTTGCTGAGATAGGTCAGCACTTCGCTCTCGCGTGGCGTCAGGCGCTCGTGGTCGAGTGGGGCGCCACGGCCCTGCGGCACAGGGCGGCTGCTTTGAAAATCAGACGCGCCCGTCAGGTGAGACTCGGTCAGCCCCGTCATGCCGCCGGGGCCTTGGCGGAAGTGATTGAGCAGCCGCCGCGCGATGGCCGGTGAAAGCGGGGGTTGGCCGCGCACGATCTTCTGCAGTTCCTCGACCAGCACCTCGAAGCGATCTTCCTTCAGCAGATAGCCATCGGCACCGCACTGAAGCGCGGGGAAGAGATGGTCGTCGTCGGAGTAAAGCGTGGTGACGATCTTGGTGGCAGGGTAACGCGCCAGCTCGGCCAGCAGCTCCATGCCGTTGCCGTCGGGCAGTTCGAGATCGACGAGAACGAGCTTGAATGGATCGGCCGGGGCCGTGCCGCGCTGGAGTTCGGCCAAGCCGACTTGGCGGCGTGCCGATTCCAGGTCACCGGTTTCGGTGATCACGATGGTGTCGCTGAAACTTTCGCGCACAACGCGACACAGAAAGCTGCGGGCGACCGGGTTGTCTTCAACGATCAGAACCTTGATTGCCATTGCCTGAAGAGAGCTCTCTGGAAGGTCGTGAATCCTATCTCACTCAGCGCTAAAAACGAGCACCCAATTGGAACTCCAACGATCAACAGGCCGGACCGTTGTTTCATGATGTCAATGCGCTACAGCGCAGGGTTCGATAGGTCACCCAGAGATGCCGGTCATCTGAGGGGTCAGTCGAAAAAGAGACGGAGTCATTCGCGTTGGAGGCCGGTTACGTTTTTATCAAGGACGCTCTGGCGGGACGGATGACTGCAGCGCGCGGGCGAGCCGCTTGTAACGGCTGCGAAGATCGAGCAGTCGCTCGTTCCTTTCGGTTTCGTCCAGACTTGTGTCCAGCAGCACTTCAGACCGCTGCTGGAAGTCTTCGATTTCGAGCACGAACTTCAATTGGTGGTTCGTCGAAGCCTTGAAGCCCGAGAGATCGAACATCTCGCGCAGCCGCTGTTTCTGCTCTGGGATGCGGCCGTAGGTGAACAGGAAGTTAGACAGCCGCAGGCGCAGCGACAGCGGCAAGTCGGTGCGCCACAGCAGCGGGTCTTTCGGAATCAGGGTGGACTCCCACAGCACGCGCAGCTGCGCTGCCTGCGCGGGTTGGCGAAGTTTCAGGCGTTCGAGTTCTTCGGTGTTGTAGGTGCCGGCCTGGGCTTTGCCGTTCAGCACGGCGTTCAGGGTCTGCGCATGGCTGCCGCGAAGCAAGGGTGAGAACTGCGCTTCCGGTTTGATGCCGCGCGGCGCAAACAGCGCATAGGTCGGCATCAAATGACCGCTGGTGGAGATGGGCTCGCCCATCGCGAAGCCATAGAGCTTAGGCCGGGACAGCAGCTGTCCGAGGCTGGTGATGCCGGAGTCGCGGCGTGTCACGATCAGCGATCGGTAGCCGAGGCCTTCATGCGAATCGACCAATTGGCCGAACACTTCGACAGGCGCCTGATCGATGCACTCGAGCGCCGCGACGCTGGACAGCCAGGCGACCTGGACTCGGTTGGCAATCAGCGCCTCGGCAGCTTCAGCATAACTGTGAACGTACACGCCTTGCACGGGCAGGCCGGTGGCCGCCCGCAGGTCGGCAAAGAAAGGCTCCCAGGCCTGTCGGGTCTCTTCGACGCGCGTCGACGTGATGACGGCGAACTTGAGCGGATCGCCAAGTGGTGAAGCGGATGGGCCGCTTGTGCTTGCGGGTGCAGCACGAGCCGCGAGATTCCAGGCCCCAGCGGGGCACAGGGCCAACAAAGAAATTTGAATCAGCAATCGACGCACGTGAATCCTTCGCAAGAGGTCTCGCGTGAGTCGATTATCTGTCCTCGTCACCTCTGTTTTGAGGCCAGGCTCGTGTGACGTCGACGCAGGTCTTGCGGGTGGGCTGCGCCGCGCGGAAGAGAAGGAAGGTGGCTTTGGGCTTCAGTCGTTGACCAGCACGAGCTTGCCCTTGACCTCGCGGGTTCCCATGCGCGAAAAGGCGTCGATCAGCGAGGTCATCGGCAGGCGCTGATCGATGACGGGCTTGATGCGGCCCTGGGCATACCAGGCGGCAAGAGCAGCGAGTGCGGCAGCGTTCTTCTTGGGTTCGCGGCGCGCGAAATCACCCCAGAAGACGCCAACGATCGAAGCGCCTTTGAGCAATGCCAGGTTCAGCGGCAAGGCCGGGATCTCGCCCTGCGCGAAGCCGATCACCAGGTAGCGGCCGCGCCATCCAATGGAGCGAAACACCGGCTCGGCCAGCGTGCCACCGACCGGGTCATAGACCACATCGGGCCCTTTGCCGTCGGTCAGCGCTTTGATCTCATCGCGAAGAGAGCGTTGGCTGTAGTTGATCGTGGCATCAGCGCCAAGGTCTCGGCACAGCGCGCATTTCTCGTCGCTGGAGGCTGCGGCAATGACCTTCGCGCCGGCGGCCTTGGCAATCTGGATTGCGGCCGTGCCCACACCGCCGGCCGCGCCGAGCACGAGCACGGTTTCGCCGGCTTGCAGCTGCGCGCGGTCGATCAGCGCGTGGTGCGTTGTGCCATAGGTGCACAGGAAGGCAGCGGCATCGTCGAATGCAAACCCTGCAGGCAGCGGCATCAGCAGCGCTGCATTGACGCAGGCATGGGTTGCAAAACCGCCGCTGCCACTGAAGGCCGCGACCGCGTCGCCCGGCTTCAGATGCGACACACCCGGGCCGACAGCCTCGACCACGCCGGAATACTCTGAGCCCGGCACGAAGGGCAGAGGCGGTTTGACCTGGTACTTGTTTTGAACGATCAGCAAGTCGGGGAAATTCAGGCTGGCTGCGCGGATCGCGACACGCACTTCGCCGGCTTGCGGTTCGGGCGTGGGCAGTGTTTTCCACTGCAGCGCTTGCGGGCCGATCGGGTTGTCACAGATCCAGGCTTGCATGCGGGCGCTCCATCCAGAAAGAGGGCCGATGATAAAAGCGCGATGAGCTTGTGCGCGTCGCCCAGGTGACGTCCCTACAATCGGCCGATGCGAATCCTCATTGCCAATGACGATGGTTACCTCGCCCCCGGTCTGGCCGCTCTGGTCAAGGCTTGTCAGGGCTTGGGCGAGATCGATGTGGTGGCCCCGGAACAAAATGCCAGCGGCACCTCGAACTCACTGACCCTGAGCCGCCCACTGTCGGCTTACACCGCGGTCAACGGGTTTCGGTACTTCAACGGCACGCCATCGGATTGCGTGCACGTTGCGTTAACCGGCCTGCTGACGCAGCGGCCTGACCTCGTGCTCTCAGGTATCAACAATGGCGCCAACATGGGCGACGACACCTTGTATTCCGGCACCGTGGCGGCGGCGATGGAAGGCTATCTGTTCGGTATTCCAGCGTTGGCTTTCTCTCAGGTTCACAAGGGCTGGGAGCACGTGGACGCTGCCGCGCAGGCTGCGCGCTCGATCGTCGAACAGGTGTTGAAGAACCCGCCTTCGGCGGCGCCGTGGCTGTTGAACGTCAACATTCCCAACCGGGCCGATGCGGCATCGCTGCCGCGAGAAGTCACGCGCTTAGGCCGGCGCCATGCCAGCGAGCCGGTGATACGCCAGACCAATCCGCGCGGTGAGCCGATCTATTGGATCGGCCCGGCCGGCGATGCGCGTGAAGCCGGGGAGGGCACGGATTTTTATGCGACCGCGAACGGCCGCATTTCGATCACGCCATTGCAGGTGGACCTCACCGACCACGCCAGCCTGCCGGCATGGCGGCGCTGGGCAGCGCAACCATGAGCGAGCCGCAGCGGCCGCGCCCGAAGTTCCCGCTGCAGCTCGACGGTGTCGTGGCGCCGACCCACACGCCGGCGGTGCTTCGCCCGCAACGCCCGCTTCAGCAAGCCGCCATCGACGCCTTGCGCATGGTCACGCCCTCGGGTGTCGGGCTGGACTCTGCCGACGTGCGTGAGCGCATGGTGAAGCGGCTGCAGGCGTTGGGTTTGCGCGATGAGCGGGTGATCGCGGCGCTGAAGCACGTGCCCCGGCATTTGTTTGTCGATACCGGTTTGTCCACACAGGCCTATGAAGACACAAGTCTGCCGATTGGCTGGGGGCAGACGATCTCGAAGCCGTCTGTGGTCGCTCGGATGATCGAGTTGCTGATGGCTGGGGTCACTGCCAAGGCCGCGACAGGTCTTGGCCGAACGCTGGAAATCGGCACGGGTTGCGGCTATCAGGCCGCGGTGCTGGCGCAGTTGTCTAGGCAAGTGATGTCGATCGAGCGGCTCAAGCCTCTGCACGACAAGGCGCGTGAACTGCTTGCGCCCATCCGCTGCACCAACATTCGGCTGGTGTATGGTGACGGAATGCGTGGCCACCCGCCTAACGCGCCCTACGACAGCATCATTGCGGCCGCGGGCGGCGAGGCCCTTCCCGATGCCTGGCTTGAGCAGCTAGCAATCGGCGGGCGCCTCGTCGCGCCTGTGCACGACGCAGGACGTTCCCGGCAGGTGCTCGTGGTGGTCGATCGGAAGGACGCAGGTTTCGAGCGCTCGGTGCATGAGGCCGTGCATTTCGTCCCCTTAAAATCAGGAATGGATTGATGACATTGGCCAACATGGGACGCACACAAGGCGGGGTGTTGAACGCTCGCAGTTTTCAATCAATCTGTGGTGCGGGTGGCTTGCTCGTGGTGCTGCTGCTTGCGGCCTGCACAACACCGAAGAACCGCGCGCCGATCGAAGATCGAACCGTCTTCAATCGGGGCGCGCCTGCTCCCGGCTCGGCCGCATCTGCAGTGGCTGCCCCGTTGCAGGCTGACGCCCCCAAGCCTTTGCCGGGCGGTGAAAACGCAGGCAAGCCGGGCTACTACACCGTCAAGCAGGGTGACACGCTGATCCGCATCGGGCTGGAATCCGGCCAGAACTGGAAAGACATCATCCGCTGGAACAACCTCGACAACCCCAATGTCATCGAGGTTGGGCAGGTATTGCGTGTCGTGCCACCGGGTGCTGACCCGATGGCGGTAGCAACGCGTGGCATCACGGCGCCGAAGCTGGAGACCCGGCCGCTGGACGCGCCCCGGCCGGTGGCTAGCGCTCCCGCGCTGCCGGCGGCCAATGCCTCCGCGCCCCCTGCGCCGGTGATCGTTCCTGCGCCTGCACCCCCGCCAGCGCCGGCACCTGTGCGTGAGACTGGCGATGACGAACCGAATTGGTTATGGCCGGCAAGCGGTCAGGTCATTGCCGGGTTCGATGAGGCGCGCAGCAAAGGCCTGGTGATCGCAGGCAAAGCGGGTGATCCGGTGTTCGCTGCGGCAGAGGGGCGCGTGGTTTATGCCGGTTCGGGCTTGCGGGGCTACGGCAATCTGGTGATCATCAAGCACAACGCCACTTACTTGACGGCGTATGCGCATAACCAGGCTCTGCTGGTGAAAGAGGAGCAGGCCGTGCGCCGGGGACAGAAGATCGCCGAGATGGGGTCGACCGATTCCGATCGTGTCCAGCTTCATTTCGAGATTCGCAAATTGGGCAAGCCGGTCGATCCAGCCCGGCTCTTACCGGCACGCTGAGCGCACTGTCCGCCTGCTGCCACGTCGAACTGAGCATTCAACATGATCAAGAAACGCGGCACGGTGAACGGACTGGCATTGAACGGCATGGCCGAAGCGGGAGCCGTACCGCTGTCTGCATTGGCAACGGAACCGGCGGTGGTTCTTGGTGCCTTGATGGATGGCGTCGACAGCGAAGGCGCCGGGGCTGACGAAGTTCGTCCTGCAACGGAGTTGGCCGCAGGCGATGGCGAAGTCGGCAACACACTGCAGACTTACCTGCGGGAGATTCGAAGAGCGCCGCTGCTGACGCCCACCGAAGAGTTCGATACCGCAACGCGCGCGCGCGCCGGTGACTTCACGGCCCGGCAAGCGATGATCGAGCACAACCTGCGCCTGGTTGTCAGCATCGCGAAGAACTATCTCGGCCGCGGCTTGCCGATGACCGACCTGATCGAGGAAGGAAACCTGGGCCTGATGCATGCCATCGGCAAGTTCGAGCCCGACCGCGGTTTCCGGTTCTCGACGTATGCCTCGTGGTGGATCAGGCAAAGCATTGAGCGCGCGATCATGCATCAGGCCCGCCTGGTGCGCTTGCCGGTTCACGTGGTGCGCGAACTCAACCATGTGCTGAAGGCGCGCCGTGCGCTCGAATCGGAATCGGCGCATGTTGACCGCGGAGATAAGCCCATCCGTGTCGACGACATTGCTTTGCGTGTCGGCCGACCGGTGCAAGAGGTCAGCGAATTGCTGAAGTTCGCCGAATTGCCGACCTCGCTGGATGCGCCGCTGGACCGTGACAATTCCGAATCGATGCTCGACAGCGTGGCCGATGACGGCGCCAGCGACCCGATGAGTTTGACGCTGAACAACGAGGTCGAGTTGCTGCTCCAGCATGGCCTCGAAGAGCTGAATGACCGCGAGCGCGAGGTGTTGGCCGGGCGCTATGGCCTGCGTGACCGTGAACCGGAAACGCTCGAGGTGCTGGCCGAGCGCCTGGGGCTGACGCGCGAGCGCATTCGCCAAATCCAGCAAGAAGCCTTGGTCAAATTGAAGCGCCGCATGACCCGCAGCGGCATCGACCGCGATTCATTGTTCTGAGGTTTTGCGGCGGTGGCGCGGAAGGCGCTGCGGGGCTGAGACAATCGGTCTCATGACAGCAACAGATGAATGGTTGAAGGTCGAGTCTCTCGACCTCGAAGCACAGGGCGTGGCACACAACTCGGAGGGCAAGGTCGTCTTCGTTGACGGCGCCCTGCCGGGTGAAGAGGTCCTGGTGACCGTGCAGCGCAAGAAAAACAATTGGGAGCAGGCGACGATGGTCGCGCTGCGGCGCGAGAGCTCGCAACGCGTGCGCCCGGGATGCCGGCATTTCGGTACCTGTGGAGGCTGCAAGATGCAGCACTTCCATGTCGGTGCTCAGGTCGCGACCAAGCAGCGCGCACTGGAAGATGCGCTGTGGCACCTCGGCAAGGTCAAGGCCGGGCGCATGCTTCGCCCGATCGAGGGGCCCGCCTGGGGCTACCGCTACCGTGCGCGCCTGTCGGTGCGCTACGTGGTCAAGAAGGAGCGGGTGCTGGTGGGCTTTCACGAGCGCAAGTCGAGCTATGTCGCCGACATGGACAGCTGCGAAGTGCTACCGCCCCACTTGAGCGCATTGCTGGTGCCGCTGCGTGATTTGATCTCAAGCATGGATGAGCGCGACCGATTGCCTCAGATCGAGGTGGCGGTCGGTGACGCGGTGACGGCACTGGTGCTGAGACACCTGGAGCCGCTGAGGGCTGCCGATTTGCAAC
>CAXTCD010000159.1:0-12065 GCA_964242145.1 uncultured Rhizobacter sp.
TTCACGCCGGAAAGTGAGCGTTCATGCGGGATACAGCCGTATTGCAGGGCCGACTATTGAGTTGATGAAATATCGTTCAGCTCAAATATTTTTTCGCGCAGGAAAAAGAATGAATAAATCATTCCCCTACGTCACCAAATTGTTGGCGCAGTACCAAGGCCATGAATTTCAAATTCAGCTAAATTATCTTCCAACTGAATTTATCAAGCCCAGCAGATCTCACGGAGAAACCATAATTACCGCGTACCCACGGGGTTGACGTGGGGTGGCGATCAAGCGTCGGAATACACATCTACCCCGGCATCACTGTCAACGGCCCATTGCCGAATCACTTCAGCCGCAGCACATGATCTGCGTCGCCCTTGCGGACTTCGACGATCTCATCCAGCCCCTTGACCATCTCGGCAAAGTTCGCGTGACCGTGATCCTTGGTGTCGAAGGTGGGATCGAGGCGCTTGATCATGTGCCAAGTCGATGCCTTGTTGACCCAGGCCTCGCCCTTGGTTTCCGAGAGCAGCCGGATTGCCCGCTTCAAGATGTCGGCTGCCGGGTCAACCGGAGCGCTCGGCACCGCCACTTGCCCTTCGGCCGGCTTGTGCTCTTCCGCCACTTCCACTTCTTCCACCAAATTCTCGTAATAGCGAAACTCGTGGCAACTCTTCGCCCAATGGCGATTGGTGTTACGCCGCGTGCCGATGCCGATCAACGTACGCCCCGCTGCCTTGATCTTCTGAGCCACCGGCATGAAATCGCTATCCCCCCCGACGATGATGACCGTCCCGATGTGGCTGAAGCGGCTGATGTCTTCGGTGGCGTCCAGGCACAGCTTGATGTCGGCGCCGTTCTTCGCAAATGAGCCCGGCGGGAAAAGTTGAATCAGCTCCACCGCACTTTGCAGCAAAGCGTCGCGATAACGGCCATAAAACTGCCAGTTGCAATAAGCCCGATTGATCGCCACCGGGCCGAATGAAGCGCCCAATTCAACAAGAGCTTGAATATCGACCAGCGGCTCCTGAGGCTTAAACCGGTTGTCGTTACGCGCGTAATAACCCTCACCGAACTTGGCTTCAGCCAAGCCGGCGTGCAGGTTTTCGAAGTCCCAGTAAAGGGCCACAGACCCGTTCTCATCGCGGCCGTTTTGGTTCATATGCGCTTTCTTGTTTTGTGACATGCGAATGCTAAGGCCGCGCGAATACGAGCGTGTATGCGTGCGTTGTCAAAATAAATCCGCACCCAATCAACTATTTTTCGTTGCCAAAACGTATCGGCCGGTTCTTGCAACCTGCTGCTGGTTAAGCCGTTTCTGATGAACCGTCTGGCCACCCATTCCCAAGGCCAGAGTACGGCTGCGTGGCGTCCACCACCCAGACCACCCAGTTGAGCAGGGTCAACACGCGCGAGTCCTTCAGGCACCGAGCCGTAAACGCCATGCCGCACCTGCTGGGCCACGGTGGTAATGCGCGCCGCAAGATCAGAGTCGTTCGCATCGTGGACTTCCCAGCCCACGATCTTGCGGCTGGCCGAATCCGAATCAGGCATGAGGGAATTTGCCACTCGTCAGCACCTCGTTAGCATCAATCGTGTCAATGGTTATAACGGCACAAACACGCTGACCCTGGCTGCCGACCATTTCAAGCCCAGCCAACCGAGCTTCACGCCTCACTGACGACCGGGACAAATAACGAATCCGAGTCAACTCGGTCGACCTCGTCGTCGAAATTGCCAACAACGCAGCTGTCGGATGCGGCCTATGTCGGTGACATGCATCCCCAATGAACGGCCAACAATACTCTCTGATAATGATTTTTACCCTTCTGTACTGCCGGGCCATATACGGTGGCCATTTCGATTCTTGAATCAACAATGAGAATTGGCCCGAGCCACCGAGAAATCGAATCCCACCCCCTCAAGGGGTTTGTTAGCGTTTAATAACTTTCAAATAAATACACGGCCTCGTGATTGCTCACTCTCTCATTCTTAAGGTAAACCTGCGAGCTTCGTAGTTTCGCGCGGACCCATCAACCTTACTCGTTGATGAACTCCATGCTTAACAAACGCCTTCTCTTGAAAGAAGCCCATGTTTTCAAATGCGAAACGCCTCATTACCTTTTCCAGTCAAGCCCTTATTGGTACGTTATTCGCCCTGAGCGGTATTTCGGCTTATTCACAAAACATCCGATTGATGCCGCTTGGCGCGTCGATCACGGCAGGCGTCAAAAGCAGCTCCCTCAACGGTTATCGTGCCCCGCTGCGAAACCTGTTGATTCAGGAGGTCGATAGCGTCGATTTCGTCGGTTCCATTCGCTCGGGCAACATGAGCGACTCTGACCACGAAGGTCACAGTGGCATGCGCATCGACGAAATAAGCCGGCTGGCGGCGGGCGCGGTGTCGAAATACCGGCCGAACGTCGTCACGCTCCTGGTTGGCACCAACGACATGGGGCAGTCCTTCCAGACCAACACTGCGCCTGAGCGCCTGGGCCAGTTGATCGACATCGTGCTCGCCTCCGCACCCGATGCCACCGTGCTGGTCTCGGAGATCGTGCCTTCGGCCAACGCCAAGACCCAAGTGTTGACCGCGGCCTACAACGCGAGAATTCCCGGCATCGTGCAAATCCGTGCCAACGCCGGCCAGCATGTTGCGTTCGTCAGCCTCGCCGGGCTAACTCAGGCTGATCTGTCTTCCGATGGCATCCACCCGCAAGACAACGGTTATCTGAAGATCGCCAACGCATGGCATGCAGCGATCGACAAAGCCATTCTGGCCGGTTGGATCAAAGACCCGGTCTTTGCCGGCAATCAGCCCAGCAACGGCCCCCATTCGTTGCGTCCGAAACATGCGCCCAGCATGGCACTCGACAACTTCGGCGGCCACCTGAAGGCAGGCAACCCGATCGACGTCTGGGGCATCAACCCCACGACGGCGCAAACGTGGAATTTCTCAGACACCAACGTCGCGCCCAAGGGCTACTACAAAATTTCGGCGTCGACCAGTTCGTTCTGCCTAACCGCCTCCGGCAGCAGCGTCAATCTGCAGACCTGCAATGGCTCATCAGACCAGGCGTGGCGCGTCGCGGCCGGCAACAACGGCTACGCCGTGAGCCCCGCCAGCAACACGGGCCTGTGCCTCGATGTCAAAGGCGCCAGCGCCAAGCCGGGCGCCTCCGTGCTGCTCTGGACCTGCAAAGGCAGCGCCAACCAACTGTGGGACATCAAGTAAGCCCAGTACGCAGCGTCGATGGTTCACGGCGCTGATGTTTGTCCCCTCTCGGGAACGATCGCATTCGCGAACCCAGCTGAAATGATGCAGCACATGGCTGACGGATGAAACCATGCTCCCGCGCTCCATTGTGCGGGAGCATGGCTATCGCTGAACGACGCCGCGCACGGCGTCGCAGCCATTTCTGATTCCGGCCACCGTCGATTTTCAGGACGCCACCCGTTGCAGATGAACAGGGCTGCGAAACCCCTTCAGCGAGCCCGTTAGACTCCCGGCCGACAACAAACGGCTCCCCAAGAGCCACCGGGAGAACAGGCCATGATTTCCATCACTTCGGTACGAACCATCTTGCGCGCCGTCCTCATCCTCATTTGCTCAGGCATCTGCGCCTTGGCCGGCGCTGCGCCGCCACCGATCGAGGCCTTCGCCCGATTGCCGCTGATGCAAATGCCAAGGCTCGCACCCGATGGCGTCCACCTCGCCGCCATCCTGAATCGCGGCAATGAAACGATCCTGGTCACCCGAACGATCGACTCCGGCAAGCTGACCCCCGTGTTGAAAACCGACAACACCGAGTTCAGCCTCAACTGGTTCCATTGGGTCAGCAACGACAGGCTGGTGGTCAGCCTCAGGTACCCCAACAGCCGCCGCGTGGGCGAGCTGAAATACGTCGGCACGGTCGAGACGCGCCTGCTGTCGGTGCGGCCCGATGGCTCCGACCTGATCAACGTGGTCAGCCGCACTCGCAACAAGCGTTCGCTCAAGAACACCGTCATACAGGATCGTGTCATCGACTGGCTGCCGGAAGACGGAAAGCACATCCTGAGGCAGCTGCCGGATGACGAATCGAGCCCGGACCCTTCGGAGCAATCAAGTGCACCGCAGCCAGTTCTATCGGGAATTGGATGCTTTCCTGGCCCGACATCTTTCGCCGCAACCGGCGTCAGCGGCGCCCGCCCCGTCTATGGTCACGCCATCGGCCGCCAGCGCTTCCGCCTCGGCGTCGCAGGCTTTGTGACGCAGTGATTCGTGACACAGTCAGGGGCCTGCCATCAACGCAGGCCCGGTTTGAAAGGCGTGCGGCACTGACCAGACCGAAGCGCGCCTGCGGCACTCAACGCGCCCGGCGCGGCATCTCGATGCGGAACTGCGTGCCGTCGTCTTCGCAGGAACTCACGTCGACCGTGCCGCCGTGTGCCTGCACGATCTGCTGCACGATGTAGAGCCCCAGGCCCAGGCCTTCGCCGCGGCCGGCATCGCGCTTGCCGCCGCGAAACGGGTTGAACACATGCGGCAGCAACTGCGCCGGGATGCAGCCGCCGTTCGACACCGTCAGCTGCACGCGATCGGCGGCCTCACCGTTCAAGCCCACGCGAATTGGCACGTCGGCGCGGCCGTGCTGCAAGGCGTTGCCGACCAAGTTCGAGGCCACTTGCGCGAGCCGGTCGACATCCCATTCGCCATCGAGCGGGCCGGTGTGGATGAGCTGGATCTCGCGCTGCGTGCCGGACAGTTGGCTTTCATGCACCACGCGCTGGATCGGCGTCAGCAGATCGGCCGGCACGCGCTTGAGCGCGATGCCACCACCGAGCCGCGCACGGGCGAGATCAAGCATGTCGTCGATCATGCGGCTCATGCGCCGGCCGCTCGCCAGCATGTTGTCGGTGGTCTTGTGCACCAGCTCGTCACCGCTGCGGCGCTGCAGCACCGAAGCCGAGCCCATGATGGCGCTCAGCGGCGTGCGCAGATCGTGGCCCAGCACGGCCATGAACATCTCGTTCAGCCGCAGTGTCTCGGAGCGCTCGTGGAGTTCGCTGGCCAACTGCGCTTGCTGCCGGTGCAAGCGGAAGAACACCTCGGCCTTGTTGCGCAGAATGCGCGGGTCGATCGGCTTGTAGAGGAAGTCGACCGCGCCGCTGTCATAGCCCTTGAACAGGCGGTGCTGGTCGCGCGCGCCGGCGGTCACGAAGATCAGCGGCACCTGGCGCGTGCGTTCGCTGCCGCGTATCAGTTCGGCCAGCTCGAAGCCGTCCATCTCCGGCATCTGCACATCCAGGAAGGCGAGCGCAATGTCGTGCTTCAGCATCAGCTCCAGCGCTTCAGGGCCGGATTGCGCGGTCAGCACCTCGACGTCGTCACTTCGCAATAGCGCCGACAAGGCCAGCAGGTTCTCGCTCAGGTCATCGACGATCAAGCACTTCACGCGTTGCCACGCCGGGGCGCCGGTCCTGACAGACAAAGGGCTGCGACTCATGGTTTGGCAGAAGGAGAAAGGGCCGAGGAAGGATGTGCGGCGGAAGGCGCAGCAGCAGAAGGTGCCAGTGTTCGCAAGAGTTCAGCCATCGGGGCCAGCGCCAGCACGGCATGGACCGGGCTGCGCTTGATCGCCGCTTCCGGCATGTAGCGCGATTGCGCGGTGGCCGGCGACTCGGCCAAGGTATAGCCGCCGGCCGCGTGCACAGCGGCCAGTCCGGCTGCGCCGTCTTCATTGGCGCCGGTCAGCACGATGCCGATCAGGCGCTCGCGGTAGACATCGGCCGCCGATTCGAACAGCACATCGATCGACGGCCGCGAGTAATGCACTGGCGCGTCGATCGACAAGGCCAGGTGCGGCGGCCCGCCGTCGATCAGCAGGTGATAGTCGGGCGGCGCGAAGTAGATCGTCGAGGCCTGCACCGGCTCTTTGTCCTGTGCTTCCCGAACCGCCATCTGGCACTTGTGGCTGAAGATTTCGACCAGCAGGCTCGGCCGTTCGCGCGGCAGGTGCAGCACGACGAACACGCTGACCGGCAGGCCCGTCGGTAAGGCCGGCAGCAAGACCGACAAGGCCTCGACGCCACCGGCCGATGCGCCGATCACGATCGCCTCGATGCCTGAAGGCAAAGAAGGCAGCGCCGCGTTTACAGGCTGGTTCAAAGGAGATCCCGCTTCTGAAAGATGCGGTCGTCGGCGACCAGCGGATTGAACGACTCGGCATGGCTCGAGAAGCGAAGCGACTCCTTCGAGCCGAGCCCGAGAAAGCCCTTGCGGCACAGCGCATCGCGAAACAGGCCGAGCGCCCGATCCTGCAACGCGCGGTCGAAGTAGATCAGCACGTTGCGGCACGACACCAGGTGTACTTCGGCGAACACGCTGTCGGTGGCGAGGCTGTGGTCGGAGAACACGAAGTGCTTCTTCAAGGCCTTGTCGAACACCGCGCGCCCATAAGCGGCGGTGTAGTAATCAGACAGCGAACTGCGCGCGCCAGAGCGCCGGTGGTTCTCGGTGAAGCCGGGGATGCGCTCGATCTCATAGATGCCGGCCTCGGCCTTTTGCAAGGCGCCTGCATTGATGTCGGTGGCATAGATCATCGAGCGCTGCAGCAGCCCTTCTTCCTGCAGCAGGATGGCCAGCGAATAAACCTCTTCGCCCGCGCTGCAGCCGGCGACCCAGATCTTCAATGACGGGTAGGTGCGCAGCAAAGGCACGACCTTCTCGCGCAGGGCCTTGAAGTACGACGGGTCGCGAAACATTTCGCTCACCTGAACAGTTAGAAAATCCAGCAGCGCCGGGAAGGTGCCCGGCTCATGCAGCACCTTGTCCTGCAGCTGCGACAGCGACTTGCAGTTGAAGCGCGTCATCGCGCTGCCCATCCGCCGCTTCAGCGACGCGGCCGAGTAGCCGCGAAAATCATAGTGGTACTTCAGGTAGATGGCGTCGGTCAGCAGGCGCAGTTCGATGTCGGCGTCGCTGTAAGCCGTGGCCGCACTGCCGAGGCTTGGCAAGGTGTCACCGTGGCCGCTCATTTGGGCATCCAGACCCGCACCAGCGACAGCAGCTTCTCGACATCCAGCGGCTTGGCGATGTAGTCATTGGCGCCGGCCGCCAGGCACTGCTCCTGATCGTCCTTCATCGCCTTGGCGGTCAGCGCGATGATCGGCAGCTTCTTCCATTCGCTGCGCTTGCGGATCTCGCGCATCGCGGTGAAGCCGTCCATCTCCGGCATCATGATGTCCATCAGCACCAGGTCGATCGCCGCGGAGGCCGGTTGGGCCAGCGAGCGTTTCAGCGCCTCGATCGCCTCCAGGCCATTGCGCGCGATCTCGACCTTCACGCCCTTGGGCTCCAGCACGCTGGACAGCGCGAAGATGTTGCGCACGTCGTCTTCCACGACCAGGATGCGCCGGCCATCGAGCGCAGCTTCGCGGTCGCGCGCCGAGGCCAGCAGCCGCTGGCTCTCCGGCGGCAGCTTGGCTTCGACGTGGTGCAGGAACAGCGTCACTTCGTCCAGCAGCCGCTCGGGCGAGCGCGCGTCTTTGACGATGATCGATTTCGAGAACTTGCGCAGCTGCTGCTCTTCCTGGCGGGTCAGCGAGCGGCCGGTGTAGACGATCACCGGCGGGAACGGCATGTCGCCCTGCCCGGCCATCTGCTCCAGCAGCTCATAGCCCGACAGGTCGGGCAGGTTCAGGTCCATCACCATGCAGTCGAAGGTGGTGCTGCGCAGTTGCTGCAGCGCCTGGGCTGCGGTCTCGACGTCGGTGATCTGCACATCGCCATTG
The DNA here is from genome assembly GCA_964242145.1 of uncultured Rhizobacter sp. Lineage (GTDB taxonomy): Bacteria > Pseudomonadota > Gammaproteobacteria > Burkholderiales > Burkholderiaceae_C > Rhizobacter. The sequence continues at coordinate 7,762 of CAXTCD010000159.1, forward strand.
CCGCTCTCGCTGCCCAGCAGCTCGCGAATGCTGTCGCGCTGGCGCGCATCGTCTTCGACCACCAGCACGCGGCGCAGGCTCTGCATGAACTTGGCTTCCAGCCGCTGCAGCGCATCGACCAGTTGCTCGCGCTTGACCGGCTTCAGCGCATAGCCGATCGCGCCGCGCTCCAGCGCTTCCTGGCTGTAATCGGCCACCGAGGCCACATGCACCGGGATGTGCCGGGTCTTCGGGTTGCGCTTCAGCTGGTCGAGCACGCCCAGCCCCGAATGGTCGGGCAGGTTCATGTCGAGCAGGATGGCGCTCGGGCGGAATTGCGTGGCCGCGGCCAGCCCGTCGTTCGCCGAATGGGTGACGACGCACTGGAAGCCCATCTCGTGCGCCAGGTCGCGCAGGATCGCCGCAAAACGTTCGTCGTCTTCGATGACGAGGATCAACCTCGAATCGGCCTTCAGCCGGCCGCGGTCATCGTCCATTGCGATCGGCCGAAGGCCCCCGGCAGCAGGCGCATCCAGCGCACCCCCGGCCGGCGCAGACACCGGTGGTGACGACCAGCTCATCGCTGCGGACGATGCCGCGGGCGGTGCGGCCTCGTTCGGTCGGGCGGCCACCGGCACCGCAGCCGCCGCGCCCCTCGGTTTGCCCGGCGCCGGCACCACCTGCACGCTCGACACATAGTTCAGCGGCAGCTCTAACGTGAATTCGCTGCCTTGGCCCGGCACGCTTTGCACGCTGATCTCGCCGCCCAGCAGGTGCGACAGATCGCGCGAGATCGACAGGCCGAGGCCCGTGCCGCCGTACTTGCGGTGCGTGCTGCCATCGGCCTGGCGGAAGGCTTCGAAGATGATGTTTTGCTGATGCGCGGGGATGCCGATGCCGGTGTCGCGCACGGCAAAGGCCACGCCGCGCGGAGTCAGCGACACGCGCAGTGAAACTTCACCGCGCTCGGTGAACTTCACTGCGTTGGACAGCAGGTTCTTGAGGATCTGGGACAGGCGCTGCAGGTCGGTGTCGATGGTCGCCGGCACATCGGCTTCGATGCTGGCGTTGAAGCCGATGCCCTTCTGGCGCGCCAGCGGCTGCAGCGTCTTGACCAGCGAATCGACGGCGCGCGCCAGCGTCACCGGTTCGATCTGCAGCTCGACCTTGCCGGATTCGATCTTCGCCAGGTCCAGGATGTCGTTGATCAGGTCCAGCAGGTCGTTGCCGGCCGACGAGATGGTCTGCGCGAACTTGACCTGCTCTTCGCTCAGGTTGCCGCCCTTGTTGTCGGCCAGCAGCTTGGCGAGGATCAGCGTCGAGTTCAGCGGCGTGCGCAGCTCGTGGCTCATGTTCGCCAGGAACTCGCTCTTGTATTGGTTGGTGCGCTCAAGCTCGGTAGCTTTGTCCGACAGCACCGCCTGCGCATCGGTCAACGCATCCTTCTGATGCTCCAGCGCCTGCGTCTGCTCTTCCAGCTGCGAGTTGGTCTGCTCTAACTCGGCCTGCTGCGCTTCAAGCTGCGCCTGCGATTCCTTCAGCACGCGGCTTTGCTCTTCGAGCTCTTCGTTGCTGACGCGCAGCTCTTCTTGCTGGGCCTGCAGCTCTTCGGCCTGGCGCTGGGTTTCTTCGAGCAGGTTCTCGAGTTGGGAGCGGTCTTTGGAGGTGCGCACCGCGATGCCCAGCATTTCCGACACACGCTCCAGCAGCTCGATCTCGCCGCGGTGCAGCGGGCGGAAAAAGCCGAGTTCGAGCACCGCCTGCACCGTGCCATCGATCGACACCGGCGCGATCAGCAGCTCGCTGGGCTGGCTTGCGCCGGTGCCGGAGGCGACTTGCAGATGGTCCTTCGGCACGTTGGTGACATGCAGCACGCGGTTGTTCTTCGCGGCCTGGCCGAGCATGCCTTCGCCGGGGCGCAGCGTGTCGGTGGCCGAGATCGCATAACCGGCAAAGCGGTGGAAGCGGCCATCGGGCTGCGCCACGTAGGCCGCACCGATCTGTGCGTTCATGTAGTCGGCCAGAAAAGCCAACAAGGTGTCGCCCAAGACTTCCAGGCGCTGCTCGCCTTGCAGCCGGCTGGCCAGCTGCGCCTGGCCGTTGCGCACCCAGGCCTGCACCATGCGCGCCCGGAAATCACGCGAGGTCAGCAAGGCCGATACGGTGATCAGCACCAGCAGCAAGGCCGAGCCGCCCCAGGAAACCAGCAGCGACAGGCTTTGCGCGTCGGCCCATTCGGCCTGGCGCTTGGCCAGCGTGGCCCGCTCTTCGGTCTGCATCTCGGCCACGGTCGAGCGCACGCGGTCCATCACCGCCTTGCCGCGGTCGGTCAGCACAACGGCCATCGCGGCGTCAGTTTTGCCAGCGCGGCGCAGCACGACCGTCTCTTCCAGTTCGCTCAACTTGTCGTTGGAGAGCCGGTTCAACTCTTCGAAGCGGCGCAGTTGCCGCTCGTTGCCGGCCAGCATCGAGCGCAGCTGACCCAGCACGCCATTCAGGCGAACCTTGGCATCGGTGTAGGGCTGCAGATAAACATCCTGCCCGGTCAATAGATAGCCGCGCTGGCCGGTTTCGGCATCCTTGAGGTGTGACAAGACCGCCAGCAACTGCTCGTTGACCTCGGTCGTGCGATTGACCTGATCGGCCGTGACCGAACTCGACTGCAGCGAACGGTACGAAAACAGCGCGATCAGCAGCAGCGCGATCACCGAGACGATGAAGCTGGCCATCGGCCCGGGCGGCAAGGGTGCGCCGCCGTAAAGCCGATTGGTTTCCGATCGGCCCGTACGGCCTGAGCTGCCACCCGCGTTCAGGTCACCCCGTTCATTGCCCGCTGCATCACTCGCCACCGATGACTCCTTCGTGCGCCGGGCCCGGCGCACGGGAGCGCGCGGCAGGGGGCCGGCCGGCGCGAATTATCGGCGAAGGGTGGGCTGCATTGTTGGCATGGGCCGCAGCGGCCGACCCTGTCAAGCCCCGTCAGATCAAAACATCAAACCAGGCAGGCCCATCCCGATGGATCAACCACCACCGATCAATCGCGGATTTCCATCGCGCGGTTCAGGCTCAGCGCACCCAGCGTGGCAGCCGCGCCTGACAGCAGATAGACGCTGACGAAGCCCAGGCCGAAGTTGGCCGACAAGCCCAGCGCCACCAACGGCGCGAAAGCAGCACCGAACAGCCAGGCCAGATCGGAGGTCAGCGCCGCGCCGGTGTAGCGGTAATGCGACTCGAAGTTCGCCGTTACCGCGCCGGCCGCCTGACCGTACGACAGGCCCAACAGCGTGAAGCCGACCAGCATGAAGAGGTCTTGGCCGATCGTGCCGCCGCCCAGCAAGGTCGGCGCGAAGCCGCTGAACACCGCGATCATGCTGGCCAGCGTGCCCAGCGTGCGGCGGCGGCCATAGCGGTCGGCGATCAAGCCCGACGCCAGAATGCCCAAGGCCGCGAGGCCGGCACCGACGATCTCGACCACCATGAACTCGGTGATCGATTGCTTCGAGAAGAGCTTGATCCACGACAGCGGGAACACCGTGACGATGTGGAACAGCGCATAACTGGCCAGCGCCGCGAAGGCGCCGATCACCAGCGTCGAGCCCTGGTTGCGCACCAGCTCGCTGACATCGGTCGGCTCCAGCTCATTGGATTCGAGCAGCTCGTCGTATTCATGGGTGGCCACCAGGCGCAGCCGCGCAAACAGCGCCACCACGTTGATCGCGAAGGCCACGTAGAAGGCATAGCGCCAGCCCCAGCTCAAAAAATCATCGGGCTCGAGGCTCGAATACAGGAAGGCGAACAGCCCGCTGGCCAGCGCAAAGCCCACTGGCGCGCCGAGTTGGCCGAGCGCGGCATACCAGCCGCGGCGGCTCTTCGGCGCGTTCAGCGCGAGCAGGGTCGGCAGGCCATCCCACGAGCCGCCGAGCGCCAGCCCCTGGCCGACACGGAAGATCGCCAGCAGCACGATCGAAGTCGGCCCGAGGCTCGCAAAGCCCGGCAGAAAGGCCATGCCGGCGGTCGACGAGCCGAGCAGGAACAAGGCCGCGGTGAGCTTGGCTTCGCGGCCGAAGCGGCCCTGCAGCTTCATGAACAGCACCGTGCCGATCGGCCGGGCGACGAAGGCCAACGCGAACAACGCGAAGGAATACAGCGTGCCTTCGAGGGCTTTTTCGAACGGGAAGAAGACGGCGGGAAAAACCAGCACCGACGCGATGCCGAACACGAAGAAGTCGAAGTTTTCGGAGGCGCGGCCGATCACCACGCCAACGGCGATCTCACCGGGCGCAATGTGGGAATCATGGGCAGACAGCTGCCGGGCATCGCGCCCG
>CAXTCD010000160.1:0-12055 GCA_964242145.1 uncultured Rhizobacter sp.
TCCTGAAGAGCGCTCGCCGCCCGATCGGTGACAAGGTCAAGTTCGACAGCAAGCCAGGGCAACACGGCCGTACCTCTGGTTCGCGCACTTCTGACTTTGGTCTGCAATTGCGTGAGAAGCAAAAGGTCAAGCGCATGTACGGCATTCTGGAGCGTCAGTTCCGCCGTTACTTTGCCGAAGCTGAGCGTCGCAAAGGCAACACCGGCGCCAACCTGCTGTCGCTGCTCGAATCGCGCCTCGACAACGTCGTCTATCGCATGGGCTTCGGCTCGACCCGCGCTGAAGGTCGGCAGTTGGTTTCCCACAAAGCCATTACCGTCAATGGCGCAGTCGTCAACATTGCGTCTTACTTGGTGAAGGCCGGTGATTTGGTTGGTGTTCGCGAGAAGTCCAAGAAGCAGTTGCGCATTGTTGACGCAGTGAAATTGGCTGAATCGCAAGGCATGCCCAACTGGGTGCAGGTCGATGCATCTAAGCTCGAAGGCGTCTTTAAGAAGACCCCGGACCGCGATGAGTTCGGTGCCGATATCAAGGAAGCCTTGATCGTCGAACTGTATTCGCGCTGATCGGTGCTCAGGCTAAGTGAGTGGCGTCCGATGGCGCCACTGCTCGGCCTTGTCTTGATTTTCCAAGTCCGGCGGTATCTCTTGCTGTCCGGTTGGTCCATCAGCCTTATCGGTGTAATGAACCGAGGGTATTGAAAGAAAGACCTCATGCAAACAAACCTGCTCAAACCCAAAGCCATCAATGTGGAGCCGCTGGGCGGCAACCGCGCCAAGGTGACCCTCGAGCCGTTCGAGCGTGGTTATGGCCATACCCTCGGCAACGCGTTGCGTCGTGTTCTGCTGTCTTCGATGGTGGGATATGCGCCGACCGAGGTCACCATCGCTGGCGTGCTCCATGAGTATTCGACCGTCGATGGCGTGCAGGAAGACGTGGTTCACATCATGTTGAACCTCAAGGGCGTTGTTTTCCGCCTTCACAACCGCGACGAGGTCACTCTCGTTCTGCGCAAGGAAGGCGAAGGCCCCGTGACTGCCGGCGATATCCAGACGCCCCACGACGTCGAGATCATCAATCCGGATCACGTCATTGCCCATTTGTCGCAAGGCGGCAAGTTGGACATGCAGATCAAGGTTGAAAAGGGCCGCGGCTATGTGCCCGGTACGATGCGCCGTTATGGCGACGAGCCGACCAAGTCGATTGGCCGCATTGTTCTCGATGCGTCGTTCTCTCCGGTGTCACGCGTGAGCTACACCGTCGAATCGGCGCGTGTGGAACAGCGTACCGACCTCGATAAGCTGGTGATGGAGATTGCAACGAATGGTGCCATCACGCCAGAAGAAGCGATTCGTGCATCCGCCAAGATTCTTGTCGAGCAGCTTGCGGTGTTTGCACAGTTGGAAGGCAGTGAAATCGCCGCCTTCGATCAACCGGCTCAACGCAGCACGCAGTTCGATCCGATCTTGTTGCGCCCGGTCGACGAACTCGAGTTGACCGTGCGTTCGGCCAACTGCTTGAAGGCCGAAAATATCTATTACATTGGCGACCTGATCCAACGAACTGAGACCGAATTGCTGAAGACGCCCAATCTGGGTCGCAAGTCGCTCAACGAGATCAAGGAAGTTTTGGCGTCCCGCGGGCTTACGCTTGGCGCGCGTCTTGAGAACTGGCCTCCTCAAGGCCTCGACAAACGCTGATTTCAGCGCGGCCGTCAGCAATGACGGCCAAACCCCCAAGAGGGTCGCCACTGACACAGTGGCTTCTTGGCAATGGGCACCCGACAGTACCTGATACGGCTGCCGGTTTTAATAGTCAGAAAGGAACAGCACCATGCGTCATCGTCACGGACTCCGTAAGCTCAACCGCACCAGCGAACATCGCCAAGCGATGTTGCGCAACATGTGCAATTCGCTGCTGCAACACGAAGCGATCAAGACCACGGTCCCCAAGGCCAAGGAACTGCGTCGCGTCGTCGAGCCGCTCATCACCTTGGCAAAGGAAGCCACGCTGGCCAATCGCCGCTTGGCTTTTGACCGCACGCGCGATCGCGACATCGTCACCAAGCTCTTCAACGAGCTCGGCCCGCGCTACAAGGCACGTCCAGGCGGCTACACCCGCATTCTGAAGACGGGCTTCCGCGTGGGCGATAACGCACCGATGGCGTATGTCGAACTCGTGGATCGTCCTGAAGTGGCTGAAGACGCCAAGGCAGCAGACGCCGAGTAAGTTCAGTGAAGCTGAGGCTTCTCAAAAAAAAAAGGGCCAGCATTGCTGGCCCTTTTTTCTTGGCGGGTCGGAAATGGCTAACAGTTCCTGCCACCGTCATTTGGCAAACTGAGGCTCATGACTTCATCCATCTTTCGCATATCGCAGTTGCACAAGAAGTTTGGTGACGACGTAGTCGTGGACGATCTGTCATTGGAGATTGCCGCAGGCGAATGCCTGGGGGTGATCGGCCCCAATGGTGCGGGCAAGACGACCACCATCCGCATGTGCCTGGGGCTGACGGGTGCCGACAGCGGCAGCATCGAAGCCTTTGGGTTGTCGATTCCTCAACAGGTACGCGAAGCCAAGCGGCGCATGGGCGTGGTCACGCAGTTCGATAGCCTCGACCCCGACTTCACCTGCGTCGAGAATCTGCGTGTCTACGGGCGGTATTTTGGCTTGTCGCGCAGTGAGATCGATGCGCGGATTCCAAAGCTGCTGGAGTTCGCGGCCCTGCAATCCAAGGCCGATGCCAAACCAGGTCAACTCTCCGGCGGAATGAAGCGCAGGCTCAGCTTGGCGCGAGCCTTGATCAACGATCCGGATCTGCTGCTACTGGACGAGCCCACCACCGGCCTCGACCCACAAGCCCGTCACCTGATGTGGGAGCGTCTCCAAAACCTCCTGCAGCAAGGCAAGTCGATCTTGCTAACGACTCATTTCATGGACGAAGCCGAGCGCCTGTGCGACCGGCTGTTGGTGTTGGACCATGGCAGAAAGATTGCCGAAGGCACGCCGCGGGGCCTGATCGGTGAACACCTTGAGAGCCACGTGGTCGAGGTGTATGGCGAAGGCGCGCAAGCCACCAGTCAATCGCATGCCCGCTTCGCGGAGCGCGTGGAGACCCGTGGCGAGACGGTGTTCTTCTACGTGCGAGACCCTCACCCGTTGCTGAAGGCGCTGGCTCAAGCGCCGGGGCTGCGTTCGCTGCATCGGCCGGCCAATCTGGAGGACCTCTTTCTGAAGCTGACAGGTCGCCAGATTCGTGATGACGCATGAGCCCGATGACATCGGCACTGCACCTTATCGACGGAACACCCCCATGCTGATTTCTCCTTATGCCGCTCCGCGCCTCTCGCTGCGTTTCTGGCCAGTGCTGCTGCGCAATCTCCTCGTCTGGCGGAAGCTGGCCGTGCCGAGCGTGCTGGGCAACATCGCCGAGCCATTGATCACCCTCGTGGCCTTCGGCTATGGGCTCGGCTCGATGCTGGGCTCGGTGCAAGGCCTGCCGTATATCCAATACCTCGCCTCTGGAAGCATCGCGGTCAGCTGCGCGATGGCGGCGACCTTCGAAGCGCTGTATTCGGTCTACTCACGCATGGAGGTGCAGAAGACTTGGGACAGCATCATGAACGCGCCGATTGCGCTCGACGACATCGTGTTGGCCGAGACCCTGTGGTCTGCGTTCAAGTCGGTCTTCACGGTAGCGGCCATCCTGCTGGTGATCTTTGTGCTGGGCATCAGCCGTGCGCCGTCGATGATCCTCGTAATCCCGGTGTCGTGTCTCGTCGGCATCACTTTCGCGTCCATTGCGATGGTGTTCAACGCGCTCGCGAAGGGCTACGACTTCTTCACGTATTACTTCACATTGGTACTGACACCGATGACCTTTCTGTCAGGGGTGTACTTTCCGATTTCGCAAATGCCCCAGTGGCTTCAGCACATAGCGCAAGTGCTGCCGTTGACGGCAGCCGTTGAGATCGTTAGGCCGCTGATCATCGGTCATGCGCCAGAGCATGTTGTTCAACCGATCTTGGTGCTATGCGCGTATGCGATCGGCGCGTACTACCTTGCGTTGGTCCTCACACGGCGACGCTTCTTTAAATAAACACAAGCGACTTTTTGTGATATAGTCATGGACTCAGTCGCGGGGTGGAGCAGTCTGGTAGCTCGTTGGGCTCATAACCCAAAGGTCGTTGGTTCAAATCCAGCCCCCGCAACCAAAGAATTTTCCGGTTAAAAGCCAGATCCAAAAAGCCAAGTCAATGACTTGGCTTTTTTCATGGTGTGTTGCCATCGTCGCACGATGGTGGCGATGACACAGTCATGCGACAAAGCGCAGGACCTGAGTGCGGCAGAGCATCGCTCAACAAACCTTGGTCGGTGGGCTCAGGCCAGCTGAAACAGCCGGTTGCCGCTGAGCAAGGTCAGTACGCCCAATGCGGCAAAGATGGCGGCCGCAATGCCATGAACCCAGCGCATCGACAGCTTCTTGGCCATCTTGTCGCCAACAAACACGGCAGGCACATCAGCGATCAACATGCCGCACGTGGTGCCAGCCACGACGGCGACCAGGTCGTCGTAGCGCGCTGCCAGCGCGACGGTGGCCAGTTGGGTTTTATCGCCCATCTCGGCTAGGAAGAAGGTGATGGTGGTCGTCGCAAAAACGCCGAGGTGCGAGGTTTGCGATTCGTCTGCATCCAGCTTGTCGGGGATCAGCATCCAACCCGCCATCGCGATGAACGAGAGGCCGATCACCCAGCGCAAAACCTCTGGCCCCAACGTTGATGCAACCCAACTGCCGGCAGCACCTGCGGCCGCATGATTGACCAGCGTCGCGGTAAGGATGCCTAGAACGATAGGGATCGGACGCTTGAAGCGCGTGGCCAGCAGCATCGCAAGCAATTGGGTCTTGTCGCCCATTTCACCCAGAGCCACAACACCGGTGGAGACGAGAAATGCTTCCATGAGAACTCCAGAGCCGAATACCAAAGACCACGCGGCACCCGCGGCTCGTGAATCCGGATGCTGCGCAGTCAAAGGTCTGGCCAGGCTAGGAGCTGTTCGCACCATGGTCATGAGGACCAAGTCTGTTGACGCGAACCCCTGCTGAAGCAGGGCGGCTACTCCCCAATGACGAGTGCGGGGCGCGAGTATAGCCACCATCGGTAGCGAGGCTGCAAAGCGGTTATCGGATGGCGTGCAAGCCTGCCGAGCAGGCAGCAGCAAGCGACATACAAAGCGGCATAAAAAAGCCCCTGAGGCTAAGCCATCAGGGGCATGAGTTCCGATCCCGGTTAGATCGGTGACCGACGTGTCGATCGGTCAATGGTTCGAGTTGATCCCAGTTTCTGGATTTACTTGGCGGCAGAAGCAGCGCCTTCGGCCTTCTTGGCGTGAGCCTTCTTGTGCTTCTTGTGAGCCTTCGGCGACGAAGCCGAGTCAGCTGCGGCGGTGGCTGCCGTGGCGGTGTCGCCCTTTGGCGTGGCGGGCGATTGAGCGAAAGAGGCTGCAGCAACGGAAGACAGCAGGGCGGCGATGAAAAGGGTCTTGGTCGAGGTCATGGTGTATTCCAATCAAAAAGGCCTGGAGTTGCTCCAAACGGATTCGGAGCGAGCCCTGCATTTGCCGAGCTTGCATCCACAACGCGGTGTCGCTGCTGCGGGTTGACACGATTTCGCTCAAATGCTGGCAGGTCCTTCTGAGGCCAATGTTGTTGCTTGAGAGCCAGCTTGCAGCGCCGTCAAGGTTTGCCAATGAGAGTCAGCCCGCCGGCGAATACGGCGCGGCCCAGCCCGAGTAGGCCTTGCGAAGTGGGGATGCGTAGTCGCCTTGCTTGCTGGTGCCGAGCTTCATCGCAACCAAGCTTTCGGCCAGCTTGACTGCCGCGGCAACCCCATCGATCACCGGCACGCCCAAGGCCTGCTGCAGACGCAGGCACAGATCGGCCATGCCGGCGCAGCCCAGCACGATGGCGCCGGAGCGGTCACGGGCCAGCGCCTCGCGTGAGCACTTCAGGATGCGCGCATAGGCATCGCTCTGCGGGTTGTCGAGCTCCAGCACGGGAATGTCGGTACCGTGAATGCCGCGGCAGCGGCGCTCGAAGCCGTATTGAATCACCAGGTGTTCGGCGATCACGCAGGTGCGCACCAGGGTCGTGACGACCGAGAAGCCGGTGGCCAATAAGGAGGCGCAATGAAACGCGGCTTCGGCGATGCCGATCACCGGGCCGCGGGCCAGCTCGCGCGCGGCATGCAGGCCAGGGTCACCAAAACAGGCTATCACGTAGGCATCGGCACCACTGGCTTCGCCGAGCCGTACTTGCTCGACCACGCCGGCAGCTGCCCAGACATCGTCATGGTGTCCTTCGATCGATGGGGCGCCAAAGCTCGACTGCACGGCATCGATCTGCGTGCCGGCGAAAGCGGCTGCAGCAGCGGCTGCGCTGATCTTCGCGGTCATCGATGCACTGGTATTGGGATTGATCACGCGGATCTTCATCTTGAGGGTCCTTTCAACGCAAGCCGATCTTTGTATACAAAGTGGTGCGAGTCATCCAGGGGCATCGAGCAAATCACGCGCCCAGTGCTGCTGTACCGATTGCCCCAAACACGGGCGATGAATGCGCGCTTTGCGCCGATATCGCGCCGATCCGGCAAGACCGTGGTGCGCCGAGCCGAGCGCATCGGCTTGCTACAGGAGCGAAGGCGATTGGCACATGCATTGCATACATGCAGCTCATGAAAGTCGATTCAAGCCTGGTTCTGACTTCTCTTGTCAAACGATACGGTCAGACCGTTGCGGTGGCCGGCATCGATCTCAAGATTCCTTCGGGCAGCTATTGCTGTTTGCTTGGGCCGTCAGGCTGCGGCAAGACGTCGACGCTGCGCATGATTGCCGGGCATGAGCTGGCCAGTGACGGGCAGATCCTGCTTGGCGGCAAATACATCACCTACAGCGAAGCGGCCGACCGTGGCACCGCGATGATGTTCCAGAGCTACGCCCTGTTCCCGCACCTCTCGGTGCTCGACAACGTGGCCTTCAGCTGGAAGATGCGCGGCAAGCCCGTTCCCGAGCGCCACGCCCGCGCCAAAGAGCTGCTGCAGCTGGTCGCGATGACGCCTTATCTCAGCCGCTTACCGAGCGAGTTATCTGGCGGCCAGCAGCAGCGCGTGGCGCTGGCGCGCGCGCTGATGACGGAGCCACGCGTGCTGTTGCTGGATGAGCCGCTGTCGGCGCTCGATCCGTTCCTTCGCGTACAGATGCGCGCCGAGCTGAAGCGCTGGCAACAGGAACTGGGCTTCACCTTCGTGCACGTCACGCACTCGCAAGAAGAGGCGATGGCCTTGGCCGACCAGGTGGTGGTGATGAACAACGGGCGCATCGAGCAGACCGGCTCGCCGCGCGAGGTGTTCAACGCGCCGCGCTCGGAATTCGTCGCTCGCTTCATGGGCGCGCACAACGTGATCGCTTCGCCAACGGGGCCGATCGCCGTTCGCGCCGATCGGCTCAAGCTCCAGCGTGCAGCCGGTATCGGCGCGCGCACGGCGGCGGTTCGTGCGATCGAATATCAGGGCACCTATGTGCAGATCAGCCTTGCTCCGGAGGGCGAGCCGGCCGATGCGCAATGGACGGCCACGATGGCCGATGCCTTGTTCGATCACGAACCATTGCAGCCGGGTGAGACCGTCTATGTGTCATGGCTGCCGCACGAGGCCCATGCGCTGAACTCCGCCCCAGCCGCCGCGCCTGCTGCAGCCAGCCTGGCTGCCTGATTGCGCGATCGATCCCCCCCGTCCCGCCCAGATCTCGCCCATACCCCGCCTCATCCCACCTTCGCTCCAAGGAGACGCTTCATGTCCGCCCCCAGCTCCAAGCCCGAATCGACAACCCGTCGGACCCTGCTGAAGGGCGCTGCGGCGACCGGTGGCACGCTTGCCTTCCCGTTCGTGCACGCGCAAGAGAAGATCACGCTGCGCTACCTCGGCACCGCGGTCAACCAAGACAAGGCGATCGCCGACAAGTTCGAGGCCGATACCGGCATCAAGATCCAGTACATCCCGGTCACGACCGATGACGTGACCAAGCGTGCCGTCACCGCGCCCAACTCGTTCGACCTGATCGATACCGAGTACTTCTCGCTGAAAAAGATCATGCCCACGGGCAACCTGCTGGGCATTGACACCAAGCGCATCAAGCACGCCGACAAAATCACTCCGCTCTTCACCCGAGGTGAAGTGGCGGGCAAGAAGGTCGGTGATCAGGGCACGGCGCCGAAGAAGGTGATGTACCTCGAGAAGCCCGATTCGAAGACCTTCGCTTCGTCGCCGACCCCGTTCATGACCTTGATCCCGACGGTCTACAACGCCGACACCTTGGGCATTCGGCCCGACCTGATCAAGCGGCCCATCGATAGCTGGAAAGAGCTCTTGAATCCCGAGTTCAAGGGCAAGGCGGCGATCCTGAACATTCCGTCGATCGGCATCATGGACGCAGCGATGGTGGTCGAAGCGGCAGGCCTGTACAAATACCCCGACAAGGGGAACATGACCAAGAAGGAAATCGACCTGACGATCAAGACCTTGATCGAAGCGAAGAAGGCCGGCCAGTTCCGCGCGTTGTGGAAAGACTTCAACGAGAGCGTGAACCTGATGGCCTCGGGCGAGGTGGTGATCCAGTCGATGTGGTCGCCGGCCGTCACGGCGGTGCGCACCAAGGGCATCGCCTGCACCTTTCAGCCCTTGAAGGAAGGCTATCGCGCGTGGGCGGCGGGTTTCGGTGTGCCGAAGAGCGTGACCGGTAAGAAGGCCGATGCCGTCTATGAATTCATCAACTGGTTTCTGGATGGCTGGGCCGGCGCTTATCTGAACCGTCAGGGCTATTACAGCGCTGTGCTCGAAACCGCGAAGGCCAAGATGGAAGCTTACGAGTGGGCTTACTGGATGGAAGGCAAGGCGGCCGAGAAAGACATCAAGGCGCCAGGCGGTGAATTGCTCGCCAAGGCCGGCAGCTTGCGCGATGGCGGCAGCTACGAGTCACGCATGGGCGGCATTGCCTGCTGGAACGCGATCATGGATGAGAACGCTTACATGGTTCAGAAGTGGAATGAATTCGTGGCGGCTTGAATAAGGCCCCCCAGTCGCTTCGCTCCTGCCCCCGAGGGGCGACCCCGGGTCGGCCGGCGAAGCCGGTCCTCGCGGGTGGTTTGATGGCGATCTTGCTTTGCTCGTTCGTTCCCTCAACCCGTTGGCTCGTCTTTTCAATGCCAAATTTGCAATGAACATCAAACCTTTCCGTGTCTCGGCTTGGCTGCAGGCTGCGCCGTTCACGCTGGTGTTCATGTTGTTCCTGGTGCTGCCGCTGCTGCTGGTGGCGGCGGTCAGTTTTTGGCGGGCGACGGACTATGAGTTGATACCGGCGTTCACGGCGCAGAACTATCTCGATATCTTCGCGGGCTGTGCCAATACCGATGAGTTGTGCGTGACGCTCAAGACTTATCTGTCGACCTTCAAGTTTTGCTTTCTGGTCTGGCTGATCACGCTGGCGATTGGGTTCATGGTGGCTTATTTCCTGGCCTTCCATGTGCGCACGGTCGGCGCGCAGACCTTGCTGTTCATCGTCTGCACCGTACCTTTCTGGACGTCGAACGTGATCCGCATGATCTCGTGGGTGCCGCTGCTCGGGCGCAATGGCGTCGTCAACCAGGCCTTGCAGGGCGCGGGGCTGATCGACTCGCCGATCGAATGGCTGCTGTTCAGCAATTTCTCGGTCGTGCTGGCCTTCGTCCACCTGTACACGATGTTCATGATCGTGCCGATCTTCAACTCGATGATGCGCATCGACCGCTCGCTGATCGAAGCCGCCCGCGACAGCGGCGCCAGTGGCTGGCAGACGGTCTGGAACGTCGTGGTGCCGCTCAGCCGCACCGGCATCATCATCGGCTCGATCTTCGTGATCACGATCGTGATGGGCGACTTCGTCACCATCGGGTTGATGGGCGGACAGCAGATCGCCTCGGTCGGCAAGATCATTCAGGTGCAGACCTCTTATCTGCAATTCCCGATGGCCGCGGCGAACGCGGTGATCCTGCTGGTGATCACCTTGATGATGATCTGGGGCCTGACTCGCGTGGTCGACATTCGCAAGGAGCTTTGATGACGACCTCCCCCGCGTCTTCGCCGCAAGACTGGTTGAGGCCAGCCGGGCTGGCTTCGGGCGGCTCGAACGTCGGGGCGTTGCGCCTGCAAAGGAGTGCCGTATGAACGAAGGCCAACGGCCACGTGCCTTTTATGCGCTGGCCGCCATCTTCGGGCTGTTCGTGATCTTTCTGTACGGGCCGATGTTCACGATCGTCGTGCTCAGCTTCCAGGGGCCGGAAGGCGGCCTGACCTTCCCGATGCGCGGCGTCTCGCTGCATTGGTTTGCCAAGCTGTGGGAAGGCATGGGCGTGGTCGACATCGCCGCGGCGTTCCGCCGTTCGGTGGCTTTGGGCACGGTCGTGATGCTGTGCACCGTGCTGCTGTCGCTGGGTGCCGGCCTCGCGTTCCGCAAGAAGTTCGCTGGCGCCGGCCTGCTGTTCTATACCTCGGTCGCCAGCTTGATCATGCCGTCGATCGTGGTGTCGCTCGGCATCGGGTTGCAGTTCCGATTGATCGATACCGGCTTGAAGGCTGCGCTCGAAGGCCTGGGGCTCGGCAGCTGGCTTGAGGGCTATGGCACGGCGATGGGCCTGTACAGCTCGGCGCTCGGCGCGCACCTGACCTGGACGCTGCCCTTCGGCCTGCTGATCATGCTGGCGGTGTTCAACCGCTTCAACCCGGCCTTCGAAGAGGCGGCGAGCGACCTCGGCGCGTCGCCTTGGCAAAGCTTCCGCCATGTGGTGCTGCCGCTGATCGCGCCGAGCCTGGTTGGCGTCGGCATGTTCGGCTTCACGTTGAGCTGGGACGAGATCGCCCGCACTTCGCAGGCCATCGGCGATGTCAACACCTTGCCGCTGGAACTGCAGGGCCTGACCAGCACCGTGACGACACCGGCCATCTACGCACTCGGCACGGTCACGACGGTGGTGTCGTTCGCGGTGATGGGTGGCACGATGGCGCTGATGAAGTTCCTGCGCCGCAAGCGCACCTAGTGCGCCGGCGCACGATGGCGACGCGCCGGCGAGCTGCCGCTGAATTCGCTCCACCGCCGGGTGCCGACATCGCGCCGGCCGTGCTGGTGGCGGCCGATCGCGTCTATCAGGCGATCTATGCGGCGGTCATCGACCACCGCCTCTCACCGGGCACACGGCTGCGTGAAGAGGAACTCGCCGAGACTTTTTCTGTGTCACGGACCTTGGTGCGCCAAGCACTGCACAAGCTGGCGCAAGATGGCGTGATCGTGCTGCGCCCCAACCGTGGCGCGCAGGTTCCCGAGCCGACACGCCGTGATGGCGAGCATGTGTTCGAGGCTCGGCGGGTGGTGGAGTGCGAAGTGGCGCGGCGCCTGGCCGGCAAGCTCAGCGCCGAACAATTGCTGGAGTTGCGCCAGTTGGTGGCGGCCGAGACGCGGGCGACCCAGCTGCAGAACAAGCAGGAGGCAATTCGGCTTTCAGGCGAGTTCCACCTGAAGCTTGCGCGCATGAGCGGCAACCCGATCTTCGTGCGCTTGCTGGAAGAGCTGCTGCCCACCACTTCGCTGCTGATGGCGCTGTACAAGGCGCCGGGCGAACCGATGTGCGTGGCGCACAGCCATCGCAGCCTGCTGCAGGTGCTGGCGGAAGGCCGCACCGGCAGCGCGGCCGGGGCCGAGATGCGCCGCCATCTGAACGAGATCGAACGCTCGTTATCGCAACCGGCGGCGAAGACCTCGCTACCGCTGCGCGATGTGTTCGCGGCTTACCGGTCGACCGATCGTGGATGAGCCCGAAGGAAGGCCCTCAGGCTGCATCACTTGCTGACCCATTCGCCGACGGTGCTCAGCCATCGGCCGGAGGCGGTTTTCATCCAGTCGCGTGCCACCGCGTCATCGCGCAGGTAGACATCCAGAAACGCGATGCTGACCGAGGCCATCGCGGTGCTGTGCATCG
>CAXTCD010000161.1:0-12047 GCA_964242145.1 uncultured Rhizobacter sp.
CTTTGTCGCCGAAACGCCTGCACTCATCAAACCCTGATTCGACCGCCTCAGGCCAACGCTCCCTCACGCGTTGAAGTGAATCGCGCCACGCAAGCCATGAAGGCGGCCGCCGCGCTGCGTGAATCGCCTGCTTGTGTCAGCGCGCTGACCACCGCCACTGAATCGACCCCGCAGGCCATCACCGCCGGTGCACGCTCCAGGCTGATGCCGCCGATGGCCACCACCGGATAAGCAGGCTTGCAGTGCGCCGCCCAGCTGCGAAGGCGCTGCAGCCCGACCGGCGCATAAGCCATCGCTTTCA
The DNA here is from genome assembly GCA_964242145.1 of uncultured Rhizobacter sp. Taxonomy (GTDB): domain Bacteria; phylum Pseudomonadota; class Gammaproteobacteria; order Burkholderiales; family Burkholderiaceae_C; genus Rhizobacter. The sequence continues at coordinate 302 of CAXTCD010000161.1, forward strand.
AGGTCGTCGGATAGACCGGGCCGATCGCGATGCAGCTGGGCCGCAAGGCATGCGCGCGTGAGATCTCGAGCGGCGTGTGCGTGCTCAGACCAAGGCGCAGGCCGGCCGCGCGCAGCGCTGCCCAGTCGGCGGTGGCCATGTCTTCCTGACCGAGGTGAACGCCGTAAGCGCCCAGTTCCAGCGCGTCCTGCCAATGGTCGTTGATGAACAACTGCGCGCCAGGCACCGCACCCGCCGCACGCACCGCCGCACGCAGCTGCGCGAACAGCTCAGGCTGCGGCAAGCTCCCTTCCTTGATGCGCAACTGCAATGTGCGAACGCCACAGCTCAGCGCATGCTCGATCCAGTCGGCGCTCGGCAGCACCGCGTAAAAGCCCAGCGGGTGTGCGGGTGGCGGAAACGCTGTGGCGGCCCGCACTGATTGGGCTGCCCCCTCATCGTGACGATGCCGCGCCGGGCTTGCGTCATCGCTCCAGTGGAAGGTGGGGAGGGCGTCGCTTGTCAACACGGGCGCCGCGTTCATGTGGGGCCGCCCCGGGCCTTCGGTGCGCGCCTGGGCCTGGCCCGCGGTGGCCCGCAGCTTGGCTTCGCAGCAGGCATCGAACACGTTCCAGCCTTGCGCCAGCATGCCGGCCAGCGCCGCTGAAAACACGCAGCCGCTGCCGTGGGCCGAGCCGGGCAAGCGCGTGGCTTGAAGCCACGCGGATCGATCGCCGTGCATCACCCGATCGACGCTGAACGGCCCCTCGGCATGGCCTCCTTTGAGCACCACCGCGCCGCCGCTCCACGCGCGCAGGCCGTCGAGATGGTGAAGCACGTCACTGGGCGACACCTGCAGCAGCGCTGCTGCTTCCGGCAGGTTGGGCGTGATCACGTCGGCGCGGCGCATCAGTGCACGCAGCGCTTCCATGCCCACTTCATCGCGATCGTAGGCATTCCAACCATTCGAGCCGCCCAGCACCGGATCGACGACGACCGGGCATCGGCGGCCGGCCAGAAAGTCGCTGACCTCCCGCGCCATGGCTGCAGAGCCCAGCATGCCGATCTTGATCGCCGCGGGCTCCCCGTCGCGCAACAAGGCCTGCAGCACCGAACGCACGCTGAGCGGGTCCATCGGCAGCACCTGAATCAGGCCCTCGCTGTTCTGCACCGTCAGCGCGGTGATGGCGCTGCAGCCGTCCAGGCCCATCGCGGCCCAGACGGCCAGATCGGCGGTGATGCCCGCGCCATGCACCGGGTCATGGCCGGCGATCGTCAACAAGCGTGTCATGGGGTGCCCTTCAAGCTTGGTGCCAGAACGGTGTGCCGACCGTCGGTGTCGAGGCCTGCGCGGTTTGCCGCTCGGGCATCAGCGCCGCTTCGAAGGCCGTGCGGCCCGCGTCCGTGGCCTGCGCAAACGCCTGCGCCATGCGCACCGGGTCACCGGCTTGCGCCACCGCGGTGTTCAGCAGCACCGCATCGAAACCCCACTCCATCACCTGCGCGGCATGCGAGGGCCGGCCGAGGCCCGCGTCAATGACCAGCACGGCGTTCGGCAAGCGCGAGCGCAGCGTCTGCAGCGCAGACGGGTTGACCGGGCCGCGGCCGGTGCCGATCGGCGCGGCCCACGGCATGATCGCCGCGCAGCCGGCGTCTTGCAGGCGCTGCGCAACGACCAGGTCATCGCTGGTGTACGCGAACACCTGAAAGCCTTCGCGTGCCAGCGTGCGCGCGGCCTCGACCGTGCCGAACGGGTCGGGTTGCAGCGTGTAGTCATCGCCGGTCACTTCGAGCTTGATCCACGAGGTGCCGAAGATCTCGCGCGCCATCTGCGCCAGCGTGATGGCGTCCTGCGCGTCATGGCAGCCAGCGGTGTTCGGCAGCACATGGCAACCCATCTGCTGCACGCGCTGCCAGAAGGCCTGGCCGCCGCCGTGCTCGGGTTGCAGCCGGCGCAGGCCCACCGTCAGCACCTGAGTGCCACTGGCCTTGACTGTGTCAGCCAGGCATTGCAGCGACGGGTAGCGCGCCGTGCCCAGCATCAAGCGGCTTTGCAATGGCACGCCGGCCACCGACCACGTCGCCGAGGTGGAGGGCGCTGTCGATGCTGGTGCGGACGCGTCCATCGTCAGCCTCCCGTCACCGGCGTGATCACGTCGATGCGGTCGCCCGGTTGAAGTGCTTGCGCGGCCCAGGCCGGCCGCGGCACGAAGACACGGTTGACCGCGCACGCGAAGGCGGCACCGAAGTCGTAGCCCTGCTGCTGCAGCAAGGCTTGCAAGCTCGGCGCCTCGGTGCGCAGGGCTTGTCCGTTCAAAGAGATGTCGAGGGATGTCATCGAAAAAGCTCCCAAACCAGTTGATCGACCAGCGCCGGCGCGCAGAGATAACCGTGCCGGTACAGGCCGTTGAGCTGCCACAGGCCCCGGTGGTGGCGAAGGGCAGGGCAGTGGTCATCGAAGGCGGGCCGCAGCGCCGCGGCCATGCCGATCACGCGGGCCTCGCCGAAGGCCGGATGCAGGCTGTGCAATGCGCTGGCCAGCTCCAGAACGGAGCGCAGCGTAGGTGGGCCGCTGTCTTCGGATTCCAGCTCGGTGGCGCCGACCACGAAGCGATTGCCCGGCCGCGGCGCCACATACAGCTGGTAGCGCGGGTGCATCAGCCGCACCGGCCGCTGCAGGCGGATGCCCGCGCATTCCACGGCGATGAGTTCGCCGCGCACGCCGCGCAACCCTGGCCAATCGGCGCGGGCCGCGACACCCCGGGTGTCGATCACCACGCCCTGGTGCGCGGCATCGCCTCGGGCCATCTCGGCCGCCAGCGCGAACGGGTCGGCCGGCTCGCCTTCGCGCCAATCCACCTTCAGCCGATCGAGCGCGACGCCCAATGCCGCCAGCAGTTCGTCATTCGCCAACTGCCCTTCGCCGTGAAGCAGCAGGCCGCGTTGAAAGCGGCCCGCGAGTGCCGGCTCTGCCGAGGCCAGGGCTTGCGCGTCCAGGCGCTGAAGCCGAGCCTGTTGTTCGGCTGGCAGCTTGTGACACAGCAGGCGCTCGAAGTGATCAAGGCTGCCGCCGTCCAGCGCATGCGCCAGCACCAGCGTGCCGGCGCGGCGAAAGTAGACGCTGCAGCCGCTGTCGGCTTCCAGTTCGGCCAGCCATTGCGGCCACAGCGCCATCGAGCGCAGGGCCAGCTCGAACACCGCAGCATCGGCCACCGCCAGTTCGGCGATCGGCGACAGCATCGCCGCGGCCACCGCGCTGGCCGAGTGTGGATCGTCACGCTGCGCGCGGTCACGCAGGCTCACACGCCAGCCTGCGCGGGCGAGCCGCCATGCGCTCAGGCGACCGGCCAGGCCCGCGCCGGCAATCACTGCATCGAAAGAGGCGTTTCGCATCAGCGGTCCTTCAAAGATAGATCTCGCCGCCGCGCTGGCGAAACTCCTCGGCTTTGTCGTCCAACGCACGCTGAATCGGAATCACCGCTGCCGGTGTGGCCGCTTTCTGCAAGCGCGCGAACTTGCGCACCTCTTGCGTGATCTTCATCGAGCAAAACTTCGGGCCGCACATCGAGCAGAAGTGCGCCACCTTGGCGTTCTCTTTCGGCAAGGTCTCGTCGTGATACGCCATCGCGGTGTCGGGGTCGATCGCGAGGCGGAACTGGTCTTCCCAGCGAAACTCGAAGCGCGCTTTCGAGACGGCGTTGTCCCACATCTGCGCGCCCGGAAATCCCTTCGCCAGATCGGCGGCATGGGCCGCGATCTTGTACGCGATCAAACCTTGCTTCACATCGTCGCGGTTGGGTAGGCCCAGATGCTCCTTTGGCGTCACATAACAAAGCATGGCCGTGCCGTACCAGCCGATGTTGGCTGCGCCCATCGCCGATGACAGGTGGTCGTAGCCGGGCGAGATGTCGGTGATCAGCGGCCCGAGCGTATAGAACGGCGCTTCGAAGCAGGCTTCGAGCTGCTTGTCGACGTTCTCCTTCACCAGCTGCAGCGGCACGTGGCCGGGGCCTTCGATCATCACCTGCACATCGTGCTTCCAGGCGATCTGTGTCAGCTCACCCAGCGTGTGCAGCTCGGCAAACTGAGCTTCGTCATTGGCATCGGCGATCGAGCCCGGCCTCAAGCCATCGCCGAGCGAGAAGCAGACGTCGTAGGCCTTCATGATCTCGCAGATCTCGTCGAAGCGTTCGTACATAAAGCTCTCGCGGTGATGGGCCAGGCACCACTTGGCCATGATCGAGCCGCCGCGCGAAACAATGCCCGTCAGCCGATCGGCCGTCAGCGGGATGTAGGCCAGGCGCACGCCGGCGTGGATGGTGAAGTAGTCGACGCCTTGCTCGGCCTGCTCGATCAGCGTGTCGCGGAACAGCTCCCAGCTCAGCGCTTCGGCCTGGCCATTCACCTTCTCCAGCGCCTGGTAGATTGGCACCGTGCCGATCGGCACCGGCGAGTTGCGCAAGATCCATTCGCGCGTCTCGTGGATGTTCTCGCCGGTCGACAGGTCCATCACTGTGTCAGCACCCCAGCGGATTGCCCAGGCCAGCTTGTCGACCTCTTCCTCGATGCTCGACGTGACGGCCGAGTTGCCGATGTTCGCGTTGACCTTCACGAGGAAGTTGCGGCCGATGATCATCGGCTCGCTCTCGGGGTGGTTGATGTTGCAGGGAATCACCGCGCGGCCGCGTGCGACCTCGCTGCGCACGAATTCCGGCGTGATGTCCTGGGTGATCGACGCACCGAAGGTTTGGCCGCGGTGCGGTGCGCGCTCTTGCGCTAGCCGTTCGCGCAACTGCGCTTTCACCAGGTTCTCGCGCAGCGCGATGAACTCCATCTCGGGCGTGACGATGCCGCGCCGCGCGTAATGCATCTGCGAGACGTTGGCGCCGCTGCGCGCGCGCCAGGGCTGCGGCGAGTGCGCCATGCGCAGTGCGCTCAATGCGGGGTCGCGCAGGCGTTCGCGGCCATAGGCGCTGCTGATCGCGGGTAAGGCCTCGCAATCGCCGCGTTCGCCGATCCAGCCCGCGCGCAAGGGCGGCAGGCCGCGCGTGATGTCGATCACTGCCGCCGGGTCGGTGTAAGGGCCTGACGCGTCATAGACGCGCAGCGGCGGATTCGGCTCAAGCCGCACTTCGCCCGGGCCTTCGTGCACGCGCGTGTCGCTCAGCTGGATCTCGCGGAAGGGCACGCGCACGCCGGCGCGTTCGCCTTCAACGTAATGCTTGCGTGAACCGGGAAAGGGGCTGCGCGTGATGCGCCGGGAAAGGTCTGCGGTGTCGACGTGGGAACGGGTCTTGGCCATGGCTGCCTCCAGAGGTTTGGACGCTTGCCTGGAGACCGCGCTGCGGCCGGTGGGGCTGCAGGCCGAAGCCGAGTGCATTGTTTCCTACGCGGGGATGACCCCAATCAGGTTCAACGGGTTAGGCAATGAGCCCTCTCAGCCTCGGACTTCACAGTCCTCGGCACCCCGACAAGCGGGCGGATTGTAGATCGCAGCGCGCGGGCTGCAATCTCTTCACCTGCGGCTAACTCATTCAATGAGCGCAGCGGTCTTCATCGGATGAAGACCGGGCCGCCGCGCCGCCGATCATCACGGCGCTGTTCAGAGGGCTTTCCTTCAGTGCCTTTTGGCTCAGTGCTTCCCGGCCAGCTTGCGCACTTCTTCGAGCGCCTTCTCGACGTTCTCGCCCGGCTCCATGCCGCCCACGGTGGCGGCCACTTTGCCATTGGGCGTCACGATGAAGGTGGTGCGTTCGGCGAAGTCGTGGTCGATCTCGACGCCCTTGGTGTCCTTGAACTCGCCCTTGCCGGCCTTGACCTGCAGATCGAAGTCTTTGGCGATGCGGCCATCGGCGTCAGACGCCACGGCGATCTTGCCGGCGCAGTAGGCCGGGTCGGCCGAGAACTCGTTCAGGCGCTTGATGCTGTCGAGCGACACGCCGACGATGCTGGCGCCCGCCGCAGCGAACTTGTCGTAGTTCTCGGCGAACTCATGCGCCTGGATGTTGCAGCCGCTGGTGTAGGCCGACGGATAGAAGTAGACGACGACCGGGCCTTTCTTCAGTGCGTCTTTCAGCGAGTAGCTGAATTCCTTGCCCGCCTTCGACGCTTCGGCCTTGAAGGCGGGGGCTTTGTCGCCGGCCTTCAGGGCGGCAAAGGCCGACGTGGCCGAAGCGACCGACAGTGCGGCCAGCAGGCCGGCGACGGCGAAGCGCGCCGTGATGCTGAAAGTGCGGGAAGAAGGGGTGTGCGAGTTGTTATTCATGGGGTTCTCCGGTGTTCAAGGGAATGAGCGCGGGCCGCGGCAGTGGGTGGCCGGCAGCCCAGCCAAAATCAGCATAGAGAGATTGGGAGACGTGTGCTTGCGCCTGCGCTTAAGCCATGCATTCCGCCGTGCCATTTCGGCATGCATCGATTTTTTGATGGGATCGGACGAACGCGTGACCTGGGTGCTGCGCGCGGGCAAGTCCGGCGTCTTTGCTTCTATGAAAAGCTGGGCTTTCGCATGTCGGAAGTGGCGATGGAGCGAACCGCGAAGCCAGCTTCGTGACGCACGGCACGTCTCTGTGCGTCACACCCTGCTGCGCGATACGCTGAGCTGCGATTCAACCCGCTCGGCTGCAAGCTGAGCGGGTTCGCTGCCACAGGCGGGCCGCAGCGAAACACAGTAATCCGGCCACCAAGCCGCTGGCATGTGCCATTGGCGCGATGGCGATGTCCCAGCCTTCAGGGTGCAACAGCGGCCCGCGCCAAGGCGTTTCGCTGATGACCTTCACCAGCAGCCCGCCCAACACCAACACGCCGACGACTCGCTGACCACGGTGGCCATCGGCAACCAGTTGTGCGGCAGCGATCGCCACCCCTGCATGCACGACGCCCGACAGGCCGCCGTAGTGGCGCAGGCTCGGTTCGATCCACAAGCCGATCTGCGTCAAAGGCCAGGCAATCGCCCAGGCCACGGCCAGGCTCGACGGCACACGTGCCACCCAGCCGAAGGCAGCGGTGAGCAACACCCCGGCGACATTGCCGGCGATGTGCATCCGGCTGAAGTGAACAAAAGCCGCAGTCCATGCGCGCCACGGTTGCGTTAGCACCAAGTCGGGTTGCCAATCGAGCCGGTGCGTGTCAACACCCTGCCCGATGGCCGCACCGATCAACAAGCCGCACGCCACGGCGCACCAGGCCACGCCGGGCTCGCGGTAACGCATCGGTGTCACGCGGCCGGAAATACCGCGTGACACAGCGCCAGCACCGCATCGCGTTGCGCCGCGAGGCTGGCCGGGTCGACCTGAGTGGGCTTTTCATCGAGGCGCGCCTTGTGCTGCGCACGGCGCATTTCGCGGTAAGCATCAGCGGCCGCATGGCCCACACCCACCGGCAACAAGCCGCTGGCTTCTGCCCGTTGCAACAAGGCAATGTTGCCGACGTTGTCGAGCAACTCCGGGTGCGCCGCGCCATGCGCCAACACGAGGAACTGCACCGCGAACTCGGCGTCCATCATGCCGCCCTGGCTGTGCTTGATGTCGAACAACCCGGCCTTGACCCCATGGCTTGCACGCACGCGTTCGCGCATCACCTGGATCTCGCCCGACAGCGCGGAGGGGTCACGTTCGGCACAGATCACAGCGCGACGCACGGCTTCGAACTCGGCCTCCAGCTCGGCGCTGCCGGCGCAGAAACGCGCCCGCGTGATGGCCTGATGTTCCCAGGTCCAGGCGGTGTTGCTGCCACGGCCCTTCTGGTATTTGGCATAGGACGTCATCGAGGTCACGAGCAGCCCCGAGTTGCCGTTGGGCCGAAGCGCTGTATCGATGTCGAACAATTCGCCAGCGGCCGTGCGCGTCGTCAGCCAGTTGATCAGCTTGCGAACAAAGGCGGCGTAGACCTCGGCCGCGCGGTCGAGGTCGGCCTCGTCGGCGTCATCGAATACAAACACCACATCGAGATCGCTGCCATAGCCCAGCTCCTTGCCACCGAGCTTGCCGTAGGCGATGACGGCAAAGCGCGGCTGCTCGCGATGGCGCTGCTTGAGGTGAAGCCAGGCCCAGTTCAGCGCGCACTGCACCGTGGCATCGGCCAGGGCCGACAGGTCATCGGCCACTTGTTCGACCGTGATGTGGCCTTCGACGTCACGCACCAGCGTGCGGAAGACTTCGGCGTGATGGGCGCGGCGCAGCGTGTCCAGCAGCAGCTCTTCATCGGCCTGGCCAAAGCGGTTCCAGGCTTCATGGCGCGCGTCGAGATCGGCGATGAACCCTTCGCGTTCGAAGCGGCCATGCAGCAATCGCTCATCGGCCAACTCATCGATCACGCCGGGGTGGCGCAGCAGAAACTGGGCCGGCCAGCGCGCCAGGCCCAGCAGGCGCAGCAGCCGTGCGTGGACTTCGGGCCGCTCGACCAGCAGCGCAAGGTAGCTCTCGCGGCGCAGCAATGTCTCCAGCCAATCGATGAAGCGCGATGCGGCCTCCATCGTGCAATGGCCTTCCGACACCGCATGCGCCGCGCGCATCACCAGGCGCGCCAGCCGCAGCTTGCTGTCATCGCGCAGCACCTTGATCTTCGGATGGTCGGTCCATGATTGAACCCGCTCGGCCAAGGCCTCTGGCAGGCGCTCGCGGAACTCTTCACTGTCGACGGGCGGCAGCGGTGTGCCGCAACTGCGGCCACGGCAAGCGCCGGCCGGGCCGCCGCGCTGCGCGGGCGGGCGGCCGTCATGCAGCAGCGCATCGAACTCCATCGCGACGAACTCGCGCGTCTCGCCCAACGCATCGAGCAGCTCGCAGGCATCGGCGCTGCAAGACAGGCCGACGCTGCGTGCGAGCCAGGCCAGATCGATGTCGCAGGTCGGCAGCAGATGCGTTTGCTGGTCGTCGAGAAACTGGATGCGGTGCTCGATCCGGCGTAAAAAGATGTAGGCCTCGGCCAGGCGTTGCGCACTCTCCGGCTTCATCAGCCCGCCCGCGGCCAGCTTGGTCAAGGCCTTCAAGGTCGAGCGGGTTCGGATCTCGGGGAACTGCCCGCCGCGCACGACCAGCAGCAGTTGCACGATGAACTCGATCTCGCGGATGCCGCCGCGCGACAGCTTGACGTCGTTGGCCCGCTCGGGCCGGCCCGCCGCGCGGCGCTGCGCTTCTTCGCGCACCTTGCGATGCAACTGACGCAAGCCTTCGAACACGCCGTAGTCGAGATAACGCCGATAAACAAACGAGGTCACGGTGCTGCGCAAAGCCTGCGCGCGAACATCGCGGATGCTGGCCTGCGGTGCGACCACGCGGCTCTTCAGCCAGGCGAAGCGCTCCCACTCGCGGCCTTGCACGAGAAAGTATTCCTCCAGCATCGACAAGCTGACGACCGGCGGGCCGGAGTTGCCGTTCGGCCGCAGCGCGAGGTCGACGCGGAACACGAAGCCGTCGTCAGTGGTATCGCCAATCAGCGCATAAAGGCTGCGGGCGACCTGGCTGAAATATTCATGCGCACTGATGACCTTCGGCCCGACAGTCTGGCCTGCGTCTTCATACACATAAACGAGGTCGATGTCGGACGACACATTCAGCTCGCGCGCGCCGAGCTTGCCCATGCCGACGACCCAGAACTCGATGCGCTCGCCGGCTTCGTTCAGCGGCGCACCATGCCGTGCATCTTGTTCAGCGAATGCAGCCACCAGCGCGAAATCAAGCGTGCTCTCGGCCAGTTCGGTCATCGCGAACGTGACGTCTTCCATCGCCGCGCCCTGCTCGATGTCGAGCACCGCGAGCCGCTCCAGCACCAGCTGCCGCGCCACCCGCAAGGCGCTGGGCAATTCACGGCCGCGGGATTGAAGCTCGGTGATCAGCGCCGTGACGCTTTGCCTGTTCGGCAAGCCCGGTGCGAGCAAGGGCAGTTCGGCTTCGAAGCGGCGCCGGATTCGCTGCACGAACCGGCAGTGATCCGCCTGCACCGCAGGCACTTCGGCTTGTGCTGCGCCAGGCAACGCGCAGCTGTTGAGGTGGGGCTCAGAACCCATATCGATCTTGGATCAGTTCGGCGGCATACCGCCTGGTCAGCTGAACACGAGGCGCCTTGGCTGACACCGCCCGGATGGAATCATCGACATGAATCATGGGCTGAACGTTGTTGCTGCGCAGGTGTCGATTGATGCTTGGAACGCCTTCTGTTGACACGGTCCAGCGGCGTTTTCGAGCGAGGCGATTCTGCCCCACATCCCCAGCCGATGCTTGCTGGCGGGCTTCAGGGCTAACGCGTAAGCTGCCGGTTTGCCGACATGGCTCACGTGGGTACCGGCGCGCGTCTTCACCGACACGCCGCCATTGTTTGCCCAATTGAAAACCCAGGACAGGAACGCGCCCATGTGGATTGCCGCCTTGCAGACCGTCTCGACACCCCGCGTCGAACACAACCTCGATGTCGCCCGCCGCCTGATCGCCGAGGCCGCATCGGCCGGCGCCAAGCTCGTGGCGCTGCCGGAATACTTTTGCCTGATGGGCCACAGCGACCGCGACAAGCTGGCCCATGCCGAGGTACCCGGCAGCGGGCCGATCCAGTCGATGCTCTCGGAGGCGGCGCGAAGCCATGGGCTGTGGCTGATCGGCGGCACCTTGCCGCTGCGCACCGCCGACCCCGAGCGCGCATTGAATGCCTGCTGTGTCTATGGCCCGAACGGCCAGGCCGTTGTGCGCTACGACAAGATCCATCTGTTTCGCTACGACAACGGCCGCGAGAGCTACGACGAAGGCCGCGTGCTCGATGCCGGCCTCAAGCCGGTCAGCTTTGACGCCGGGCCGTTCCGCGTGGGCTTGAGCATCTGCTACGACCTGCGCTTCCCGGAGCTGTACCGCGCGCTGATGAACCCGCCGTGTGACTTGCTCGCGGTACCGGCCGCGTTCACACACACCACCGGCCTCGCGCACTGGGAATTGCTGCTGCGCGCCCGTGCCGTCGAGAACCAGTGTTATGTGATCGCGCCGGCGCAAGGCGGCTTGCATGAGAACGGCCGCCGCACCTTCGGCCACAGCCTGATCGCCGACCCGTGGGGCGAAGTGGTCGCCATGCGCGAGGCGGGCGAAGGCGTGGTGCTGGCCGAGCTGGACGCAGCGCGCATCACGTCCGTGCGGGCGCAGCTGCCAGCCTTGAGCCACCGCCTCGCGTCGTTCGGCTGAGGCTTCGTCTCGGCGCCATGCCGACAGCTGCGCCGAAGCCGACGCAACAGCCTGCCAGCACTTGGCGATTAGCTCAATTCGGCGCGGCGCGGCATGTCGGCGCCGCGGCGCGAACAGGTGATCGCTGCCGCGCGGGTTGCGAAATCCAGCGCGGCCTGCAAGCGCTCGGCGCTCAATCCGCTCAAGGCCGAAGCCGACAAGCCGCCTTGCTCGGCGAGCCAGGTCAGCAGCGCGGCCTGGAAGGTGTCACCCGCCCCCACGGTGTCGATCACCTGCACCGCCATCGGCTGCGCTTCCACACGGTGAGATGAGGTCCAGCCGATCGCGCCTTTCGCGCCACGCGTCAGCACCACCAGGCTGACCCCGCGCGCCAGCCATTCGGCGGCTTTCTTTTCCGGGTCGGCGCCGGGGTACAAGTGCGCCAGGTCTTCATCGCTGATCTTCAGCAGCTGCGTGCGCGGCAGCATCCACTGCAGCTGATCACGCCAGCGCTCGATGTCGGGCTGGACATTGAGGCGAATGTTCGGGTCGTAGGCGACAAGGCTGCGCTGCTGCGCCCGCTCGACCAGCGCGCGCAAGGTGCTGGCCACCGGCTCGACGACGGCGTTGTA
>CAXTCD010000162.1:0-11989 GCA_964242145.1 uncultured Rhizobacter sp.
CTTTTCTTTGGCGAAGCAAAGAAAAGGAACTCGGCCGTCGGGACGAAATCCCGACACCTAAGCCAACCTCAACAACCCCAAAAAACAGAATGAAGAACCTCGACTTCATCGATCTCAAATCCCAATACGCAGCCCTCAAAGAAAAAATCCACGAGCGCATGCAACGCGTCCTAGACCACGGCCAATACATCATGGGTCCCGAGGTCGAAGAACTCGAAGCCGCGCTGCAAACCTACACCGGCGCCCCCCACTGCATCACCGTCTCCAGCGGCACCGAAGCGCTGCTGATCAGCCTGATGGCGCTCAACCTGAAGCCTGGTGATGAAGTCATCACGACGCCGTTCACCTTCGCGGCCACCGCCGAGACCATCGTGTTGCTCGGCGGCGTGCCGGTGTTCGTCGACATCGAGCCCGACACCTGCAACATCGACGCCTCGTTGATCGAGGCGCGCATCACGCCGCGCACGTGGGCTGTTATGCCGGTCAGCATGTATGGCCAGGTGGCCGACATGGACGAGATCAATGCGGTCGCGGTGCGCCACGGGCTGACCGTCATCGAAGATGCGGCGCAGAGCTTTGGTGCGAGCTACCAGGGCCGCAAGAGTGGCAACCTCAGCACCATCGCCTGCACCAGCTTCTTCCCGAGCAAGCCGCTGGGCTGCTATGGCGATGGCGGTGCCATCTTCACCAGCGATGGAGAGTTGGCTCAAGCCTGCCGCGAGATCAGGGTGCATGGCCAGAGCGCGCGCTACTTCCATACGCGCGTCGGCGTCGGCGGCCGCATGGACACCTTGCAGTGCGCGATCGTGCTGGCCAAGCTGGAGCGCTTCGAATGGGAGCTGGATCGGCGAGAGGCGATCGGCGCGCGCTACCGCAAGCTGCTCGCCGGCTCGCGCGTGGAGCTGCTGCGCGTGCGGCCCGACCGCAACTGCGTGTGGGCGCAGTACACCGTGTTCGTCGAGCGCCGGGCCGAGGTGCAGGCGGCCTTGAAGGCGCAAGGCATTCCGACGGCAGTGCATTACCCGCGCCCGCTGCACCTGCAGCCGGTCTATGCGCACCTGGGCCGCGCCGATGCCTATCCGCACAGCGTGGCGGCCAGCGAACGGGTGCTGAGCCTGCCGATGAGCGCCGACCTGAGCGAAGCCCAGCAAGACACTGTGGCCGAAGCGCTGATCCGCGCTGTCGCGTGAACCGGCCTCGGTTGCTGCTGAGCCACCGCTGATGTCCGGCTTCCGGTCCATCCTCCACAACGCCGGCTGGAATCTGCTCGGCAATCTGATGCCGATGCTGACCGGCCTGTTGGCCGTGCCTTATCTCGTCAAGCAGCTCGGCACCGAGCGTTTCGGCTTGCTCAGCCTGGGCTGGATCTTGATCGGCTATTTCGGCTTGTTCGACTTCGGCCTCGGGCGCGCGCTGACCAAGATGGTGGCCGAGCGCTGGCGTGGCGGGCGCGATGACCCCGCGCTCGAATCGCTGTGCTCCACCGGCCTCGCGATGGGCTGCGCGGCCGGGCTGGCCGGCGGCGTGCTGGTGGCGCTGGGCGCCTTCAGCAGCGCGCTGTGGTTCACGGGCTGGTCGCCAGCCTTGCTCGATGAAACGCGCAGCGCGCTCGTGATCGTCGGCGCCGGCGTGTTGCCGACCGTCGGTGCGGCGGTGTTGCGCGGTGTGCTCGAGGGCTATCAACGCTTCAAGGGGCTGACCGCGATCCGCGTGCCGGCCGGCGTGTTGCTGTTTGCCGCGCCTTGCCTCAGCGCCTATTTCACGCCGCGGCTGGATGCGGCCGTCGCGGCGCTCACACTGACGCGCTGGCTGATGTGGCTTGCGCATGGGCTGATGTGCCGCACTTCGGTGCGGCTGTCGGTCGCTGCGGTGCAGCGGCAATGGGTGATGCCGCTGCTGCGCTTCGGTGGCTGGTTGACGGTCAGCAATGTGGTCGGGCCGGTGATCGTCTACCTCGATCGCTTCATCATCGGCGCGCTGTTGCCGCCCAACCAACTGGCGTATTACGCCGCGCCCTTCGAAATGGTGTCGCGGCTGCTGGTGATACCGATGTCCTTGACCGGTGCCTTGTTCCCGGCGCTGGCCAGCGCGCAAAGCCGCGATGGCCCGCAGGCGCGCGCGCTGCGCCGCCAGGCTTTCTTGTTGACCGGTGCGATCGTGCTGCCGGCCGCGTTGATCGGCGGGCTGGCGGCTGCGCCCTTGCTGCGCTTGTGGCTCGGCGAAGAGTTCGCGCAGCACGGCGCCCGCGCGATGCAGATCCTGCTGATCGGCTTTGCCTTCAATGCGCTGGCGCAGATCCCGATGGTCGCGATGCACGGCCATGGCCTCGCGCGGCAGACGGCGACCTTGCATCTGGTCGAGCTGCCGCTGTATGCGCTGTTTCTTTATGCGATGGTGCAAGGCCACGGCCTGGAGGGCGCGGCCGCGGCCTGGTCGGCGCGCGGCGCGCTCGACATGATCGCGCTGAGCTGTTTGCTGCGCCGGGCCGAACGGCCGGGCGCCGCGGTTGCCGTTACTTCCGCAAAGGTGGGATGAGCATGGATGACTACGCGGCCAAGCCCGCGCTGTATTTCGACAACGTGCGTGCCGAGATCGAGCCGCTGCTGCCGGCGCGTGCCGAGCGCGTGCTCGACATCGGCTGCGGTGCCGGTGCCACCTTGCAGTGGCTGAAGCAAAGCGGCCGCAGCGGCCATGGCGTGGGCATCGAGATGATGGAAAGCGCCGCCACTGTCGCGCGCACGCGGGTCGATGAAGTGCATGTGGGCGACGCCAATGCGCTGATCGATACGGTGCTCGCGCCAAGATCGTTCGATCTCGTTTTATGTCTGGATGTGCTGGAGCACCTGGTCGACCCTTGGGCCTTCGTCGCCCGCGCGCAGCAGGTGTTGAAGCCGGGTGGCCGGATGATCGCTAGCCTGCCGAACGTGCGCCATCTGCGCGTGGTGCTGCCGCTGCTGCTGGCCGGGCGCTGGCGCTATGAAGCGTCGGGCATCCTCGACCGCACGCACCTGCGCTTCTTCACCCGCGAAAGCGCACTGGCGCTGATGTCGACCGACGGCCTGCGCGTTACCGAATGGCGCCGCCGCTTGCCGCCGCACGGCTCGAAGGCTGGGCTGCTGAACCTCGCATCGCTGGGCCTGGCGCGCGATCTGGTGACGATGAGCTACTTGATCGCGTCGGTGCGGGCCTGAGATGGCGGTGATCCATACCGAGGCCCCCCCAGCCACGCCCAAGGTGTCGGTGATCATCCCGTCGTTCAACCACGCCGCCTACCTTCGTGAATGCGTGGACAGCGTGCTGTCGCAAGACCATCCGAACACAGAAGTCACCGTGGTCGACGACGGGTCGAGCGATGGCTCGCTCGCCATCCTGCAGTCGTATGGCGAGCGCATCCAGCTGATCCAGCAACGGGGTGGCCGCCAGGCCCGCGCGCGCAACCTCGGCCTGCGGGTCGCCAGCGGCGAGCTGATCGCCTTTCTCGATTCCGATGACCGTTACCTGCCCGGCCGCTTGAGCGCCGCTGTGGCTGCGTTTCAGGCGCAGCCCGAGGCCGAGGTGGTCTGGGGCGACTACCGGCGCATCGATGATCACGGTGCGCTGATGGCCGAGGCCCGCTGGCCTGGATCTGCAGACGACTTCCGGCGCGTGCTGATTGCCAGCAATCCGATCTGCAATGCCACCGTCACCTTGCGCCGGCGCGTGCTCGATGAAATCGGCGGCTTCGATGAACGCGTGCCGCGGGTTTGCGATGGTGCGGCCTGGTACCAGATCGCCGCGCGCGGCCATCGCTTTGTTCACCTGGACCGGCTGATGCTCGATTACCGCTTGCACCGCGCCAACGATAGCAGCCGCTTTGCGCCGATGACGCACGACCGCGACACTGCGCTCGTCAGCGCTGCGCAAGCCTATGTGCAGTTCGGCGTGTTGCGTACTGCGGCCGATCTGGCCTGGCTGGAGCGCGCGATGCTGCGCCAGTATTCGTTCCGCGCGGCGGCCTGGGTGCGGCGTGCGCGGGCGCGTGGGGCTTTGAATGGGGCCTTGGGAGGCGTCGACTCCGCCCGAGCCGTTCATCCCGTTCACGAATGGCGCGCACGCCTGTATGAAAAGCTCGGCTCCGACGCCGGCCTGTCGATGCTGGCGCGCTTGCATGCCTTCAAGCACCGTGTCATCGGGAGGGCGCGATGAGCGCGGCGTGGCTCGTCACCGGGGCCTCTGGCTTCATCGGCCAGGCGACCTTGCTTGCGCTGCGCACCGGCGAGGCTGAGCGGCCGATCTACATCGCGAGCCGCCAGGCTGCGGGCGATCCATCGCCCAGCACCACCCGCTTCATCCCGCTGGTGCTGGACCTCGCGTCGCCGCGCATCGAGCTGCCCACCGGCATCGAAACCGTGCTGCACCTGGCCGGCGAAAAGCGCGACCCGGCGCGGATGGAAGCGGTAAACCATCTCGGCGCCCTGCATCTGGCCGAGGCGGCCGCGCGCGCCGGTGCGAAGCGCTTTGTGCACCTCAGCAGCGTCGGTGTCTATGGCGCACCCAAGCATGCCGGCCGCGTCGATGAATCGCATGCCCACACGCCGCGCAATGCGTATGAACGCAGCAAGTGGGCTGGCGAGCAGGCGGTGCGCGAGCGTTGCGCGGCGCTCGGCCTGCCCTGCGTCGTGCTGCAGCCGAGCAATGTCGTCGGCGCCGTGCCGGGGCGAAGTTATCCCTTGTTGGGCCTCGCGCGCATCGTCGGCCGTGGCTGGTTTCGCTACTTTGGGCGCGGCGATGCCTGGGTCAACTATGTGGCGGTCGAAGACGTGGCCGCCTCGTTGCTCGCTGCTGCGCGCAGCGAGTCGGGCGGCAGCTTCATCGTCAACACGCCGGTACCGCTGCGCACGCTGATTGGCGGCATGGCCGAATCGCTGGGTGTCGAGTTGCCGACGAAGCATCTGCCCTTGTGGCTCGGGGCGGCGGCGGCCCGCGCCGGTGCGGTCGGCCGTGCTCTGCTGCGGCGCGAGCTGCCGTTCTCGCCCGAGCGCTATCTGGAGTTGACCAACACCACGCGCTATGACGGCGAGGCCATCACGCGGGCCTTGGGCTTTGCTTATCCGACCGGCATCGGCCCCGCGGTGCGTGCGATGCTGCAGCGCTATCGGCACGAGGGCCTGGTTTGATGCGCATTCTTTATGTCAGTGATGCCTTGAGCATCCACACCCGGCGCTGGGCCGAGGCGTTTCGCGATGCCGGTGCCGAGGTGCATGTGGCGAGCTTTCGCGCGGCGCAGATCGGCGGCGTCACGGTGCATGTGCTGCCGACGGGCGGCCTGGGCAAGGCCGGCTATCTGCTGGCGATTCCGGTGCTGCGACGGCTGTATGCACGCTTGCAGCCCGATGTCGTTCATGCCCAGTACGTGACGAGTTATGGATTCCTCGCCGCGGCAGCCCGCTTGAAGCCGCTGGTCGTGACCGCGTGGGGCACCGATGTGCTGATCAGCCCGCGTGAATCGGCGGTCTCGCGCTGGCTCGCCACGCGCGCGCTGGCCGCCGCCGATCAGGTGACGACGGTGGCCGAGCACATGAATGCGGCGGTCGAGGCGCTGGGTGCGCCGCGCGGCAAGATCACCGCGATTCCCTTCGGCGTCGACACCGCGTTGTTCCGCCCGCCAGCTCAAGCGCGCAGCGAGCCGCCGCCGCTGCGCGTGATCTCGACGCGCAACTTCGCGCCGGTCTACAGCGTGCACACGGTGATCGAGGCCGTTGCGCAACGGCGCGCGCGCGGTGAGGCGCTAACGCTCGATCTGGTCGGCGCCGGGCCGCTGCGGGCCGATCTCGAAGCGCAGGTGCGCGCGGCCGGGCTCGAACGCGAGGTGCGCTTTCATGGCCACGTCGACCACCCGACGCTGGTCGCGCTGCTGGGCGCGGCGCAAGTGTTCGTCAGCGCGGCCGTTTCCGATGGCAACAACGTGTCGCTCAACGAGGCGATGGCCTGCGGCTGCTTCCCGATCGCGACCGACATCGCGGCCAATGCGCAATGGATCGGCGATGGCCGCAACGGCCTGCTGTTCCCGCCTGGCGATGCCACGCGGCTGGCCGATGCGATCGCGCGTGCCTCTGCGGATGCCGGCTGGCGATCGGCCGCTAGCGCGGAGAATCGCGGCATCGTCGAGGCCCGCGCCGATTGGCGGGTGGGCGTGGCGCGCATGAGCGCGGTGTACGAGGCGCTGGCTCGGCCATCGGCCCAAGCTGGGGTCAGTCGGCAAGCCAAGCCGCCGGCCGATGGCTGACGATGATGAAATAACGATGATCGGTAGACGATTGCACTGCTTTGAGGGCGGTGAGTTATCTGCTACACACGCGTCCGCCCCACGACCCGATTCAACGTGACATGACCCCACCGCTGCTCGTGATCTTCGGAACCGGCGCCCAGGCCCGCAAGGCCTTTCATTGCTGGACGCTGGCGGGCGGCACGGTCATCGCCTTCGCTGATGAAAACATCGCGGCCGTGAGCCCGGTGCCGGGGCTGCCGGTATGGCCTGCGGCCGATCTGGCCGGGCCACCGCCCCAGGCCAGCCTCTTCATCGCAATCGGCCACGGCGCGGTGCGCGAGCGGCTGATGGACCAGCATGCGGCGCAGGGCTGGCCGCTGCCGGCGCTGGTGCATCCGAATGCCAGCGTCGCGCCCGACGCGCAATTGGCGGCGGGCGTCATCGTTGCGGCCGGCGCGGTGGTGGAAAGCGGCGCGCTCATCGGCCGTGGTGCGATCATCGATGTCGGAGTGATCGTCGATCATGACTGTGTCATTGCACCCTTCAGCCACCTGCGGCCCGGCCAGGTGTGCCTGCCCTTCACCCGCTGGCCCGCATGACGGGCGATTGAGACGGCCGAATGCGCATCCTCTACATCAACCATTACGCCGGCTCGCCGCTGCATGGCATGGAGTACCGGCCGTACTACCTCGCACGCGAATGGGTGCGCGCTGGGCATGCGGTGCAGATCGTCGCGGGCTCGTTCTCGCATGTGCGCGCCCGCCAGCCCGAGACGGTCGGCAGGCCGATCAACCAGTCGATCGACGGCATTGACTACGCCTGGCTGCCGGTGCCGCGTTACAGCGGCAATGGCGTGGGTCGGGTGCGCAACATTCTGTCGTTTCTGCGGCAGGTGTGGCGCCTCGCGCCGCGCATGGTGCGTGAGTTCCGGCCCGATGTGGTGATCGCGTCCAGCACCTACCCGATGGACATTTATGTCGCGCGTCGCATTGCGCGCCGGGCGCAGGCGCGGCTGGTGTTTGAGGTGCACGACCTGTGGCCGCTGTCGCCGATCGAACTCTCGGGCATGTCGCCGTGGCATCCGTGGGCGCTGCTGTGTCAGAAAGCAGAGAACGACGCTTACCGCAATGCGGACCTCGTGGTGTCAATGCTGCCCAAGGTCGCGCAACACATGGCTGCGCACGGCCTCGATCTGCGCAAGTTGTACATCGTGCCGAACGGCATCTCGCCCGATGAATGGCAAGGCACGCCTGAAGCGCTGAGCCCCGCGCTGCTGGCGCATGTTCGGGCGCAGCGCGAGGCGGGCCGCTGCGTGGTCGGTTATGCCGGCTCACACGGCCTGCCGAATGCGCTGGGCAGCTTGCTCGATGCCGCCGCCTTGCTGGCCGATGCCCCGATCGCCTTCCTGCTGGTCGGTGACGGCCTGGAGAAAGCCCGCTTGGCCAAGCGGGTGCACGCCGAGGGCTTGTCGAACGTCACGCTGTTTCCGCCGATTCCGAAGGCGCAGATCCCGGCCTTGCTGGCCGAGTTCGACATCGCCTACATCGGCTGGCAACGCGTGCCGATCTACCGCTTCGGCATCGCACCGAACAAGCTGATGGACTACATGATGGCCGGCTGCGCGGTGCTGCATTCGGTGGAGGCCGGCAACGACCCGGTGGCCGAAGCGGGCTGCGGCCTGACCGTGCCACCCGAATCGCCATCCTCCATCGCCCAGGGGTTGCTCGAACTGGCGGCCCTGAGCGTTGACGCCCGCCAGCGCATGGGCGAACGCGGCCGCGCGTTTGTGCTGGCGCATCACGCTTATCCGGTGCTCGCGATGCAGTTCATCGACGCGGTGCAGCGTCTGGATGAAAGGGCGAGCCAGCTGCCGGATTTCCATGAGCCACCCTGGGCATCTGCCGCACGGATGAGTGTTCCGAGGCCGAGGGCTGCCGATCGCGAACTCGCGCAGGCGCAGGGCCTTCAGGCCGAACGCGATGAAGAGCGCCTCAGCGAAGCCTTTCGCGATACGCAGCCCGATTTCGAAGGCCATCGGGTCGAAGCCGAGCCCGCCCTGGCCGAACCGATCTTGAACCCGACCGCGAGCCAGGCGCGTGCCATCGCGGTGGTGTTTCTTTCCACGGGGTTTGATTCGGCCGATGCCGCGGGTCGCTTCAAAGCGCCAGATGCAGGCGGTGCGAACGCCATGGTCCATGCCATGGCCGATGCCCAGGCGGCGGCTCAGGTGGCCGCCGCTTCAGGGCCAGCCCATGCGTCCGCAGCCACCGCGGGCGCCCCGCATGAGGCCCTGCCTGCGGTTCAAGCTGTTTCCACTGAGGCCACCGCTGCACCCCATCGCGATGAGCCTTCGTTGATTGAGCGCCTGGAGCCCAGCTTTGGCAACGGTCATCAGCCGGCCTTGCATCGCGAGGCTGAATCGATCGCGAGCCGCTATGCCCGCCGCAAGCTCACGGATCGTTATCACCTGACCCGGCCCGACGTCTGGCAGACCTGGCAGGAGCGCCAGCGCGCGATGCTGCATCTCTTCAAGTACCTGAAGCTGAATGACCTCTCGCGCCTGAAGCTGCTGGAAGTGGGCTGCGGTACCGGCGGCAACCTGCTGGATTTGCTGCGCATCGGTTTCCTGCCGAGCCACTTGAGCGGCATCGAGCTGCTGCCCGAGCGCTGCACCGAGGCGCGCAGCCGCTTGCCGACATCGGTGGCGCTGCGGGTCGGCGATGCCACGCAGGCGCAGGTGGAACCGGCCTCGCTCGACATCGTCTTGGCATTCAGCGTGTTCTCATCGATCCTCGATCCGCATTACCAGCAGCAATTGGCCGATGCGATGTGGAGCTGGGTGCGGCCAGGGGGCGGTGTGCTCTGGTACGACTTCACCGTCAACAACCCGCGCAACGCCGATGTGCGCGGCGTGCCGGTCAAGCGCCTGAAGGCTTTGTTTCCGCAAGGCCGTGTGCTCACGCGCCGTGTCACGCTCGCGCCGCCGCTGGCGCGCGCTGCGACCCGCGTGCACCCCGCGCTCTACACTCTGTTCAACACCTTGCCCTGGCTGCGCACCCATGTGCTGGCCTGGGTCGACAAGCCTTGATGCCCTGATTCCATGTCCACGCCGTTGCCCTTTCTGCCCTTTGCGCTGCCCGAACTCGGTGATGAAGAAATCGCCGAAGTGGTGGACACCCTGAAATCGGGTTGGATCACCACCGGCCCGAAGACGCGCCGCTTCGAAGCCGACTTCAGCGCTTACCTCGGCGACCCGAGCCTGCAGTCGATGGCCGTCAACTCGGCCACCGCCGGGCTTCATCTCGCGCTCGAGGCGCTGGGCATCGGCCCGGGCGATGAAGTCATCACGACGACGCATACCTTCACCGCGACCGCCGAAGTGGTGCGTTATCTCGGCGCCGACGTGGTGCTGGTCGACATCGACCCGAACACGCTGTGCATCGATGTGGCCGCGATCGAAGCGGTGATCACGCCGCGCACCAAGGCGGTCGTGCCGGTGCACTACGCGGGCCTTTCGGCCGACATGCCGGCGCTGCTGGCGCTGGCGGCACGCCATGGTTTGAAGGTGGTCGAAGACGCGGCGCATGCGCTGCCGACCACCAGCGCCGGCCAACTCGTCGGCACCTTGGCATCCGACATCACCGTCTTCAGCTTCTATGCCAACAAGACGATCACGACCGGCGAGGGCGGCATGGTCGTGACGCGTGACGCCGCACTGGCCGAGCGCATCAAGGTGATGCGCCTGCATGGCATGAGCCGCGATGCCTTCGATCGCTTCACCGCGACCGTGCCGAGCTGGTACTACGAGATCATCGCGCCCGGCTTCAAATACAACCTGACCGACATCGCCTCGGCGCTGGGCATCCATCAGCTGAAGCGCCTGCCCGGCTTCGCCGAGCGCCGCGAGCAGATCGCCCAGCGCTTCAACGAAGCCTTCGCGGCGCTGCCGGTCATCACGCCGCCGCAGCCCGCTGCGGGCGACCGCCACGCCTGGCACCTTTATGTCTTGCGCCTGGGCGATGACGCACCGATCGGCCGCGATGCCTTCATCGAGCGGCTGTATGCCGCCGGCATCGGCTGCAGCGTGCACTACATCCCGCTGCATCTGCAGCCTTATTGGCGTGACCGTTATCAGCTCACGCCAGCGCAGTTCCCGCATTCGCAAAAGGCCTACGAGCGCATGGTCAGCCTGCCGCTCTATACCAAGATGAGCGACGCCGATGTGGCGCGCGTGATCGATACCGTGCGCTCGGTGCTGGCTTGAGCGCATGGCCAAGCGCGCCTTCGATCTGCTGTTCGCCAGCTTCGGGCTGATCACGCTGCTGCCGTTGTTTGCGTTGATCGCGTTGTGGATCAAGGCCGACACGCGCGGGCCGGTCTTCTTCCGTCAAGAACGCATCGGTCGCCATGGTCAACCTTTTCGCATCCACAAGTTCCGCACGATGGTCGCGCAGCCGGTGGATGGTGGGGCGCAGATCACGGTGGGCCGCGACCCGCGCATCACCCGCGCAGGCGCAGTGCTGCGCCGCTACAAGCTCGATGAGTTGCCTCAGTTGATCGATGTGCTGCAAGGCACGATGAGCCTGGTCGGCCCCAGGCCTGAAGTGCCGCGCTATGTGGCGATGTATCCGCCAGCGTTGCGCGACATCGTGCTCGCGGTGCGGCCGGGCATCACCGATCCGGCCTCGCTGCGCTTTCGCAATGAAGGCGAGCTGCTGGGCGCGGCGGCCGACCCCGAGCGCGAGTATGTGGAGGTCGTGATGCCGCGCAAGCTGCAGCTGTCGGTGGATTACGTTCGCCAGGCCAGCCTGGCCGGTGATCTGCGCTTGATCCTGAATACGCTTGGCGCCTTGCGCCGCTGAGCGTGAATCGTAGAAGAGTGGAATGATGAACTGGCTGTCGCTGGATGCCTTTCTGACGCGCATCCGCCCTTACCGCGAACCGCTGGCGCTGAGCCTGGACATGCTGGTCGTGGGCCTGGCCTGGCAAGCCACTTACCTGTTCCGCCTTGGCTTCGAGCGCTGGTTCAATGCGCGGCCTTCCTACGATGCCTGGGTGATGCTCGGCGTGGTCGCGGTGTACGGCCTGCTGCTGCGTTTGTTCCAGGTGCCGAAGGGCATGTGGCGCTTCTCCGGCTTCGGTGAGATCAAGCGGCTGGCGGCCGTGTGCGCCGCTTCGGGCCTGATGGCCGCCACACTCGTGCTGATGGCGCAACTCAGCCAGGTGCCGCGTGCGGTGCTGGCCCTGCACCCGGTCTTCTGCCTGATGGCGCTGGCGATTATGCGCATGGGCTACCGCATGTTGTACGAGCACATGCGCAGCCGCATCAGCGGCAGTGCACTGGAGCAACGCCGTGCGCTCGTGATGGGCGCGGGCGATGCGGGGCGCTTGCTGGTGGCCGGTGTTCAGCATCAGCAGGGCTGGGTCGTTGTTGGTTATCTGGACGACGCACCCGCCAAGCGCGGCGCGCGTGTCGCCAGCGTGCCGGTGCTGGGCACGCTGGAAGACGCGCCGCGCTTTGTCGAACTGCATGGCATCACGCACCTGATCGTCGCGATGCCGGGTGCCACCGTCGCGCAGCGCCGCCGCGCGCTGGACCTGGCCGGCCAGACCGGCCTGCCGGTGCTGACCGTGCCGAGCAGCCAGGAGCTGCTGGCCGGCCGCGCGGTCAACCAGGTGCGCGACATCGAGCCCGAAGACCTGCTCGGCCGCGAGCCGGTGGAGCTGGACGAAGGCGGCATC
>CAXTCD010000163.1:0-11894 GCA_964242145.1 uncultured Rhizobacter sp.
GCGATCGGAACACTTCGTGTTCCGATCGCCCGCGGTCTTCACTTCAATGAGCAGGGCCGGCCTGCTGGGATCTTCGCCTGATCAAGGGTTCAGGATCAGATTTGTCGAGATGCGCTTGGCACCCGCCTTGTAGAGGTTGTCGGCATCGATCTGGGTCAGAAAGCCCTGGCGAACCAGATCGTCGGCGGCCCTGCTGAATCGGTCGATGTAGTCGGCCCGGCCGCGGTACAGGACATCCAGGCTCGGCCGGGTATCGGCCGGGCTCTTCGTCGCTGTGCTCACGGCAAACGGAATCATCATGCCGCCACCGTCGCAGGCTTCGCCTTCTGCATGGCCACGGCCGCGCATGTTCCAGCCGGCAAAGGTAGCGACCGGCGTCCTCATCTCCGGCATCTGGATGCCGGCGATCTCGTTGCCATTGACGCCCACCTGCGGCACCAGGATCTGGTACTGCCGGTTCAGGTCTGCAGAAGGAACGCCGCTGGAATAGTCGGTGACGTACAGCTGGTTGTGAATGTCGATGTAGATCGCCGACAGCATCACCAAGTTGGCTGCGTTGTCACTGGGCACGTTGATGTTGGCCAGCTTCGGGAAGTTGAAGATCGCGCCGTGTGTGGACACCAGCGTGCCGGCAGCCACCGTCGGGTACTGCGAAGCTGGGGGCGGCGTATTGAAGATGACCCAGTTTTCAAGCGACTGCAGCAATGCGCGTTCAACCGGGGTTTCCGTGACACGGCTGTCCGGGAACTGGCACTTGCTGCCGGCGGCGGGAACCACGGCCACGCCGGTGCGCACGCCATCGCCACCGCCATGCTGCGTGCCTGAGACCAGGTAATAGCGAACGTTGTCTGGCAGCGCGATGTCACGGCCCGCGCCATCGGTGACGTTCAGCGACGCGCGGCCGCCCCACCATTCGAACGAGCCGTCGAGCTGCATGATCTTCGGGCAGGTGTTCGAAGCCAGGCACTTCTTCAGCAGGCCGTCGGTGTTGCCGGTGAGCGGGTCGGTGATCACGCTGTAGCTGAACGGGAACTGGTCACCCGGCATCCAGTGATCTTCGTGCTGCTTCGACCAGCGGCCCATCTGCGAGAAGCGGCCATTGGTCCAGGTGCGGCGGCCCGCTGCAATGATCGGCATCAGGCCATCGAAGACTTTGGTGCCATTGGCGTTGTTGAAGCCTTGGTAAAGGAAGTCGCGCACGAAGCGGCCCGACTGCGAAATGCCATCGGCCAGCGCGACGTCGAAGTTGGTGGAAGGGTTGGCGGCGCAATTGACGCCCGAAGCACAGGCCGCGCCTTTCAGGTCGTTCAGCGGGTTGGCAAAGCCTTGCGCATCGGCGTTAGCAGTCTTCAGGAAGTCGACCAGATCGCGTACGGCGGCGAAGCCGATGCCATTGACGCGCGGCTTCGACCCGCGGTAGACGAAGGTGTAGATCGTCCCGGAGTCCGGGGTCACACGACCGCCACCCACACCGGGGACGATGCTGGGTGGTGTGAACTTGACAGCGTAGTTGCCATTGCCAGTAGAGACGTAGCTCCAGTTCGTCACTGGCACCGAGGGCGACGACGCGTAGTCTTGCTGGCCGCGGGCGTTGAGCCATGACTGGCGGGCCGTGAAGGTGACTTCCGACAGGTCGGTGAGAGAAGCTGGTGCGTAGGTCAGGCCGATCGTGCCGCCCGCGGTGTCGGGTACGTATTCCTCGCGCACGATGCCGGTGATCGTGCTGCCATCGCTGTTGGTCGCGAACGGGAACGAGGTGCCGAGACCGCCTGTGCCGCCTTGGCCGCTTTGCGAAATGCCGCCTTGCCAGCCGCTCCAGACGACGGTGTAGCCACGACGCAGGATCGATGGGAAGTTGGCGTCGGGTGCCGAACCGTTGTCCAGCGCGCCACCGCCGATGAAGGTGCCTTGGCCGGCTTTGCCGCCGCGATTGACCACGTCATAGAACAGCACTCGCCGCGCATCGGCAGCCCGCTTGGGGCGCAGGATCGCGACATCGGTGGTGTACGCCACAAAACCGCCAGCGTCGCGCGGTGCATTGTTCAGGTCGACGATGCCGGCGTTGTTGGCATGAGCCGGATCGAGCCGGCCATGCACGATGCCGCTGATCAACACGTAAGGCCCAGCCGCGCCGGCAGGTGTCGCGCCGTTGTAGGCATCGACGGTCGACACCACTTCGAAGCGATCGATGACGCCGGCAGGCTTGCTGCCGTTGCCCTGCAGGGCCGACAACTGGAGCGACGAGAGCGCGTTATCGAAGCCTACCGAGGTAAGGTTCGGCGTGCTGGCCTTGATCGTGACCGTGCGGCCGCCGTATTGGGAATTTTCGAACAAGGTGACTTGCGTGCCTGGGGGCAGCTGCACCGAGGACACCCGGTCATTCCAGGCGTTGCCAACCCAAGGGTTGCTGGTGTCGGTGCAGAACGAGGCACCGGTGTAGTTGGCGTTTTCGAAAAAGCAGGCAGAGCCGGCAGCGAAGGCCGGGCCTACACCGATGGCGGCGCAAACAAAGGCGATAGAACGAATGATCTGGGGCATGGTGGCGGTCGTCAGGGACTTGTCGGACAGGTGGCAGTTGAATGAAGTCAAAGGGACTGAAAAGCTTCGCCGATCAATGGCTCGGCCCGGCGCTGCTGCGGTTCATCTGCATCTCTTGGCGATTCGCGTAGCGGCACTCGGCGGCTTTTCAAGTCTTCAATGGGCACATCTTTCCTTGGTCTCAGAAGTTAAAAGGTCGTATGCGAACTTTTTAACGGTTCATCAACAGCGGGAATTATTGAGGTGCACGAATTTGGAGCCCTCAAGTTGGTGCGTAAGGTTTTGTGCCAAATGCTTTTATATGAAAGCAAATTTCGTGTTTTATGCGGGCTGGCTCGCGCTGGAAGAAGGGTGTTTCTCACTCTGAAATCGAGGTGAAAAACACCGCGAGATCACCCAGTCGAATCCACGCCGTTGGCGGCGTCGCAAAGGTGATTGCGGCAGCCCTTTCGAATCGAATTCGAGGGTAAATACCAACACAAGGGCGGCTGTGGAATTCGGCCACAGCCCGCCGGACGTTGCGCCCGGCCCGTTTCGGGCTTGTTTGCCGGCTTGGATGCAATTCGGCGGGCCTGATGAGCTTGCCGCAGGCTCTCGCCCACTCCGCACAACCGAGAAAGCGCACAAGCCGCTCGGCCAGCCAATCCGCTTGTTTTCGGCCAAGGTGTAGCCGCAATTCGGCACGGTATCGAATTCAATCCGCTCTGCCACCGGGCACACGCTCAGCGTGTGCCAGCGGATTCGTGCGTTCGCTGTTCAACACGGGCACCGGCATCGCCAGCTTCGCGTTGAGCACGGCGCGGCTGTCACGCGGGCCTGAACCCTCGTGAGAAGCCGCTTTCTTTCGATGGCGCCTGTCGTTGTTTCAGATGCCTGGCGCCTTGCGTGTGCCCGGGCGCGTGGCCGCGGTGGCCGCACGCCATGCCAGCGGTACGGCAATGAACGAGGCCACGAGGCCGAGCACGGCCGCCGCCGGCCAGCCGCTGAACTTCACGCAAGCGGCCATGGTGGGTGGGCCCAGCAGCGAGCCCGCGGCGCCGCATTGCGCGAGCAGGCCATTGGCTCGAACCATCTGACCGGGCTCACCTGCCAGCCGTGGCAACAAGGCAAAGGCCAGGCTGGCAAACATGCCGCCCAGCACATTCAGCAGCAAGGCCAGGCCAATCGCCACGGGTGCCACAGGCGAGGGCGTGAACACGCCGAACAGCAGCAGCGGAGGCATAGCAAGCGACAGCGCGATCGGCCAGCGCATGCCGCCGCCATGGCGCATCAGCCAGGCAGAGATCAGGCTGCCCCCGACAGCCGATATGGATGCCGCTGCGGTCCAGTGCCCCGCACTGGCTGGACTCAAGTCCAAGGTTTGCACAAGCAGGGTTGGCAGCAGGCCGATGACGCCGACTTCAAACAGCGTGAAGCCACCAAAGGCCAGTGCCAGAAACCATATCGCACGCGGTAGGCGGGACGGGGGCGGTGCCGAGGCCGGCTTGTCGCGTGCCGCAGGGGCGTTGCTTCCATGCGCGGCCGGCCGTACCTTGCCCAAGGGCCCACTCGACCGCCACAACACGCCCAACAACAACAGGCCCGCCAGGCCGCCGGCAATCATCGCGCCGCGCCAGCCGACGGCTGCTGCGGCGCTGGCGCTGCCTGCGGCGCCGAGCGCCAAGCCCACGGGCACGAAGGTGCTCCACAAGGTCATCGCCAGACCCTGGATGCGAGGCCCTGCCGCGGCGGCACGCTGGGCGATCAACACCGGTGCGGTAACGACCACCGCCACGTAACCCAAGGATTCGAACAGGCGCCAGCCAATCAACCCGCCGATGCCCTGCGAGGCCGAAGCCCCCAAGCCCGCCAGCGCGAGGAATGCCACGCCACCCAACAGGCTGCGCCGCAGGCCAATGCGGTGGGCCACCATGCCCGCCACGGCACCGAGCGTGGCGCCGCCCACTTCAATCAGCGAGATCGCGATGGCCACCGTCGGCAGGCTCAGGTCGAGTGAGTGGGCAACCAAGGGCGCAAGGGCCGACAGCTTGCCGAGCTGCGCCGCGGCGAGCAGGCCGCAAAGGTACAGCAGCGTCACCTTTCGCCAGGGTGATGTCGTGGCTTTGGATCTGAATGCCGGTGACACCGGTGCCTCAGCGACCGGCGAAGACGGTGACGCTCCGATGCCGCTCATGGCTGGCCTCCCGCACTAAGGACAGCGTCAACATCGCCTGCAGCATGTTGACGCCACTTCAGCCACTTCGCATTCACAGCGGCGATGAGCGGGCACTCGGCCGGTCGCTGCGCACCTGGCGTGCGCTGCGCCGCATCAAGCAGCTGCATGCGGCGCAGCTGCTCGGCGTGTCGCAGGCGACGGTGTCGCGCTGGGCGAACGGACAGACGGCGCCCGCACTGGACGAAGCCGAGCGTCTGCGCTGCCTGATGGCCGCGCGGCTCGACAGCGATGCTGACCGCGTACTGGCGCGGCTGGTGCGCCAGTCGGCCTTGCCGGTGCATTTGATCTGCGATCTGACGCACCGGCTGCTGGCTGCATCGCCCGCGCGAGAGGCGCAATTCAAGGTGCCGTCGACCCCATTGATAGGCACGTCGCTGTGGCGTTATGCCAGCGATGACATCGCCGCTGCCGAGGCCCGGCTGGCCGATCAGGGCTGGTATGGGCCGACGCCGCCAGCCATCGAATTTCACACTGGCACGCGCGACAGCGCGGATCTGGTGATTCATGCCTGCCAGATGCGCTGGGAGCGCTTCCAGCTGTCGGACGGCAGCTTCGTGCGGCGGGTCGAAAGCCTGCAGTCGGCGGGAAGTGTTCAAAAACATGGGAATCTCGGGTAAAGGCAGAAGGCGTGACGCCAAAAGCAGTGATGCTAGTCACCTTGATGGCAGAAAAAGGGGATGAGGTGACGCCGGGGCGGGCGGTGAATCCTGGGGCTCACCGAGCGCGTGCCGCTTCGAGTGCATCGGCCAGGTCGCCCAGCGAATGGCATTGCCGATAACGCGGGTGCGTGGTGGGAGCCTGCGCGGCCTCATGCGCCCAGACCAGCGGATAAGGAATCAGAGCCGCATAGGCGCCGATCTCGAGCGGGGGCAGGATGTCGGAGCGCACCGAGTTGCCGGCCATCAACGCATCAGCGGGCGCCACGCCATGGCGTTGATAAGCCCGCCGGTAAGTGTCGGCTGTCTTCTCGCTGACCACTTCGACACCCGAGAAAAAGCGGCCCAGGCCGGAGGCGGCCAGCTTGCTCTCCTGATGAAATAGATCGCCTTTGGTGATCAGCAACAGCGGCGCGATCTCGGCCAGCCGCTGCAATGCCTCGGCGACACCGGGCAGCGGCTCGATCGGGTGGCGCATCAACTCCCGCCCAGCTTGCAGGATCTCCGCCAGAACGCTTGCGGGCAGCTGATCGCCGCCGAGCTGCAGCGCGGTTTCCATCATCGACAGCGTGAAGCCTTTGGCGCCATAGCCATAGACGCCAAGGTTGCGGTGCTCCACCGCAGCGAGCGCACCTTCAACCGTGGCCGCATCGCCCCAGCGCGCCAGCAGTGAGTTGAAGCGGTCGTGGGTCAGGCGGAACAGGGTTTCGTTGTGCCAGAGCGTGTCGTCGGCATCCAGGCCAATGATCTTCGGAATGTGCATGAGCAACAGCTTACGGGTGGTCACTGACCGGGCCGATGAATGAAATATTCAGTTGCCTGCGGATGGGGCAGATGCAACACCGCCCACCGATCACGCCGCGGGGCACGGAGCCGGCTGAGATCGGCTCCTGTTGGCATCCGAAATGAAGCGCGCGATAAGCTGGCTGGGGCCGAAGCTCGGCCGTGCCCGAATGGAGCTGTCTTTTCATGATGAATTTCAACGCTGACATGCCATCTGCCCCTGCGCAGAACCCACCGGTGGTGGCGCAGGCCTCGGCCCCGCCCCTCGCTGCCGCTGCGGTGGCGGTATCTCTGGCGACCGGTGGGCAGGCGCCGGACGCCTCCAGCGCGGTTGCTGCGCCGCAAGAGCTGCTTTTGATCAGCGGGCAGATTTGGGGTGCCGATAAGGCGGAGTTGACGCCGCTCAAGGCCAGCTGGGGCCAGGCCCGTGCGCCTGAAGCCGGGCCTTATCTGCTGCGCATCGTGACGGCGCGAGGTTTGCTCGACTATCGCTTTGCGCCGCGTCAGATCGATCACTTGCCTGCGGAGCAGCACTTCGGTTTCACCATCCCGCACCCCGGCCCGATCTTCAGCCTGTCGATCCTGAACGGCGATCGGGTGCTGATGCGAACCGAAGCGCATGCGATGGCTGCCAGCGTGTTGCCGAAGTCGCCTGTGCAGGTCAAAGAGAAAAAGGGGGTACTGCAACTGAGCTGGAATCACAACGCTTACCGTTATCTCACCGTCACCCACGTGGGTGAAAGCCGCTCGGTGCTCGGCGTCGATCTGGAAGGCGGCAGTGCGAAGCTGCCTACTGCCTCCCTGCCGGCCGGTGGCCGCTTCGAGTTCAGCCTGTCGGATGGGCTGAACGCGGTGAGGGTGGCGCAGCGCAGACGCTGAGGGCTGCTTGCGCCGGTGGCGTTTGCCATCGCGCTGGCCGCAGCCTGAACCGCCACTTTGCCGGCTGCTTCGGCGATGACTTGGGTGACTGACTTGGTTCGGCCTCGAACCAAGGCGGCGCCGTTCACATCGCACGCGATTTGATCCAGTCGTCCACTTGCTCTTGCAAGATCTCCAGCGGCAGCGCGCCACCGCGCAAGATGACGTCATGAAAGTCTTTCTCGGCTTGCGCGTCGAAGCGCATGCCGAGTGCCTTCTGTGCCCGCTCGCGTGCGGCCTGGATGCCCAGCATGCCCAGCTTGTAGGCGCAGGCCTGGCCGGGGTCGACAATGTAGCGCTCGATTTCGGAGACCACATCGGCTTCGGCCATGCCGGTCTTGTCCAGCATGTAGGCAATGGCCTTCTCGCGCGGCCAGCGTTTGAAATGGATGCCGGTGTCCACCACCAGCCGCACCGCACGGAACATCTCGCCTTGCAGGCGGCCGAGGTTGCCGAGCGGATCATCCTTGTAGACACCGAGCTCGGTGCCCAGCCATTCGGCATAAAGCGCCCAACCTTCGACGTAGGCCGTGAATGACAGCACCTTGCGGAACATCGGCATGTCGGCCTGCTCCTGCGCCAGCGCGATCTGGAAATGGTGGCCCGGCACGCCTTCGTGGATCGACAGCGTGCGCATGCCGAATTTCGGCATTTCCTTCATGTCGCGCAGGTTGGCGTAGAAAACGCCGGGGCGCGATGCATCGAGCGCAGGTGGGCTGTAGTACGCGCCGGGCGATGTCTTTTCCTTGAACTCGGCGACCCGACGCACTTCGATCGGCGCCTTCGGGATCAAGCCGATGACGCTGCGTGAGCGCGCGAGCTGGTCTTCGATCATCTTCGTGTAATCGGCCAGCGCCGCCTGCCGGCCTTCGGCCGTGTCGGGATACAGAAAGCGCGGGTCATTGCCCAACCGCGAGAGGGCCTGGGCCGGTGACTCGCCGGGCTGCAGCAGCTTTTGTTCGCTGAGGATGGTGGCCATCTCGCCTTCGATGCGAGCGACTTCCGACAGGCCGAGTTCATGCACTTGTTGCGGCGTCATCGAGGTCGTGGTCTCGCTGCGCAGGCGGTAGGCGTAATAAGCATCGCCATCGGGCAGCTTCCACACGCCGTCATCGGTGCTCGCGCGGGGCAATTGGTCTTCAAAGAACGCGATCAGCTTGCGGTACGCCGGCACGACGCCGGCCTCCATCAACTGGCTGCAGCGGGCGATCAATGCCTGCTTGTCGGTCGGGGCCAGGCCCTCGAGTGCATCCAGCCGGCGGGTGAAGTGTTGATAGAGCGGGTTCTCGGGGATCGGCTTGCCCGCGAAGCTCTTCATCTCGGCCAACACCCGTTCGATCACGAAGCGCGGCGGCACGATGCCTTTTTGCTCCCGCACCGCAAGCGCTTCCAGCGTCTGGTTGAACTTGCGGTCGATCTCGCCGAGGCGTGCCAGATAGTCTTCTGCGCCACGCCGATCGGTGATGCGATGCTGTTCAATCAAGAACTCGGGCGTCTGGCTTTGAATGCCGAACAGCTGGTTGACCGGATAGTCGTGGAATCTGAATCGCTCCCCTTCGAGCATGCTGTCGATGTACCAGGTCAACACGCGGGTCGAGAGCTGTTGCTGCGTTGATTGCCGCTCGAAGTCATAAGCCCTCAGGTCTTCGAGGTTCTGCCGCCAGGTCACCAGGTCACGCTCGGTCTTGGCCGGCGAGACGTCATCTAGGTGAGCGTTGTGGCTGCGGTAGCCAAACTGTTCAGCCACGCCAACGGAGGTCAGCGATTCCGGGTTGTCCAACAGCGACTGGATGAAGATTTTTTCGTAGAAGAGGTTGAGGCTGAGCGGTCGGAACCAGATCAGATTGACCGCAAGCGCCGATGCCAGCAGCAGCGCAACGACGAACAACGCACCGACAGATTTGAAGAAGGTTTTGGGCATTGAACCAACCTGACGCAAGTGGGTGCCAACAAGGCGGGGGTCGATCATCGCGCAAGATCACGCAGTTTCAAGTGCCGTGCTTGTGGCGACTGCGCTTCGGCTTCAACAAGTGGGTGGCGAGTCCAAGCGGGGTTATGTTGTGGTGACGACGCCTACGGGGCCGGGGCCGGCAGAATGATAGGCACGAAGATCTGATGGATCGGCTAACGCAGTGCATCGATGGCAGCTGTTGGCTAATGAGGCCGAGGTGGCTGTGCTGGTCGCGCCGCTTGCCAGTGAGGCCGCATGGCCAAGCGGCGGTCCTTGCGATACCCGTCCGGCATCGTGCCCATGATTCGCCGAAACATGCCGATGAAGGCCGAGGGGCGGCTGTAGGCGAGGTTCAGTGCGCTGGCCTCAATCGTCTGGCGAAACGCGATTTGCATTGCAGCGTTGAAGAGAGCTCAACTCTTCTTCCTGATTCGACCTCTGCAGGTGACGATATTGAGTCCGAACCTCGGGTTATTAATACTTGCAAATTGCCCCAGGAGTGTCTGACACGTATGCATGAAATCCAGAACAACGATATCAATTTTGACTCCGAAACAACCCCTCACACTCTTTTGAATTTGGGACAATTTGAATCAGGGAGGCTTTTTCGTCGACTTACATATGCAAAGCCTTCGCTGAATCCAATGGCGGCCTACACTATTTTTGTTGGTTAAACAGGAGTTTGAATTTCAACGGGAACCGGCCTAATTCCAGATGGTATAGGAGCAGACAGCTTTTTACATCTCCGCTTTGGCGCAATTCCATTTTTCATTCGAAGGATGATCTTTTTTGATCACGAACGAAATCGTTTTACTTTTCCCCGCTGTCAATCTGACCTTGACCTGTTATCTCTGGAGAACAACATGAGCACACATCGCATGCAGCATTTGAAATTACTAACCGCGGCCATTCTGATGGCCACGGGCCCTTTTGCCATCGCGGCGAATGAACGCGCAGATCTTTCGTTCGAGGGCTTCAAGCGGGCCTTCATGGTCAATTCCGGTGGGAAGACTTATTTCCGGAATGCGATCGAAAACAACAACAAGGTCGATGGTGGCTGGGTTGCCTCGCTGGACATCCTCGCGATCCAAGACGTCTATGAGCGCACAGGCCGCCCTGAGCACAAGAATCTCGTCAACGAACTCTGCAAGACATGGTTGAAGGACATGCCGACGCCGTGGGCTTGGGACGGCTGGAACGATGACATCGGATGGTTTTCGCTGGCGTTGATACGCGGCTATCAGATGACGGGGACGCCGGAATTCCTGACGGCTGCCAAATACGGCTTCGACATGGCTTGGGCCCGCGGCTGGGACACCCAATACAACGGCGGCGGAATCTGGGAACAACAGCCCGAGAAAACTCCTGCCGGCGGGGCGATCAACAAAGCAGCGTTATCCAACGACAGCTTGGGCAAAGTGGCCGTGATGCTTTATCAAAGCACCCATGATCGCTGGTATCTGGATCGCGCTACCCAGATATATGACTGGGTCGTGACTCGCATTTACGATACCAATAGTGGCCAAGTTTATTCCACCATCGACCGCAACAATTTCGTCGACAAAGGTTCGGCTGTTTATAACCAAGGTACCTTTGTAGATTTTGCGCACCTTCTGTATCTGACGACCGGCAATGTTCGATATTACAATGACGCCAAGAAATCGGTTGATTATGTCAGAAATCACATGACGAACAACGGCGTCATCAGCAATAACGCCGACTATCTGAATACTTGGGGCGATGAAATGGCCCGTGGCCTTGGCCATTACGTAAACGACACTCGTCAATGGGATACCTATTACCCGTGGATGGTACAAAACGCTGACGCCATTTGGAATCACCGCCGTAACGATTACAATATCACCTGGAATGGTTGGGCGGAGCAAACGCCAAGCGACGACAGCTTGGTGACCAGCAAATTTGCGAGCGCTGTGGCTTGGCTGCAATTCACGCCAACTTCAAAGCCAAACGCCATTGGCGGCATTCACACGATTGTGAGTAAGCAAAGCGGCATTGCGATCGACAACGGCGGCCAGAATAATGACGGCGCAGCGGCCATTCAATGGGGCTTGAACTATGGGCAAAACCAAAAATGGCTTTTTACTCAGAACGAAGATACTTCCTGGAACATCGTCAGCTTGTCCAGCTTTAAAGCATTAGACGTTCCTGCTGGCAATTCGGCCAATGGTACGGCATTGGTTCAATGGACATCAAACCGGAATGACAACCAGCGCTGGTGGGTGGATCAGCAGGCCGATGGTAGCTACAAGATCTGGAACAAGGCCACCAGTGGTGCTTTGGATAACTCTAGTTCGACAGCCAACGGCACCACGTTGATTCAATGGGGTTGGCATGGCGGCGACCAGCAACGCTGGTTGTTAAAATAGTTCGGCGGCATTCACATACGGTATGCATCCGTCGAGTTGCTTATCCGGTGATACCCCAGGCGACGCATTTCGCAGATGTGTCGCTCTTCCATTTTGGGGTGATCACTTCTCGCTTTGCTCGTGGTTGAGCTGCGCCGGGGGACCGGCATCAGCGAGGGCGAGGTTGTGTTGACGAAAGCTCGCGGCCGGGCAATCCGTACGCCAAGCACCGAAGATGGCTGCGATGGTACGTGTTCACGGGGTAGTTGCCTGGGCCGACCGGCATTTTCAGTCTGGCGCCATCGCATGGATTGCTGCGCGGGGTCGTCAGTCAGCCGGTTGGCGCGAAGGCAACTGGCATTGGCTGGGGCATCAAACTCGGCGGCGCCGTCTTGGCAATGAACGCATGCACGGCTTGGTGCATGAAGTCCCACAGGTCAACGCCCTGGCGCAAGCATGTTTCATGG
>CAXTCD010000164.1:0-4355 GCA_964242145.1 uncultured Rhizobacter sp.
CTTCAGGCGTTCCGGCTTTCACTTCTTCTTTCGTTTCCCAAAGAAGCTGTCTGCCTTTCAGCGTTGCAACACCTTTGACAACCACGCCATTGCGCCCACTTGTGACGAGCAAGAAGGCCCGGTTGCCGACTACCCGGCCTTTGACGGTTCCTTCACCGCCCTCGTTGATGCGGCCGCAGCCTGCAGTGGCCATCGTGTGGGAACCGGTGATCGCTGGGCCGACCTGATCGAGGAAGAAAGAGGCGTTGCCGCATTCCATGTTCTTCGCCTTTTGTTCGGCCGTGCGCAGGTCGACAGACCAGTGACCTGAAAAACGGGCCTCCACGGCGTGCGCACACGGGGCACCCAGCGCGATCGCCAGCATGAAGGGAATCCCGCGAGTGAGGCTCATGGTGTGACTGAGGTTTGGCAAGGCACGGTGGGATGGCTTGACCTGGTTTTGTCTGAAAGCGGATGAAGGCGCGGTGATGATCGTCATGGCTGTTCTCATTCGCGAGATGAAAGGTGGCTGCGCAGGGATCATGCGCGAGACAAAAGCCTGAACGGCTGCGTTCATTGAAAGAGTTATGGACGGCCCCTTCATTCAACCCGGTAGACCCGCCCGGTGTGAATGCCTTCAACGCTCTTCGCGAACGCGCGGGCCGCCTCGCGGACGGGAACCGGTTTGAAGCCGGGGAAGAAGCTGCCGTAGGTGACCATGGCTTCTTCAAAGACGGTGGGGCTGACCGCATTGATCCGCACGCCCCGGGCCAGCTCGGCCGCTGCGGCCAGCACGAAGCCGTCGATCGCGGCGTTGACCATCGCGGCGGACGACCCGGTGCGGATCGGCTCGCGGCTGAGCACGCCACTGGTCAGCGTGAAGCTGCCGCCTTCGCGGATCAGGTGCTGCCCGGCGAGGACGAGATTCACCTGGCCCATCAGCTTGTCACGCAAGCCGACTTCGTATTGCGCTGGCGTGAAAGACGCCAGCGGCTGAAACTGGACCGTCCCGGCCGCCGAGACCAGCGCATCAAACGGCCCGACCTGCCGGTACATCGCTTCGACGCTGCCGATGTCTCGCACATCGACCTGCACATCGGCGCCCGAGCGGCTGGCCCGGATGATTTCATGGCGGGCGGCGAGTTCGGCCAAGATGGCGGTACCGAGTACGCCGGATGCACCGACGACGATGATTTTTGTCATGAGCTGCTCCAGATGCCTTCAGATTTTGACGTGCAATTTTCCGATGTTGCGGCCGTCGATGAGCATGTTGAGGGCTTGGGGAAGATTCTCGAAGCCCTCGACGATGGTTTCGTCAAAGACGATCTCGCGCGATCGCACCCAGGGTGAAAGCCGGGCCAGCTGTTCGTCGATGCGGTGAGCGAAATCGCGCGCGAGAATGCCCTGGATCGTCGCCCGCTGGAACAGCATGTGCTGCAGCACGCGAGGCGCGAGATCCGGGTGGTCCAGGCCGCCGTCGCATTGGCTGATGGTTCCGCAGATCACGATGCGCCCACGAAGCTTGATCAAGGGGATCGCCGCATCGCTCACCATCCCGCCGACGTTGTCGATGTAGATGTCGACGCCACCGGTTTGGGCCTGGATGTCGCCGCCAATGCATCTGCGTGATCGAAGGCTTTGTAGTCGATGGCGCCGTCGAGCCCCGGTGTCTGGATGAGGTAATCGCATTTCGCCGCGCCGCCTGCAATGCCGAACACGCGGCAGCCGGCCCGCTTGCCAAACTGCGATACCAGCGACCCGACGGCGCCGGCCGCGGCCGAGACCAGCAAGGTCTCGCCAGGCCGCGGCCGGCCCGCTTCCATCAGGCCGAACCAGGCGGTGCGCCCGGGCATGCCGAGCACACCCAGCGCAGTCGAGACCGGGGCCATCTCCGGATCGAGTTTTCGAAGGTCGTTGGCGTGGCACGTGTCGAACCGCTGCCAGGCGGTGTAGCCGAGTACCCCGTCGCCGATCGGTGTGCGGCCGTGCCGGTGGGGCAGGTGGGGCAGGTGGGGCAGGTGATTCAACACGACTTCGCCGCGCTGTTGACGCCACCGTTCCATGCGTTGGAGCGCCATGTCGCTACCGATGGTTGGCGTGACGATGTGTTCCCGCGCCGCATCCGTTATCGCAGCGACGACCTGCTGTTCATCGTGCGTTTGCTGATCGAAGGCAAGGCCCTGGCTTATTTGACCGAAGATGTCATTCAGGGGCTGCCGCTGGAGATGCTCGCCATCACCGGATGCCCGCATGCCTGCCGCGACAGCGTCTGGCTGATGGCGAGATCGAGCGACGACCGCGGCTGGGTTCGGTCTGTGCTTGAGCGCTAGCCGCCGCACGGGCCGGCGTTCGGACAGCCTTTGGCAAGAGGTGTATCGATCGCTGCCCTTTGAAGACAGCAGGACCGCGCGTCAGCGGGAGGCCGGACGCTAGAGGGCGTTTGCAGTGCACACGAGCAGGGCCTCGATACCGGCGATGAGCTTGCGCGCCGAGCGGGATGGCTCGAACTCGCCATTGGCGTTGTTCTGCACCTGGTGGCCCGATGAGCCTGCTCATCGGGCGCTTGCCCGGGGTCGATCGCTAGCCGCAAGGGGGTGTCTAACCAGTCTGGCAAGGTGCGCTTAGGCGAGCGCACCTTGCCTTCGGGCCTTCAAGGCGGCACTGACGCCCGATGGTCACTGTGTCATCGGGGCAGGCACTACCGCTCTCACGGAACGATTCGAAGGTTGCCTGCGTCAACGTGCGGTGAAGCGGCCGACAGGGCTTGATCGTGGACCGACGCGCTGAGGCTGATGGCTGCGGTGCCATCGATGGGCAGGTTGCGGATCGCATTCAGCGTGATCGAAATGCGTTGTTTCGCGCCGGCTGCGAGCGTCACCCAGACCGGTGAACTGTCTGAACCCAAGCCCACATCGAAGCTGCTCTTCGGATAGGGTGACCTTGTTTGCGACGACGCGACATTCGCGACGATGTCAAAAGTCGCAGGCTGCCCGGTTGCGTTTTCGACATCGGCGCTGACGGTGCAGGTTGAGCCGGCCTTCAAGGTATCAGGGCAGGTTGTGATGTTGTTCAGGTTGGCCAGCCAGTGGGTGACGGGAACGGTCACGCCGGTGACTGCTTTGCCGGTGTAGTTCACCACGGCGGAATAGGCCGTGCGGTTGGCCGTGTGAACTTGAATCTGGTAGCGCCCCGTCGACATGTTGGCATCCTGGATCGAGCAGCTGCCATCGGCGCCCACCCAGGGTGAGCTCATGCTCGAGATGAGGTGGCTGCATACGGCGAAGCTCGCGTCATCGCATCGCATGAGGTTCACGCAATTAAAGTCAAAGTCCGAGCCGGTGATCGGTGCACCCGTCACTGCATCGACGATGCGGCCCGAAATAGGCTTCGGTTGACCTGCTGACGAGTTCGGCTGGGGGGCTGGCGAGTTGGCTCGGTGGGTGGCTGAGCCTGCGACGAACTTGAACTTTGGCAACAATGCCGATGCCGCGGTGCTCTGGTTGCTGCCATCCGAGGCCTGCAGCGAAACGGTTCCGGTGCTGCCCAGCGGCATGTCTGCCGGCACGCTGAAGCGCTGGGTCAGGCGGCGGGTGCCATTGGCAGGCAACTCGACCGTGATGGGGGCTCGGCTCTTGTCGCTCAGGCCGATCGTGTAGTGACGCGGTGTGGGCAAGAGCTGGGCGACTTCGGCCCAGACCGATAACGACACTGGCATGGAGGTCGGGTTGCGAACGGTGTAGCTGAAGACGCAGTCGCTGCCGGGTTGGGCGATCGCGCAAGGCACCACGTCATCGAAGGCCGGACGCCGCGGCGTGATCGAAAGATCGTGCAGCGTGTTGCCTTCGCCTTGCTGAATCACGAAAGGCTGTGACTCTGCCTGGTAGTAGCGGACGAACATGTTTCTGTTTTCGTCCAGGGGGACGAGAGCGCGCAGGCGAAACGTGCCGGCGGTGTTGTCGGGAACGGTGAAGCTGAAATGGCCTTTGGAATTGATGCCGCTCCACCCGATGATGTTCTCGCAGCTGCCGCCGCCATCGCAACGGTTCAGGCCGACGCTCGAGTCATAGTCGAACTCGACGGCGGCCTTTGTGAAGGCGTCTCTCAACGTGCCGGAGACTTGCGCGGCCTGTACCGGCAGCGCGTTTGCAGCGGCGAGCGCGAGTGCAATCACCGATGGGGCGGCGGAGTACAAAAGGGTTGAAACATTGAATGCTTTCTTGTTGTGGGCACCGGGCCGACATGGCCGCGCTCCACGATTTGTTTATGCATGACCATTAGGGCATGGTTCAACGCTATCTCTGGTTCTGACACAGAAAATCACAAAAGACTAACTTTATAAATACGCGTAAATTCGGGTTCTATGAGCGGCGTTGGCT
>CAXTCD010000164.1:4365-11772 GCA_964242145.1 uncultured Rhizobacter sp.
GGATTGGTTTCGATATGGGAAACACACTTATCCAGCTTTTGGTGAGCGCTTTTGTGATGCTGCTGCTCCGGTTGCTGTTTCGACGAGCCGGCTTGCTGGCTCGATCTGTTGCGCCGAATCGACGATGACGCCTGGCCTATCAGGTGGGGAGCGAGCGCTGGACGCTGCGATCGCTGCATCTGAAGGCGTGGCAATGAGCGACCGCCTCGGGAAGGTGAGTCGCTCAATTCTTTTTTCGTATGGCAGTTCGCATGCGCCCGCCGCCTCAGCGGCATTGGATTAAAAAAAAGCCCATGCCAGGCACCGTCGGACGCCTGGGTCTGGCGGCCAACGACGCGTTGGAAGCCTTGCCGCCGGAAACCGTTGACGCCACTCTCGTCAAGAAGCTGATCAACCACCTTGCCGGCGGGTCGTTCATGCCTGAGTTGGCCGATCTTGCGGATGGCGTGAAGGCCGGACTGATATCGACGGCTGCCAGTTGACCATCAGATGTCGTTCACAACCAGGGAGCGAGCCACAAGGCGGCCCATGCCTTGTTGAACCTGGTTGACAACCAGTTGGCTGCGTGGCCCGAACGGATCGATCGGAAATTCAGGTCACGGGGCATCGTCACGCAACCGTGGCCGGGTCCGGCAGATAAAGTCTGCAACTCAGCGATTCCAAAGAGCCGCAACCACGTGCATGAGCACTGCGAGCAATACCAAGCTCGATGAGGGAGGTCGCGATCAGCCCGGTGCACGGGCCGTTATCTCGACCGGTGGCGTGAAGGCCATCCAGGCCCTGCGCTGCGGGTGAAGCGACTGTCGAAGGCTGTGACCGCCGTGCGCAAGACCGACGAGCAACAACTCAGGTCGGTCGACGACTTCGACAATCGTTGCCCGACGCATCGCCAGTCGTGGCCGTCGCATCGCAGCTTGATCGAGCGGCTCAGCCTGGCTCGACCAAGCTTCCATCAAGCGATCGAGGCGAGCCCTTCGAGATAAGTGGTCCAGTTGCGATCGTTCTCGGCCAGATCGGCTGCACTGCGGGCGCGGATCTGCGCGGCGAGCGAAAGCATCCAGGCGATCTCGAGCAGGCTGCGGCCCGCCGCGGTGCGGGCACCGCTGCGCAGCGTCTTCGGGCTGACGTCCAGGCTTTGCAACGAGGCCGACGCGATCTTCAGCAGTTGGCCCGCCAAGGTCATTTCGCGGGCGCCGCGCCAGTTGGTGACGATCGTGTTGAGCCGGGCCTGCGCGACCTCGGCCAACTCGGGGGCGCCGAAGGTGGCTTGCTCGCGCTGCCACGCGGCATCGACTTTGTCTGACATCCACTGGCCGATTGTCGACCAGGCACCCGCCAAGGCATTGAGCTTGCCCTTGATCACCGGGAACACGGGGGGTTCGTTCCGGCCTTCCATGAACAGTACGCCAATGGCGGCAATCGCGTCCAAGGCATTCAGGTCTTCACAACCGGCGACTTGGTATTGCGGCAAGCTGAAGTCGATGTCGGTACGGTGCATGGCCACAGGCTTGTTCAGCCACACATTGGCGACGATCGCCAGCTTGTTGGCTTCGCGGTAAAGATCGGCGGCCGACTCGGTGATGTCGGTCATGTGGAAACGCTCATGCTCGCGATGATAGGTCGCGATGTTGCGGAGCACGCCGAAGTCGACTTGCTGGCTTTCTGGCGCGGCGATGGGCGCGAGCGGGGTGCGATCGGCTGTGATTGGCGCGACCGGCCATTCACCGACCGTCGGCACCTTGGCCAGTGGCCTCAATGCGCGCAACAGGCTGGCGCGCGCGATGCGCAGATTGATGCCGACCACATGCATCTCGGACTGCCGTGCCCATTGGGCTGCCGCACGCAAGGCGCGTGAAGCGGGGCCGATGTCGATCGCTGCCTGCGCCAACTGCGTGGCCAGATCGATGGCTTCGGCCGATTGTTTCTGTGCGAACCAATGGGTCGTCCCGGCTTGAAGCTGAGCCTCGATCACTGAAGCCCTGGCCGAGGCCTGCTCTAAGGTGTCGGCTTTCAGCGGCAGGCCAGGCAATTCAAGAGCCAGCGTCAGGATCTGATCGATAAGGGTTTGCGGTGCATTCATGAGGGGCAGATTAAAGGCAAACGATGGAAGGAAAGGAGGCGGGGCAGTCTAAGGTGAGTTGAATTTCCTTGCTGTTTCCAGTCAGAGGTAAGAGGCGGTAACTGACTCGCGAATACAGGCAATCGCCTGATCACCGAAGGAGACCTGTGGGCGTGACACAGTCACAGCTGAGGCACATTGCGCGGTAGCATGCTTTCAATGCTGATGAGCATACCGGTCGCTACCGAAACTTCCCTCTCCTTCTGTCACTCCGTCTTCCCACATCATGGTTCAAACAGTTCACATTCCGCCCATCACGATCGTCGGTGCAGGCCTTG
Source organism: uncultured Rhizobacter sp. (assembly GCA_964242145.1). Classification (GTDB taxonomy): domain Bacteria; phylum Pseudomonadota; class Gammaproteobacteria; order Burkholderiales; family Burkholderiaceae_C; genus Rhizobacter. The sequence continues at coordinate 6,763 of CAXTCD010000164.1, forward strand.
GCGGCCTGAGCGCCGCATTGGCCTTGCTGAGGGCCGGCCATCGCGTCAGCGTCATCGAGCAGGCTTCCGCGCTCACTGAGGTCGGCGCGGGCGTTCAGCTGAGCGCCAATGCCACCCGCGTATTGACCTTGTTAGGCCTCGGGCCGCAGCTGGAGGAGATCGGCGCCGAGCCGCAAGGCCGTGCGATCCGTCTGTGGAGCACGGGCCAAGCCTGGCCGCAATACGACGTGGGCAGCGCATCTCGCGAGCGCTTCGGCTCGCCTTACTACGCGCTGCACCGCGCCGATCTGCTGAACCTGCTGGCGACAGCGGTAGAGGCCACAGCGCCCGGCACCATCAAGCTCGGCGTGCGTGTGACCGATGTGGATCTCGATGGCCCACGGCCTGTCGTGAAGCTGGCAAGCGGCGAATCATTCGAGGCCGAAGTGTTGATTGGTGCCGATGGGGTTCATTCGCGGGTGCGGGCCGCAATCGTCGGCCCCGATGCGGCGACCTATTCCGGCTGCATGGCGTGGCGGGGCGTGATTCCGATGTCGCGCCTGCCTTCGCATCTGCAGGAGCCCGTGGCTGGCAACTGGATCGGCCCGGGCCGCCACGTCATCCACTATCCATTGCGCCGGGGCGAACTGATGAATTTCGTTGGCATCGTCGAGAAGGATGTCTGGCCTGCCGAATCGTGGGCGCAACAGGGCACGGTCGATGAATGCCTGGCCGATTTCGAAGGCTGGCATGAAAACATCGCCACGCTGATTCGTTCGATCGACCACCATTTCAAATGGGCTTTGATGGTCCGCCCGCCGATCCGCGCCTGGGCGCGCGGCACGGCCGTGGTGATGGGCGATGCAGCGCACCCCACGCTGCCCTTCATGGCGCAAGGTGCTGCCATGGCGATCGAAGATGGCTATGTGCTCGCGCGTTGCCTGGCGGCCGGCAACGGCGATGTGGCCGAGGGTTTGCGGATCTTCGAGCGCACGCGGTTTGACCGCACGAGCCGCGTCGTCGAAGGCTCGGCACAGAACGCCAAGCGCTTCCACAACCCCGAATTGGCCGATGCCGCCGGCGCGCAGCGTTATGTCGACAATGAATGGCAACCAGAGATCGTGAAACGGCGTTCCCAATGGCTGTTCGAGTACCGGGCCGATGAAGTGCCGCTCGTGCTCACGGAAGAAGCTTCTGCGGTCTAGAATCAAAAAGAACGATCGTTCGATTTCGGTCGGGGCGGCGGGCCGGTTTGGAGCCGGTGTCTCTTTGTCGATGCTTGCGGGTCTGTCGACGCCCGCGCCCCGGCCTCTGTCGCTCGATTTCCGTCTCGCCCTTTTTCTTCCCGTGGTCGGGTCAGGAGGGGCGGCCCCTTCCATTCTTTGTCCGAGGGCAAGCGCATGAGTGCCAATTACGAACTGCGCGGCGACATCGCCGTGATCACGCTGAACAATCCGCCTGTCAATGGGCTGGGCCACGAAACGCGGCTGGGCATCACGGCCGGCTTGCAGCGCGCGCAAGACGATGCGGCGGTCAAGGCGGTCGTGATCACCGGTGGCGGCAAGGCCTTCTCGGGCGGGGCCGACATCCGCGAATTCGGTTCGCCGAAGGCCTATGCCGAACCCGACCTCGTCAGCGTGGTCAATGCGGTCGAGCGTTCGACCAAGCCGGTGGTCGCCGCGATCCATAGCGTGTGCATGGGCGGTGGGCTGGAGCTGGCGCTGGGCTGCCATTACCGCGTGGTGTCGGTCGGCACGCTGATCGCGTTGCCCGAGGTCAAGCTCGGCCTCATTCCCGGCGCGGGCGGCACGCAGCGCCTGCCGCGTGTGCTGGGCGTCGAGACGGCCTTGAACTTGATCACCAGCGGCGAGACGGTGAAGAGTGAGTTGCTCGCGGCAGCGCCGGGGCAGAAGCTCTTCAACAAGCTCGTGCCGGCCGATGCTGATTTGCTGGCCAGTGCCTTGGCCTATGCCGGCGAGATCGCCGCGATCCGGCCGCTGCCGGTGGTCAGCGAGCTGAAGGTCGAGCACCCGAATGCCGACGCGTTTTTCCAATTTGCCCGCAACACCGTCGGTGCGATGTCGCGCAACTACCCTGCGCCTTTGCAGTGTGTCGAAGCGGTAGCGCAATCGGTCTCGAAGCCCTTTGCCGAAGGCATGAAGGCCGAGCGCACCATCTTCACCGCGCTGATGCAGACCGACGAGAGCCGCGCGCTGCGTCACCTCTTCATGGCCGAGCGCGCGGCCAGCAAGATCCCTGATGTGCCTTCCGACACGCCGGTGCGCGAGATCAAGAAGGTCGCGGTGATCGGCGCCGGCACGATGGGCGGTGGCATCACGATGAACTTCCTGAATGCGGGCATTCCGGTCGTGATCCTGGAGACGAAACAAGACGCGCTGGATCGCGGCGTCGCGACCCTTCGCAAGAACTACGATGCGCAGGTCAAGAAGGGCAAGCTCAAGCAAGACAAGCTCGATGCCCGCCTGGCCCTGCTCAGCACCACGCTGAACTATGCCGACCTGAAAGACGCTGATCTGGTGATCGAGGCGGTGTTCGAAGAACTGGGCGTCAAGGAGGCCGTGTTCAAGGCGCTCGATGAGGTGGTCAAGCCCGGTGCGATCCTGGCCAGCAATACCTCGACGCTCGACCTGAACAAGATTGCCGCCTTCACGCGCCGCCCGCAAGACGTGATCGGCATGCACTTCTTCAGCCCGGCCAATGTGATGAAGCTGCTGGAAGTGGTGCGCGGCGAGAAGACCGCGAAAGACGTGCTGGCCACCGTGATGGCCTTGGGCAAGAAGATCAAGAAGACCTGCGTGGTCTCGGGCGTTTGCGATGGCTTCATCGGCAACCGCATGATCGAACAGTATTCGCGCCAGGCTGGCTTCCTGCTCGAAGAAGGCGCCACGCCGCAGCAGGTGGACAAGGCGGCCGAGAAGTTCGGCTTTGCGATGGGGCCGTTCCGCATGGGCGACCTGGCCGGCAATGACATCGGCTGGGCGATCCGCAAGCGCCGTGCGGTCGATCATCCGGAGATCACCTACAGCAAGACCGCCGACCTGCTGTGCGAGCTGGGCCGCTTCGGCCAGAAGACGGGCGCCGGCTGGTACGACTATGTGCCGGGCAAGCGCGACGCGATCGCGAGCCCGCTGGTCACCGAGATGATCGACAAGCACCGCGCGTCGCTCGGCATCGCGCCGCGCAAGATCAGCGACTCGGAGATCGTTCAGCGCCTGGTGCTGTCGCTGGTCAACGAGGGCGCGAAGATCGTTGAAGAAGGCATCGCGCTGCGCGCCTCCGACATCGACATGGTCTACATCACCGGCTATGGCTTCCCGGCCTTCCGTGGCGGGCCGATGTGCTACGCCGACACGCTGGGCCTGTTCAACGTGGTGGCTGAGATGAAGCGCTTTGCCAGCAACCCGCAAGACGACGCGTCGTTCTGGCAGCCCGCGCCCTTGCTGGCCCGCCTAGCGGCCGAAGGCAAAACCTTCAGCTGAGCCTTCCGCCAACGGCCTTCACCCCCGGCCTTTCATCCGCACCTGCGGCCTGGCGTTCGCGCCGCCGCACCTTTCATTCGGAGCACTCCATGACTTCTGCCGTGATCGTATCCACCGCCCGCACACCGCTTGCCAAGAGCTGGAAGGGCGCTTTCAACATGACCCATGGCGCGACCCTCGGCGGCCACGCAGTGAAGGCCGCCGTTGAGCGCGCCGGCATCGACGGCGCCGAAGTCGAAGACGTGCTGATCGGCTGCGCGACGCCCGAAGGCGCGACCGGCAACAACATCGCGCGCCAGATCGCTCTGCGTGCGGGCCTGCCCGTGTCGGTGAGCGGCGTCACCGTCAACCGTTTTTGTTCCAGTGGCTTGCAGACGATTGCGATGGCCGCGCAGCGCATCATCGCGGGCGAGGGCGACGTGTATGTGGCCGGTGGCGTCGAGAGCATCTCTTGCGTGCAGAACGAAGCCAATCGCCACATGGCCGCCGAGGGCTGGCTGCTGGAACACAAGCCCGAGATCTACTGGAACATGCTGCAGACGGCCGAGCAGGTCGCGAAGCGCTACAAGATCGGCCGCGACCGCATGGACGAATACGGCGCGCGCAGCCAGCAACGCGCTTGTGCCGCGCAAGAGGCCGGCAAGTTTAACGACGAGTTGATCTCGGTCACCACGGTCGCCGGCATCGCCGACCCGGTGCTGGGCCTGCGCAGCAAGCCAGTGACGATCACCGCCGACGAAGGCCTGCGTGCCGGCACCACGGCGGAAGGTCTCTCGGGCATCAAGCCGGCGATTCCCGGTGGCGTGATTGCGGCGGGCAACGCGAGCCAGTTCAGCGATGGCGCTGGTGCCTGCGTGCTGATGAACGAGAAGCTCGCCGAGCAGCGCGGCCTGAAGCCGCTGGGCCGCTTCCTCGGCTTCGCGGTGGCGGGCTGCGAGCCCGATGAAATGGGCATCGGCCCGGTGTTCGCGGTGCCCAAGGTGCTCAAGCGCCTGGGCTTGAAGGTCAGCGACATCGACCTGTGGGAATTGAACGAAGCCTTTGCGGTGCAGGTGCTTTACTGCGCCGACACGCTGGGCTTGCCGCTGGACCGCTTGAACGTCAATGGCGGAGCGATTGCGGTGGGCCACCCTTATGGCGTCAGCGGCCAGCGCTTGACGGGGCATGCGCTGATCGAGGGCAAGCGGCGTGGGGCGAAGCGGGTGGGGGTGACGATGTGCATTGGCGGCGGGATGGGGGCGGCGGGGATCTTCGAGGTTCTTTGAGCCCCCCAGTCGCTTCGCTCCTGCCTGATGGCTTGCAAGCCATCAGGCGCTCCGGCGGGCATTCTCTGCGCAGGCAGAGAATGCTTTTCCGCCTCCACCCCCCGAGGGGCGCCGGCCCAGAGGCCCGGCAGAGCCGGTTCCTCGGGCATGCTTGAGGGGCGCTTTGGGCTTCGCCCTTGCGCTTTTTGTGCGGCGATTGCGGTTTAACGTTTCTGAGTCTTAGCCTTCGCGGCGAATCCACCATGAGCTATCGCGCTACCCTCGAC
>CAXTCD010000165.1:0-11662 GCA_964242145.1 uncultured Rhizobacter sp.
TTCTTCAGCGATGAGGCCAATGACGAATGGAACGCTGGCATCGACTATTTGGTTCGTCTGGCAAGGCATGTCATTGCCGACAAAGCCCCTTTGGAAACCTGGTTGGACGAGGTGCTCGCTCGCCTCCAAGTGAATCACATGATGCAAGCAGATGATCCCTTCGATGACCTCTTCAACGAGCATGAGGAAAGCCGGCGCGGGCCCCAAATCTCTCGGGAGTTAGTCGACCCGAGCCAGCCCCTGAATCTCGAAAACACCGCCTTGTCGATTCAGCGCCTGCTGAATTGCGCTCGCTTGGAAAGGAACCCGTTTATTTCAGGGTGAGAAAGAAACGAAAGCCGGAACACCTGACGGCGATTCGCCGCTCATCCTTGATCAAGGCTGACTCGCGGAAGCAAAACGAAAAGCCGACAGTTCCTACAAAAATCGACTGCGTGTTTCGTTGGTCACCGCCCGCAACGCGCCCTCGCACGAGCGTGCACTGAACACGCTTAAGCGCTGGGGGGTGATGCCGAACGATGCCTTCTTCCTTGGAGGCATCGAAAAGAGGCAAGTGCTTGAAGTATTGAAACCCCATATCTTCTTTGATGATCAATCCGGCCATCTTGCCGGAGCGGCAACCGTCGTGCCTTCGGTCCATATCCCGTTCGGAATCACCAACGCAGCGCCTATCAAATGAGGTCATCCATCGAGGAGCGCGCGGCCGGCAGCCTGTCAATGCCACTTGTTTCAAATTTCCAGCGTCACCATTTCAACTTCTGCCCGGCATGAAAAGACTTGCCTGCATTGCCCTCGCCGTTCTATTCATAGCTAAGCCATCGATGGCACTTGACGCTGACATGGGATTTCAGTCAGACCCATGCTTCCATCCAATTTCCGGAGAATTGAGGCTGCTAGAGGAACTTAGGCTTTCCTTCGGAGACGACGCCTGCATGAAAAGGCCGCTGGCGATTCGGATCTAAAAGCAGAGTGCTTAGCGAAGGAATGGAAGCGCTTAGATGTTCTTCTGAATACCAGCTATCAAGAAGCGTTGAAGCGTCTTTCCACGAAACGTGCCAAAACGCTAAGAGAAAGCCAACGTGCCTGGCTCGCATTGCGTGGTCCGCATTGCATTCTCGAAGTCTCAGGGAACAGCGGCACACAGGAAACCTGGGATCGAGCGTACTGCGAACACCAGGTGTTGGCGCACCGCATTTGCTATTTGCAGAAGCTTGATGAATGAATCCAGGTGAGGCGGCTTTGCAACGAAAAGACGCACACCCGGAGTCCACTTGGCCCGCCTTCAGCCACTCTCAGCACCGACAATCAAAAAACATGTGGCGAATCTACGCAATCCTTATCGTTGCCTGGCTGGCGTTGGCGCCGCCCTTCTTCACTGATGGCGCTTGCTCTGCACAGTTCGATGCCGAATCGTCTCGGCTGGAGGCAGACGCTGCAATGCTGCGAACGGCCGGCTCGGCGATGAAGTACTGGAAAGGGCGTACGGTACCTGCGACGCAGATTTCCGTCGAACAGTGTCGCCAGGCCAAGCCACGCTTTCTCTCTCAGTGCGGTGTCGGGCCTTTGGTATACGCCAGGGTGCCAATTCAAAACAGCGTGTGCCGCTTCTATCGCGACAGCGACATCCGGATCCAGCTTCAGTACGACGGGCTCGGCCGCCTGGCTCGCATCGCGAGCGACATGAACCCCTATCGCTCGCTTCCGGTGCCATTCACTGCGTTCGCTTTGCATTGGGCTCGCTGAACCCACCCAGCGCGCGCTCTGATCTGGGCGCTTGGAGCTAACGCCTCGAATGAGAGGCGTGATTCGCCTTGCTTGGTCAAGCCCTTCGGTCAGCGGCCTGGTTGCAGTGCTCAGTGCTGAGTCACAACAATGGGCTCGCCTTTGGTGATGATCATCGTGTGCTCGTATTGCGCCGACAGGTTGCCGTGCGCGCCCACCAGGGTCCAGCCATCGGAGGTTTCGGTCACCACGCGGCTCTTGGTTGACAAGAATGGCTCGATGGTGATCACCATGCCTTCTTTCAAGACGCGCCGGTCCGACGGGTCGAAGTACCCGGCAATGTGTTCGGGGGCTTCGTGAAGTGCACGCCCCACGCCGTGGCTGCCGAGGTTCTCAATGATCTTGAAGCCGTAGGTCTTTGCCGTTCGCTCGATCGCGGCACCGATGCCATTGATCGGCTGGCCGGCGCGGGCCTGTTTCATGGCTTGCGCGAGGGCGGTGCGCGTGGCATGGCACAGGCGCGTCTTCTGGGGGTTGGTCGGTGGCACGACCCTCGTTCCTCCGGTATCGGCGAAGTAGCCGTCCAGCTCGGCCGAGACGTCGACGTTCAATACGTCGCCCGGCCGGATCACGCGATCACCGGGAATGCCGTGAGCCGCTTCTTCGTTGATGCTGATGCAGGTCGCACCCGGAAAGTCATAGGTGAGCTTCGGCGCAGATTGGGCACCGTGCTGCGCCAGCAAGCGCGCCCCCAATGAATCCAGCTCGCGCGTGGTCATGCCGGGTTCGGCGGCATCGAGCATTTCCTGCAGCACGTACGACACGATCTTGCCGATGCGTTTGAGGGCAGCGACATCCTGTTCGGTTTCGATGGTCATGAGATCTCCTGTCTGATGCAGCAAGGCTACCCGAAAGCCGTCGCCGAAGAGAGGCGTCTGCCGAGCCGGATCGGCCGCAAGCTTCGGTCAAGCCCAAGCCATGCCGGTCAGGGTCAGCCGCGCGCCTTGGCGCGAACCCAGCCGGCAGCCATCTCGGCCATCATCAAGGTCGGGCTGTTGGTGTTGCCGCTGACGATGGTCGGCATCGCGCCGGCGTCCACTACGCGCAGACCTAGCACACCACGTACGCGCAATCTTGAATCGAGCACGGCCATCGGGTCGTGGTCGGCGCCCATCTTGGTTGTGCCCACCGGATGGAAGATGGTTGTCGCGATGTCGCCGGCCAGTCGCGTGAGGTCGGCATCGCTCTCGTACTGCGGGCCGGGCTTCCATTCCTCGGGCCGGTATCGGGCCAGCGCCGGTTGCGCCGCGATGCGCCGCGTGACGCGCAATGAATCGGCCGCGACCTGGCGATCTTCATCGGTGCTGAGGTAGTTCGGCGAGATGGCCGGCGCGTCTTCCGGCCGGGGGCTACGGATCTGCACCGTGCCACGGCTGGTCGGGTTCAGGTTGCAGACGCTGGCGGTGAACGCCGGGAAGCGGTGCAGCGGTTCGCCAAAGGCCTCGAGCGACAAGGGCTGCACGTGGTATTGCAGATTGGGCCAGCGATAAGCCGGCGAGCTGCGGGTGAAGGCGCCGAGCTGCGAGGGCGCCATACTCATCGGGCCGGAGCGCCGAAGCAGGTATTCGAGCCCGATCTTCGCCTTGCCGATCCACGACGAGGTCAGCACGTTGAGCGTTGGGGCGCCCTGGATCTTGTAGACCGCGCGGATCTGCAGATGGTCTTGCAGATTCGCGCCCACGCCCGGCAGATCGACTTTCACCTCGATGCCATGCTGCTTCAGCAAGGCGGCCGGCCCGATGCCCGACAGCTGAAGGATTTGCGGCGAGCCGATGCTGCCGCCACACAGAATGACTTCGCGCGTCGCGCGCGCCGTCACCATCTGCCGGCCGTTCCACACCTGCACACCAGTGCAGCGCTGGCGGCCATCGGGCTGCGTTTCGATCAGCAGCTTGTTGACGCGCGAATGAACCCACATCTGGAAATTGGCGCGCTCGTTGCAGGTCGGCCGCAAGAAGGCCTTCGCGGTGTTCCAGCGCCAGCCGCGCTTCTGGTTGACCTGGAAGTAGCCGACGCCCTCGTTGCTGCCGCGGTTGAAATCGGTGCTGTGCGGCACGCCGGCCTGCACCGCGGCTTCGGCGAAGGCATCGAGGATGTCCCAGCGCAGTCGCTGTTTCTCGACGCGCCATTCACCGCCTGCGCCATGCAGCTCATCGGCGCCGAGGTAGTGGTCTTCATGCTGCTTGAACGCGAGCAGTACACGCTCCCAGCGCCAGGCGTCGTCGCCGGTCAGCTGCGCCCATTGGTCATAGTCGCGTGACTGGCCGCGCATGTAGATCATGCCGTTGATGCTGGAGCAGCCGCCCAGCGTCTTGCCGCGCGGGTAGCGCAGGCTGCGGCCGTTCAGGCCCAGGTCGGACTCGGTCTTGTAGAGCCAGTCGGTGCGCGGGTTGCCGATGCAATAGAGGTAGCCGACCGGCACATGAATCCAGTGATAACGGTCTCGCCCGCCGGCCTCGATCAGCAGCGTCCGCTTGCCGGCATCCTGCGTCAGGCGGTTGCACATCAACGCACCGGCGGTTCCACCGCCGATCACGATGTAGTCGAATGTCGGATCGCTCAAGTCAGCCCTTTGCTGGATGGGTCATGGGCCGCGCCCCAGGGCACGGCGCCTGGGGAAAGGCACGGTCGATGTGAACAAGCTCAAGCCAGCGCCGCCATCGGTGACGCATGCATTCATCGGGTTAGCTCGTCGAGCGGGTTTATTTGGCGCAGATCAGCGTGGCAGACCCAAGGCACGGGCGAAGGGGCTTTCGCCCTCCCCGCCCGTCCGAACTGATCGCTCAAGGCTTGTCGCCATCGAGCGATTTCAGGTACTGCACCAGCGCCGCCCGGTCGGCTGCCGCCAGCGAGCCGGTGCCGCCATGGCCGGCGTTGAACACATCGTTCAGCGTCGCGGCCTGGCCGTTGTGGAAGTAAGGCGCCGAATCCCACAGGCCATGCAAGGTCGGCGTGTCGATGCCCACGCCGGTCAGCGGCAAGCCCTGGCCCAAGCCTGACGAAGGCTGGATCGTGCCGACGTCATGGCGCTGGCCATCGCTGAAGATGGCACCGGCATGGCAGGTTGCGCATTGCAGCTGATTGAACACCGCCTTGCCCGCCTGCGCTTCGCTGCCTAATTGGCCGTCGGCGCTGCGTGCCGGGCTGCGCTGGTACGTGGCCAGTGAGCTGACATAAGCGGCGAGGTCATCGAGCTCCGCGTTCTTGCCGGCCTTCGGCAGGCCCAGCGTGTCGGCAGTGGCGGCGAAGTCGGCGTCCGACAGGAAACCGCTGCCGCTGAAGCGCAGCCGCATGTCGTTCTCGAAGTCTTGGATCTCATCGAAGTTGCCGCTCCAGTGCACGCGGCCATGGCCGGTGCCGGCCCGCCCGCGCAGGCTCACGGTGTTGCGCAGGCCCTCGCCGCGTTCGGTGAAGTCCCAGACCATGCCGTCTTCGCCGCCATCGGCATGGCAGCCCGCGCACGAGATGTAGTTGTCCTTGCTCATGCGCGGATCGGCGGCGTTATAGAAGATCTGCTTGCCGCGCAGCACCGAAGGCGCCATCGGCTCGACCGCGACTGTGGGGATGGTCTTCAGCAGACGGGCCGCGAACGACTCCGACGACAGCACCGAAGCCACATCGTGCACCGACACCGATCGGCCGAGGAAGCTGTTGACGTACAGGCGCTTGCGCGACTCGTCGAAATACAGGCCATGCGGCGCGCGGCCCACTTCGATCTCGCCGCGCACCGAGCGGTTGTAGGCATCGACGACCGCCACCTTGTTGCCCTCCATCTGCGCGACAAAGAGATAGTCGCCGTTCGGCGAGAACAGCGCGGCGCGCGCCGGCGCACGGTCGTTGAAGTCCAGTTGCTCGGCAAACACCTCGGTCGCATGGGCCTTCAGGTCGATCTGCGAAACGATCGAGCGCACCGTCTTGTCATGCTCCATCAACAACCCGTCACGGAACTGGCCGCGCACGATGTTGTCTTTCTTCGACGGCAGCACCGCGCGCAGGCCATCCGGCGAGATCACGACCTGCGCCAGATAGTTCGGCACGCCGCGCGAGCGGTTTTCGGCGTCCACCGTCGTCGTGTCGACCCGCAACGCCACCGTCTCAGTCAGCGCCATCGTGCCGAGGTTGACGCGGTGCACTTCGCCGCCGGTCATCAGCGACTTGAAGCGCGTGACCAGGGCTTCGCTGGAATTGCCGCTGACGCCGATGCCGCGCACATCACCCGACAGCAGCAGGCTGCGCCGCGTCTCGCCGGTGGCCGGGTCGAAGCTGGCAAGCGCCGATTTGCTTTCCAGCGTCAGCAAGCCGGTGGTCTTGTCGGGCGTGAACACCACGCCGTAAGGCCCGCTGCCATAAGGCAACTGAACCGTCTGCGACAGGCTGCCATCGGCGTTCAATGCCACCAGCTTGTCGTCGTCGTGCACCGTGACCCAGATGCGGCCGTCCGGGCCGACCGCCAGGGTGCGCGGCTCCTTGCCGACCGGCGTCTCCCAGACCTTGGCCAGTGTGTCGGCATCGATGGCCGCGACGGTGCCGCTGTCCGGGTTCACGCTGTAGACGCGCGTCGCGCTGCCGGCAATGTTGCTGGTGTGCGTGGGCGCGATCTCGGTGCGCGGGTTGATGACCGTGCGCAGGAACGAATAGGAAGACTCCGAACCATCGGCATTGCGCACCGTCAGGATCACGGTGTAGTGGCCGGCGCGGGTGAATGCATGGGTGATCGACACATTGCCGGCAAAGGCCGAGCGTGGCGTGCCGTCGCCGAAGCTCCAGCTGTATTGCGCGCCGGCCTTGGCCACACCGGTCGGGTTGAAGATGGCCTGGGCATTGACGTTCAGCGTTTCATCGCCGGGCTGGCCGATGATGCGCACCACCGCCTGGCTGTACAAGGTGGCGGCCTCGCTGTCGGTGAGCGTGCGGTCGTAGACCCGCACATTGGCCAGGCTGCCCTTGAAGAAATCGGCATTGCCCTGGATCTGTCCCAGCATCTGGAACTTGTTCAGCAGGCCCTTGATGCCGGGGCTGCCGGCGCTGCGGGTCTTCACGCCGTCGACATAGATCGACTGCTCGCCGCTGTTCGCATCGCGCGTCATCACGACGTAATGCCAGTTGCCATCGTTGATCGCCTTCGCCGACTTTGCCGGCTGGTTGGTCGCATTCTGATCGCCCACCGACAGGCGCAGCAGGCCGTCGCCATCGATCCAGCCCCAGAAGATGTCGTTGGCGCCGCCCACCTGATCGCGGCCGAAAAGGCCCGGTGCCGTCCATGAATTGGAAGAGCCCGGCTGTGTCGTCTTCAGGTGCAGGCTGACCGAGGCCGAACCGCCCAGCACGATCGCAGTGTCGGTGCGCTCCAGCGCGATGCCACCCGTGCGGGTGCCGAAGTTCAGGCCGCCATCGGCAAAGAAATCGTTCGAGGTTGGTGCTCCGTTGTTGCCACCGACCACGTCATTGAGCGTGTTGATCAGCGGCCAGCTGTGGACCACGCTGGACAGCGAGGCCACTTCGGCATCGGTCAGAGCGCGCTTGTAGACCCGCACGTTCGACAGGCTGCCACGGAAGAAATCGGCCGCGCCTTGGATCTGCCCCAGCAGCTGCAGCTTGTTGTTCAAGCCTTTGACGCCGATGTCGCCCGAGCCCGAGGTCTTGACGCCATCGACAAAGAGAGCCTGCACGCCGGTGGCTGCATCGCGCGTCATGACGATCTGGTGCCAGGCGCCATCGTTGACGGCTTGCGCCGAGGCGGCGCCGCTGTTGCTGGCCGATGGGTTGCCGACGCTGAAGCGCAGCCGGCCGAGCGCATCGATCCAGCCCCAGAAGATGTCGTCGCTGCCGCCGCTCTGATCGCGCCCGAAGATGCCGGGGGCGGCCCAGGCATTGGCATTGCCGGGCTGCGAGGTCTTCATGTGGAAGCTGACCGTGGCCGAGCCGCCGAGCACGTTAGCGATACCGTCACTCGCCAGAACGACGCCACCGGTGCGCCCGGCAAAGTCCAGCGCGCCATCGACGAACACATAGTCGGTGCCAACCTGACCGTTGTTGCCACCGACGATGTCATTGACGTTGGCTGCCAGCGGCCAGCTGTGTGCCAGATCGCCGTTGCCGCCCGCGGTGGTCGTGAAGGTCGACGTGAAGGCGGTCGCGATCGGGTTGCCCGCATAGTCTTTGACGCCACCGGCTGCAACGACGACTTCATAAGCCGTGTCCGGCAGCAGCGGCTGCGATGGCGAGAAGTTCGCGATGCCGATCTGCACGCTGTAGATGCCGGCCAGCGGCTGGCCGCCGACCGGCCTGACGATGAAGCTGCTGGCGTTGACGCTTTCCGACAGGATGCTGTCGGAGAAGGCCACGCCGATGCGCGAACTCAGCGCCTGCTTGACGGCGCCTTGCCGCGGCGACACCTCGCGCACCGCCGGTGGCGTGCGGTCCGGGTTGCGGTCATGCACGACGAAGCCGCTGCCGGTGCCGTGGTCATTGCCAACATAGATCAGGTTGGCCATCGGCATCACCTGGCCATGGTCGGAATGGCTGGCCGCCTCCGAGCCTTCAGGGAACAGGCCGCCCTTGCCGACCCACACATGGTTCAGCGGGTCACGCACGTCGACCTTGTGGATCAACTCTTGGGAGCCCTGGAACACGTAGTTGTCTTGCGTTGCGCAATAGAGCTGGTCGTCCATCAGCACGCGGTTGTCTTCGGCCACGAAGCGCGACGGGTCGCTCAGGTCATAGCTGAACATCTTCGCGCCCTTGTTGCGCACCGAGCCATACAGCTTGCGGCCATCGAAGCAGGTGGCATAGAAGAAAGGCACGCTGCCCACGCCATCGAGGATGCGCGGGTTCAGCGGGTCAGACAAATCGAGGCTCGCCAGGCCCGAGTTGGTTTCCATCGAGGTCAGCACCAGGTGGTTGCCGACCGTGAAGATCGGGCCGACGCGAAAGCCGCCCAGCTCGCCGGTCGGCACCGGATTCGGCCGGCCGTCGCCCCGGTTGGCGATCACCGCGTTCGCCGGGTCTTTCGCATCGACGATGTACATGCCGTCATCGGCCGAGGCCACGTAGAGGTAAGGCGCCTGCCACCACAGCTGCCAGCTGACCTTCGAATAATCGCCCGCGTTGACGGTGGGCAACACCACCTTCTTGACCTGCCGGATGTCGTTGATGTCGGTGAAGTCCCAGAACTCGACGCCCTTGGTGGTGGGCACGACGATGTATTGCCGGCCGTCGATGACGGCGCTGCCGATCGCATGCGGCTCGCGGAACTCCGCGGTGCGGCCATCGGGCTCGTAGACCTTCTTGACCAGCTTGATGTTGCGCGGGTCCGAGACGTCATACAGCAGGAAGCCGCCGGTGGGCTGGCCGCTGTCGGGCGCGAACACCGTCAACAGGTAGCCGTTGAGCATCAACGCAACATTGGTGCCGAAGGCATTGCGGCCCGGCAGCCGGTAAGGAATATCGCCATCGCCTTTGCCGGCCGCGGTTTCGGTCTTGATGATCGACACCGAGTGAAACAGCTCGGCCTCGGTGTAGCTCAGGTTGCCCAGGCCGGGCCCTTGGGGCAGCGTGGCCTCGGCCGCCAGCGAAACAAGGGCCACCGCCGCGCTTCGCAGCGTGGTCAATGGGTTCGTGCCCGTCATCGCCGCGTGGCTCAGGAACGCCATGAACAAGAACATCAACGCAATCGACAGCTTCTTGATCTTCATACCTTGTCTCTCTTTCGCTGTTTTGAGCGAGCGGGAATGCAGCGGCCCGAGCCGCGGCCCTTCAATGGCTGGCATCTCAATGCCGGTTGGGGATCAGTGCGGCGCCACGCGGCGCTTGCCACCGGTTTCGTACAGGTTCCAGGCGGCTTCGGCGCTGACGCCTTGATGGATCATCGCCATCAGCGCATTGACCACGGCCGACGGGTCGCGGTGCTGATAGACGTTGCGGCCATAGACCATGCCGACCGCGCCCTGGTCGAGCAGCACGCGCGATCTCGCGAACACTTGCTGCAGGTCTTCGCGGCCGCCGCCACGCACGAGCACCGGGCAGCGCGCGGCCTGCACGACACGGTGGAACTCGGCCGCATCGGTGGTCGGGTCGGCCTTGACGATGTCGGCGCCCATCTCGCGGGCCAGGCGCACCAGCGTCACGATCTTCTCGGCGTCGCCATCGACCATGTAGCCGCCGCGCTCGGAGTGCGGCGCCATCACCAGCGGCTCGATCATCAGCGGCATGCCGTAGCGGTCACAGTCGGCGCGCACGCGGGCGATGTTGCTGACGCACTGGCGGAACAAATCGGGCTCGTTGGGCAGCATGAAGAGGTTGACGACGACACAGGCTGCATCGAGCTGAACGGCCGGCAGCACCGGGTCGCTCTCGTTTTGCAGCACTGCCCACATCACCCGGTGCGCGACCGCGTTGTAGGGGTTGCCCATGTCCAGGCGCATCACCAGCGCCGGCTTGTTGCGGCCCGATCGGTGCTGTAGCAGGTCGGCTTGGCCGTAGTTCAGCTGGATCGCATCGGGCGCGGCGGCCACCAGCGTGTCCATCACCTGCGACATGTCCTCCAGCCCCGACAGAAAGCTCGGCTCATTGCAAACACCGTGGTCGACCGCAATGTCCAGGCAGCGCCCGTGGGTCAACAGGCGGTTCAAGCGCGCCTCTTTTCTCTCCATGCCTAACTCCTTGTTGTGAGGTATCTGTGGTGAAGCAGACCCCCGCCGATCCGACGCCGGCTGGAGGCTGGCGCGCAGCCAGCCTCCAGCCGAACGTTCACCGGATCAGGTGAGGTTGCTCAAATGCTGCTTGGCGGCGGCCTCGATCAGTGCCAGGCCTTCGCTGTCGATTTCGACGCGGCCTGCGCCAGCGTTCTCGATCGATTGCTGCGCATTGCGTGCGCCGCACAACGCGACCGTGATCCAGCCACTGGCCACCGTCCACGCGATCATCAATTGCGCGAACGAGCAGTCCAGCCGCTTGCGCAGCGGCTCCAGTTCCTGGAAGAAGCCCTTCAGCTTCAGCCGGTTGGCCGCGCTGAATCGCACGTTGGTCGCGCGCTGGTCGTCGCCGGTGAACTGGCGATCGGGGTCGATCGGCCCGGCCAACAGGCCCAGCGCCAAGGACGAATAACCGACCACCGCCACGTTGTGCTCGCGGCAAAGCGGCACCAGCGTCGTTTCGATCTGGCGATCGATCAGGCTGTAGCGCTCCTGGATCGAATCGACCGGGCCGTGCTTCAGGTATTCGGCCAAGGTCTCGGCGTTGACGTTGCTGACGCCGATCGCGCGGATCTTGCCTTGTGCCTTCAGCTCCAAGAGCGTGCCCATGGTCTCGGCCACCGGCGTGGTGACGTCTTGCCAGTGCGTGATGTACAGGTCGATGTAGTCGGTCTGCAGGCGCTGCAGGCTTTGTTCGAATTCATAAAGAATCGATTCGCGGCCCAGGTGCTTGTAGACCGGCTTGCCGGCCTGATCGAAAAAATGCGTGCCTTTCTGCGTGTGCCAGACGAGGCCGCACTTGGTCGCGATCAAGGCCTTTTCGCGCCGGCCTTTGACGGCCTCGCCGACCAGGCGCTCGGCATGGCCCAGGCCATAGGCCGGTGCCGTGTCGATCATGCTGACGCCGGCGTCGAGCGAGGCGCGGATCGATTCGATGGCCGCGGCATCATCGGCGCCGCCCCATTTCCAGCCGCCCATGGCCCAGGTGCCCAGGCCCACGGCTTCGCTTGAGAGATTGGAAGAACCTAATTTCGTCGTTTTCATGGATTCACTTTCTTGACGTTCAACAGATGGTCGATGGTGACCGCTGCGAGCAAGATCAAGCCCTTGATGACGTCCTGCCAATAAGGCGAAACGTCGAGCAAAATCAACGAGCTGGTCACCACAGACAACAGGGCCAGCCCGAG
>CAXTCD010000166.1:0-11455 GCA_964242145.1 uncultured Rhizobacter sp.
ACACCATCGTTCATACGCGTGCGGCCAATTCAAGACGGGATGACCAGCCGCTTACACTGCGTATTGCGCCATTGGAAATAACCCTCGCTCTTGTTTTATGCCGCAACGTCCCCTCGTGTCTGCTTCTGCCCCTCTTGCCGCCGTGGTGTGGCACTTCGCTAAGATTTCCAGTTCACCTCGAAACGGTTGGCCCCTGCCATGAGCAAAGCATTCACGAAGGAATCCGATGGCGATGATGACGACGACGATCTCGCCGCACCGGCACTGCCGCAGGGCACGAAGAACTACGTGACGCCAGAGGGTTATCAACGCCTGCGCGAAGAGCTGTTGACGCTGCTGGATGAGGAGCGGCCGAAGATCGTCGAGATCGTTTCATGGGCCGCCAAAAATGGCGACCGCTCCGAAAACGGCGACTACCTCTATGGCAAGAAGCGCTTGCGCGAGATCGATCGGCGCATCCGCTTTCTGACCAAGCGGCTGGACATCGCCGAAGTCGCCGATCCATCCGCCCATCACGGCAGCGATCAGGTCTTTTTCGGTGCCACCGTCACCTATGACAACGGACGAGGTGAAGAGCGCACGATCACGATCAAGGGCGTCGATGAAGTCGACAACCTGAAAGGCGAGGTCAGCTGGGTGGCGCCGATCGCCAGAGCGCTCTTGAAGGCGCATGTGGGCGACGAGGTCTCGCTGATGACGCCAGGAGGCGTGGAGCGCATCGAGGTGGTCGAGGTGAGTTATCCGGCGCCGCGCCGCGAGTGACCGAATGGACTTGAGCTAAGGAAGACGCATTGGCCGATGTGGATCGGCGCATGCATTCCACGTTGCTTGCGTCCGTGGCGCGGTACCTGAAGGCTAAGGCTTGACCCGAACCACCCGCAGCACCGCCGGTGCGCGGCGCAGCGTACGCATCACGTCGGCCAGATGCAGCCGGTCACGCACGCTCAGCAGCAAGCGCAGCTCGATGGTGTCGGCGGCGGGCTCTTCGTCCATGTCGATGTGGGTGATGTCGGCCTCGGCCGCGCTCACGGCGGCCGCGACCTGCGCCAGCACGCCCTTGCCGTTCTTCAGTAGCAGCGTGACGCCGGTTTCGAACGGACGCGTCGGCTCCTCGGCCCAGTCAACGGTGATCCAGCGTTCGCTGTCGCGCTCGAACAGCCGCTTGCCGACGCCGCAATCCACAGTGTGCACCAGCAAGCCTTCACCGCGGCCGAGGTAGCCCACGATGGCGTCGCCAGGGATCGGTCGGCAGCAGGTGGCCATTTGCACCGAGGCGCCTTCGCCGCCATCGATCACCACCAAGCCTTGGACCGGTGTGGCGTCGTCAGAGGCGTAGCGGCCCATCGTCAAGGTCAGTGCATCGGGCTTGGCGCCGTGGTCGAGCATCAGCTGCGCGAGCCGCTTGGCGACGATGATCGCGATCTTGCGGCCCAGGCCAATGTCGGTCAGCAGATCAGCGCGGTGGCGGTTGCCGCTCCAGCGGGTGAGCTGTTGCCACTGCGCCAGTGCGGCGGTGTCGCCCGAGTCGCTGTTCGGCAGGTTCAGGCCTTCGGCGCGCAGCGCCTGGGCGAGCAGCTTCTCGCCGAGCTGCTGCGACTCTTCCTGCTCCATGTTCTTCAGGTAGTGGCGGATCTTTGAGCGCGCACGGCCGGTGCGCACAAAGTTCAGCCAGCCAGGGTTCGGCCGTGCGCCCGGGGCGGTGACGACTTCCACCACATCGCCGCTGCGCAACTCGGTGCGCAGCGCCACCGGATCGCCGTTGACCTTGGCTGCCACGCAATGGTCGCCGACGTCCGAGTGAATCGCATAAGCGAAGTCGACCGGCGTGGCACCGCGCGGCAGCGCCATGATCTTGGACTTTGGGGTGAACACATAGACCGCATCGGGGAACAGATCGATCTTGACGTGCTCGAGGAATTCGTTGGCGTCACGCGTCTCGTCCTGGATGTCGACCAGCGACTGCAGCCACAGCGCACCTAAGCGTTGCGCATCTTGCGGTTGGCTTGCGCCGCCGCTTTTGTACATCCAGTGCGCAGCAATGCCCTTCTCGGCCACGGCGTGCATCTGTTCGGTACGGATCTGGAATTCGACTGCGGTGCCCAGCGGGCTGACCAGCGTGGTGTGCAGCGACTGGTAGCCGTTGGCCTTGGGGATCGCGATGTAGTCTTTGAAACGGCCGGGCAGCGGCTTGTAGAGCTGGTGCAGTACGCCGAGTGCGAGGTAGCAGTCTGACAGCGTGGCGGTGACGATGCGAAAGCCGAAGATGTCGCTGACCTGCGCGAAGCTCAGGTGCTTCTCGCGCATCTTGGTGTAGATCGAATACAGCGTCTTTTCGCGGCCGTAGACCTGCACCTTCTGGCGCGTCGTGCCAAAGGCTTTCTCGACGTCGTGCTGAATGCGCTCGACGATGTCGCGCCGATAACCCCGTGCACGCTGCACTGCCTTCGACAAGGCCGCATGCCGCCAATGGCGCAAGTGCTGGAAGGACAGCTCCTGCAGTTCGCGGTAAGTTTGGTTCAGGCCGAGCCGGTGGGCGATGGGCGCATAGATGTCGAGTGTTTCGCGAGCGATCCGCACGCGCTTGGCCGGGGCCATCGCTTCCATCGTGCGCATGTTGTGCACGCGGTCGGCGAGTTTGATCAGGATCACGCGCACGTCGCGGGCCATCGCCAACAGCATCTTGCGGAACGACTCGGCCTGCGACTCTTCCTTGGTCGAGAACTGCAGCTTGTCGAGCTTGGTCAGGCCATCGACCAGATCGGCGGTGGCGGTGCCGAAGCGTTCGATCAGTTCGACTTTGGTGACGCCGCAGTCCTCCATCGCGTCGTGCATCAGCGCAGCCATGATGGCCTGCGCATCGAGTTTCCATTCGGCGCACAAGCCGGCCACCGCAATCGGGTGCGTGATGTAGGGTTCGCCGCTCGCTCGGAACTGGCCCAGGTGAGCCTCATCGGCGAAGCGGTAAGCCTCGCGCACGCGCTTGATGTCGGCGGTCGAGAGGTAATCGAGGCGATGCATCAGCGCTGCGAATGAAGCTGCCGCAGCGTCGGTGGTGGCCGCAGGGATCGCAGGCGCACGCGCAAGGCGACCGACGCCCGTTGCAGCGTCGCGAATCCAGGTGGTGATGGGGCCGGCCATGCTCCGAATTTATCCCGGAAAGGCCCAAGCCCGTGCGGGCTGCTCCAAAAGCAAACGGCCCGCATGGGGCCGTTGCAACAGGTCAGCCCGCAAGCCGCGGGTTGAATGCATCGTCAATCAGAGCGGAACCTTGCGCAGCATCTCGATGCCGACTTCGCCTGCAGCGATTTCGCGCAAGGCCGTTACGCCCGGCTTATTCTTTGTTTCGATCTTCGGCGCGTGCCCTTGGCTCAGCATGCGAGCGCGGTAGGTGGCTGCGAGCACCAACTGGAAGCGGTTCGGAATCTTGACAAGACAATCTTCGACGGTAATGCGGGCCATGGTGTTGCTCCGAAAAGTTCAGCTGAGATTGAGTGCGGCAAAGACAGCGGATTTGCTTCTTTGGAGTGCAGCGTATTTGAGGCGCTGAGAATGAACGATCGCTTTGAGGTCAAACAGCGCCGTTTCAAACAGGGCGTTGATTATAACGAAGTCGAAATGTCTGGCCTGGGCGACTTCGATTCGCGCGTTGGACAAACGTTGTGCGATCACTGCGGGGGCGTCTTCGCCGCGGCGGTTCAAGCGTTGCGCGAGTTCGTCCCAGCTGGGCGGCAGGATGAAGATCAGGATCGCAGTCGGGAAGATCTTCTTGATCTGCAAGGCGCCTTGCCAATCGATCTCGAGCACCACGTCTTCACCGGTGGCAATGCGCTGCTCGGCCGCGGCACGCGAGGTGCCGTACAGGTTGCCATGCACTTCGGCCCATTCGAAGAAATCGCCCGCATCAATCTTGTGCTGGAAGGCGGCCGGTGAAATGAAATGATATTCGCGCCCGTCCTGTTCTTGCCCGCGCGGTGGGCGAGTGGTGTGGGACACCGAGACGACGAGGTGGGAATCCAGTTCGAGCAGCGATTTGACGAGGCTCGATTTGCCGGCGCCGCTGGGGGCGGCAACGACGAAGAGATTGCCGGGATAGTCGGACATGGCAGTCGGTCGATCGGGGGAGGAGCCGTGAAGCGTAGCAGACGCGTGGCTAACACTCACATCCGATGGCGGTCGGCCGTGGAATAGGTCACGACTTGACGGCCGGGCGCTGGCTTACGGGCTGGAGCCGAAGCGGCCCTCGGCCTGGCGGCGGAATTCGGTCGGCGTCATGCCTTTGATCTCGAGAAATCGCCGGTTGAAATTGGCGACGTTGTTGAAGCCAACGTCGTAGCAGATGTTGGTGACGTAGCGATCCGAACTCATCAACAACTGGCAGGCGCGGTTGATGCGCAGGCGATTGACGAAGTCCGTGAAAGTGTTGCCGGTGGCGCGGCGAAAGAAGCGCGAGAAGCGGCTTTCGCTCATGCCGAGCTGGGCGGCCAGCCCCGAGGCCGAGACCGGCTGCGACACGTTGTTGGCGATCTGGCTGACGACGGCGTTGATCTGCGCGAGCGAAGTGTCGTCTTCAGAGCTTTGCAGCAACACGTTCGACAGCAACCGATAGTCGGTGCATGTCGACAGATCGCTCATCAGCTCCATGAATTCCGACAGCCGCCGCAGGCCCTGGGTTTGCCGGATGCGGCCGATGCGCAGCCGGGCCGATTCGCTGAGGCCGAAAAATTCAATGCCATGGCGTGCACGATCGAGCATAGGCAGCACTTCGGCCAGCTCGGGCAGGATGACCGCGGCCTCGCGCAGTGGCGTATCGGAGAACTGCAGCACCATGTCGCGCAGCGGCACCGTGGCGCCGGCCGTATCGCTGGAGATCCAGTTGTGGGGCAGGCGCGGGCCGGTGAGCACGAGGTGGCCGGGTTCGAAGTGGCCGATGTAGTCGCCGACGAACACCTTGCCGTGGGTTTCGACGATCAGGTGCAGTTCGTATTCGTCGTGGTAATGCCAGCGCACCAGCGGGTTTGGAACGCCATGCTCCAGGCATCGGATGAAGCCGAAGCTGCCGGCGGGCTCATAGCCCAGGCTCGGGTCGCGGACAAAGTCGTGTTCGAGTTCGGGGCTTCGGGCGTGACTGCTGCCCATGACGAGTTCCTTGTTGGCGGATCGGTCGGAATAGGGCTTCAGGACATCACGCTGCCACCGTCGACATTCAGCGTCTGGGCGGTCACGTAAGCGGATTCGTCGCTTGCAAGAAAGATGGCGGCGCCAGCGATGTCATCGGGCTGGCCCATGCGGCCCAGCGGCACGGCCTCGCCGACCGCCTTCTTCTTTTCGCCCAAGGCCCGTTGCTCGTACTTGGCGAAAAGGGCGTCGACATGAGCCCACATCGGGGTGTCGACCACGCCCGGCGCAATGCCGTTGACGCGGATTTGGTAAGGGGCCATCGCGAGCGCGGCCGATTGGGTGTAGCTGATGACGGCGGCCTTGCTTGCGCAGTAGTGCGAAACGAGGGCTTCACCCCGCCGCCCCGCTTGGGATGCCAGGTTGATGACGCTTCCCTGGGTGCCGGTCGCCACCATGTGCTTCAGCACCGTCTGCATCACGAAGAACATGCCTTTAACATTGACGTCGAAGATGCGGTCGTACATGCCTTCATCGGACTCCAGCAACGGCGCCATGTCGAACACGGCTGCGTTGTTGAACAGCGTGGTGATCGGGCCGAAGCGACGGATGGCGGACGATGTCAACACAGCCATCGAGGCGGTGTCGGTGACATCGGCCGAAAGGTATTGAACCTGGTCTGCGTGCTGCTCCAGCAAATCGGCAAAAGCAGCGGGCGGCACGACCGGCAGATCGGTGATGCTGCAGTTCGCTCCTTCTCGAAGGTAGGCTCTTGCCACGGCCAGGCCGATGCCACCGGCCGCACCGGTGAGCAAAGCGTGTTTGCCAGCCAGACGCAGACTGCGGGTCATGAGGAGCGGCCCGGCCAGGTGGCAATGAACTGAGCCACCTCATCGCTGGCCTTGTGGACGGCATCGCGCAAGATGGCGTTGCCGGCCAGTGGTCCCCACAGGACGATGTCATCGCAGAACGCCTTCACCGGATCGGCGCTGTCGCAGATCGCATGGGCAACGGCTGGGTCCATGCCCTGATCCTGGTAGGCATAGGGCAGTTCGCCGCGATGCCAGCGTTGCAGGAAGGCAAGAAAGAGCGCAGGCAGGCGGGCGACGCTGGCGATCGACTCGCCGCGCGCCAGTCGCTCGCGGATGGTCGGCGCGACGAAGCCGGGAATCTTCGAGAAGCCATCGGCCGCGACGCGCTGGTTGGTGTCGCGGATCGCGGGGTTGCTGAAGCGGTCGAGCACGGTGTCGCGATAAGCCGGTAGATCGACTGGGCTCGGCTTGTCTGGCCTGTGCAGGCAGGGAATCACATCGTCGGTGACATAGTCATAGGCCAGTTGACGGATCGTCGCGTCGTGGGTGCCTTCGTGGATGAACTGAAGGCCCACCAGCGTGCCGGCCCAGGCAATGCAGCTGTGGGTTGCATTGAGCAGGCGGATCTTGGCTTCTTCATACGGCTGCACCGATGGCACCATCTGCACACCGACCGATTCCCAGTCGGGCCGGCCGTTGCAGAAGTTGTCTTCGATCACCCATTGAATGAATGATTCGGCGGTGATCGCGGCCGGGTCATCGATGCCGGTGGCCGCCTTAATGCGCTCACGCAATTCGGCCGGAGCACGTGGCGTGATGCGGTCGACCATCGCGTTAGGGCAGGTCGTCAGCTGGCTGATCCAGGTGTGCAATGCGGTGTCGCCGATCAGCGCGGCAAACTGCAGCAGGCCACCGCGGAAGCGGTCGCCGTTGTGGCGCAGGTTGTCGCAGTTCAGCAAAGTCACCGCGCCCGCGCCGTTTTGGCTGCGCGCGCGGAGGATGGCCGTCAATGCGCCATAGATGGTGCTGCCGGGCTTGCCTTCGCATGCGGCGGCGATGTCATTGGCGAGATCCGGATAGTTGGGATCGAGCTGATTTTTGGCATCGAGGTAGTAGCCGGCTTCGGTCACGGTGAACGAAATGATGCGGGTGCGGTCATCCGCGCCGAGCTTGATCAGCCCTGCCAGATCGGGTGAGTAAGGAACGACCTGACGGATCGATTCGATGCGCTCGTAACGGCGCTCGCCAGCGGGCGAGATCGTCTCCAGCGTGTAGGCGCCACCCTGGGCGGCTAACGCCGACAGGGTCTCGGCCATGTCGGGCCGCGTGTTGCCCGCGGCGATCGACCACGACGCAGCCGCATCGCCACCGCGTTCGATCACGCGCTGCATGTAGACGGCTTGGTGGGCGCGATGGAAGGCGCCCAGGCCAAGGTGAAGCATCACGAAGCCGCTGGAAGGGTGTGCCGTAGTCATAAGGACACTCACTGCGGGTTGGCCATGATCTGGCCTTGGCGGTTGAAGAGGTGGAAGGAGGCCGGTGCGATGTCCAGGCTGACGGGATCTCCGGGGCGGAGTGCTGTGCGTTCAGCCTGCCGGGAAATGATCTGTACGCCGGGTTCGTTGTTGGCGGCCGTGTTGGCGTAGATGAGGGTGTCGGCACCGAGCGATTCGATCAGCTCTACCTGCGCGTTCAAGGCACCCAAGCCGGCTTGCTTGATGCGAACGTTTTCCGGGCGGACGCCGATGAAGCCGTCGTGGCTGGGCGCTGCACCGACGGCGCTGGCCAGCGTGGGCAGTGCAGCGGTATCGACGATGTTCATCTGCGGCGTGCCGATGAACTGCGCGACGAAGCGATTTGCAGGGCGGTCATAGAGGTCCAGCGGTGAGCCGACCTGCTCGATCGCGCCGTCACGCAGCACAACCACGCGATCGGCCATCGTCATCGCCTCGACCTGATCGTGGGTCACGTAGATCGTCGTCGCTCCCAGCTCCCGGTGCAGCTTAGCGATCTCGACGCGGGTCTGGCCGCGCAAGGCGGCATCAAGGTTCGACAAGGGCTCATCAAACAGAAACACCTTCGGTGCACGCACGATGGCGCGGCCGATGGCGACGCGTTGACGCTGGCCGCCCGACAGCTCTTTTGGCGTGCGGTCCAGGTATTTGCCGAGGTTCAGGATGTCAGCGGCGCGCTTCACCTTTTCATTGATTGTCGGCTTGGGCACATTGGCCAGCCGCAGCGCAAACGACATGTTGTCGGCCACGCTCATGTGCGGGTAAAGCGCATACGACTGGAACACCATCGCGAGGTCACGCTTGGACGAAGGCAGGTGCGTGATGTCTCGTCCATCGAGCGTCATGCTGCCGCCATCGATGTGTTCGAGCCCGGCGATCAAGCGCAGCAGCGTGGATTTGCCGCAGCCCGATGGGCCGACGAACACCACGAATTCGCCCTTTTCGATCGCGAGGTCGATGCCCTGAATGGCACGCACGGGGCCGAAGAACTTCTCGACCCGATTGAGTTGCAGAAAGGCCATGGGTGATCTCCGTTTTCTCTTTTACTTCACGGCGCCGAAGGTCAGGCCTTGCACCAGTTGCTTTTGACTGAACCAGCCGAACACCACGATCGGCGCAATGGCCATCAACGATGCGGCTGACAACTTGGCCCAGAACAAGCCTTCCGGGCTGGAATAGGACGCGATCAGCGTGGCCAGCGTGCCGGCTTGCGCTGCACTGAGGTTCAATGACCAGAAGGCCTCGTTCCATGACAGCACCAGGCACAGCAGGCCGGTAGAAGCAATGCCACCCATGCCGAGCGGCAGGATCACATGGCGAAACTCGCTCCAGACGGTCGCGCCGTCCATGCGCGCGGCTTCAAGAATGTCAGGCGGAATGTCCTTGAAGTACGAATACAGCATCCAGACCATGATCGGCAGGTTGGACAGCGTGAAGACGATCGTCAGGCTGCTCAATGAATCCAGCATGCCGCTGGTCTGCGCGATCACATAGACCGGTACCAGTGCGCCAACTGCCGGCATCATCTTGGTGGACAGCATCCACATCAGCATGTCGCGTGTGCGCTTGGTGCGGAAGAACGTCATCGAATACGCGGCTGGTGCGGCGATCAGCAGACCCAGCAGCGTGGACGCCACGCTTGTGATCACCGAGTTCTTCGCGTACAGCAAATAGTCGCTGCGAACCTGCACCTCGCGGAAGTTGTCCAGCGTGGGCGAGAAGAACAGTTCTGGCGGCACGGCAATCGCCTGCAGTTCGGTCTTGAACGCCGTCATGAAGAGCCAGATCAGCGGGAAGACCAGCAGCAGCGTGATCAGCCAAGCGGCGATGGTGCGAATGACCAGGGCGATGCCGTTCATGCGCATGCTCCGGCCTGATGATCGAGATGAATCAGAAGATGTCTCATGGCGATGTGCTTATTTGTCGAGGTTCTTGCCGATCATGCGGATCAGGAATGCGGCAGCGATGTTGGCCAAGACGACGGCAAACAACGCGCCGGCCGAAGCCACGCCGACATCGAAATTCATCAATGCCTGCTTGAAGATCAAGAAGGCGACGTTGGTGCTTTCGTTGCCTGGGCCGCCACCGGTGGTGGTAAAGATTTCGGCGAAGACGCTCATCAGAAAGATCATCTCGATCATGATGACCACGGCAATCGAACGCCCGAGGTGCGGCAGGTAGAGGAACCAGAACTGCTGCAGTGCATTGGCGCCATCCATGCGCGCAGCTTCCAGCTGTTCACGATTCATCGACTGCAGCGAGGTGATGAAAATCAGGCAGGCAAAGGGCAGCCATTGCCAAGACACCATCACGATCACCGAGAACAGCGGCAGGTCGGTCAGCCAGTCAATCGGCGTAGCGCCAAAGAACTGCCAGATCTGGGCGAGCACGCCATAGATGGGATTCATCATCATGTGCTTCCACAGCAGCGCATTGGCGGTGGGCATCACGAAGAACGGTGAAATCAGCAGCACACGGACAATCCCGCGGCCGGGAAACGGATCGTTGACCAGCAGTGCGAGCAACACGCCAAACACGATCGTGATGGCGATCACCGAGCCTAGCAAGGTCAGGGTGTTGAGCACCGAGGGGCCGAAGTCTGGATCGGTGATGAAGTAGCTGAAGTTGGCCAGGCCGACGAATTCCTTCGGGCCTGGCTGCATCAGGTTGTAGTGGACGACGGAGAAATACAGCGTCATCGCCAGCGGCACGATCATCCACAGGAACAGCGAGATGACCGCAGGCGCCAGCAGCACGCGGGGAACGAGTCTGTTCATGGTGTGCCGAGGTAAAGGAGAGATGCGCCTCGCAAGAAGGCGTGTGTCGATGCGGTGAGCACAATGGAACGATGCTTGTAGCGCGGTCGATGGCAGCCAGACGGATGGCAGGCGTGATCACGATGACCACGCCGCGCCCTGACATGCGGCCGCCGACCCTGCTACTTACTTGTAGTAGCCACCCTTGCGCATTTCGCGGTCGGCTGCCGTTTGGCCGGTGGCCAGTGCCTGATCGACGGTGACCTTGCCGGCAATGGCTGCGCTCAACTGTTGTCCGACTGCAATGCCAATTGCCTGAAATTCAGGAATCGCAGCGAATTGCACACCGACGTAAGGGCTCTTCGGCAAGGTGCTGTCGTTCGCGTTGGTGTTGTCAATGGCCTTCTTCTCGGCTTCGGCAAACTTCGCGGCCTTTTGGAATTCAGGCGTTGCGTAGGTGGACTTGCGCGTGCCGGTCGGGACCGACGCCCAGCCCTTTTCCTTTGCGACCAGCTGGATGTAGTCCTTGGATGTCGCCCACGCGATGAACTTCTGCGCTTCAGCGGTGTGCTTAGAGCCGGCTGGCACGGCCAGAGCCCAGGCCCACAGCCAATTGGCGCCCTTGCTCGTGACAGCCGTTGGGGCTTGTGCGAAGGCGACCTTGTCGGCCACCTTGCTTTGCTTCGGATCGGTGATGAACGAAGCCGCAATCGTTGCATCCACCCACATGCCGCATTTGCCGGCGTTGTACAGCGCCAGGATCTCGTTGAAGCTGTTGGCCGACGACCCCGGTGGGCCGTATTTCTTCAGCAGATCAACATAGAAATTGGCCGCATCTTTCCAGGGTTTGGTGTCGAGTTGCGGTTTCCAGGACATGTCAAACCACTGGCCGCCAAATGCGTTGACCATCGTCGAGAAGAAAGCGATGTTGTCGCCCCAGCCCGGCTTGCCACGCAAGCAGATGCCATATACACCCGCCTTCGGGTCATGGATCTTGGCGGCAATGTCGCGCACCTGTTCCCAGGTCGGATACGACGGCATCGTCGCTCCCGCTTTTTGAACCAGGTCGGAGCGATACATCAGCATCGAACTTTCGCCGTAGAACGGCGCGGCGTAGAGCTTGCCATCGACTGACAAGCCATTGCGCATCGCAGGCAGCAAGTCGTCGATGTCGTAAGCGGCATCCGGCTTGATTTCATTCAGCCAGCCCTTCTTGCCCCAGATCGGCGTTTCGTACATGCCGATGGTCATCACATCG
>CAXTCD010000167.1:0-11438 GCA_964242145.1 uncultured Rhizobacter sp.
AGTATCGACTCACGCCGCGCCAGGATTGCCGGGTCGGGTGTTGGGAAGGCGATCGTCACGTGTGATCTCCCGAGTGTGCATCCCCCCTTCCCTACCCCGCGATGGCCCGGTGCGCGAGCCGGCGTCGGAAGCTTCGCGCGTGGGCAGTGCGATGCACCGGGTGCTCGAATGGGCCACCGTCGGCACGGCACTCGATGACGTGGACCTGCCGACGCTGGCCGCTGCCGCGGCCATCGAATTCGCGGTGGCGCCGGCGGAGGTGGCTCGGCGCGCGGGCGCCATTCTGCGCAGCCCGGCCTGCCGGCGCTTCTTCGACGGCGCGGCGTTGGCATGGTCCGGCAACGAGGTGCCGATCGCCGATGGCGATGAGCTGTTGCGCATCGATCGCCTGGTGGCGCTGCAGACCGATTCGGGCGAGCGCGAATGGTGGGTGCTCGACTACAAGTTGGCCCATCAACCGCAGGCGCAGCTGGAGTACCAGGCGCAACTGCGGCGTTACCGCGAGGTCGTGCAGCGCCTGCAGCCGCACGATGCCGTGCGCTGCGCGTTGATCAGCGGCGCCGGTGAGGTGCTGGAAGTGGACGCCGTGTTGGGCTGAGCGGCTGATTCATCGGTGCCTGCCAAACGCATCGAGCGTTCTGCGTGGCCCATGGGGGCTGCGTCGATGGCCGCTGCAAACCGCGTGAGGAAAACGCGTGAGGTGCCGGCCACAGCGACCGAATTCACAGCGGCCCTGCAATTGACGTGCAGCTTGCGAATTGGGCAGGTATTTCCGATCTGATCCGCGCATTGCGACATGAAGGCCGGTCGTCCAATGGGGTCATTCGCCAACTTCATGTCAGCGACTGCGCCCCCATGCTCGAAACGGACCCTCCCGCAGCGGACCACACCGCAGCCAATCCAAACGCCACCCGCGCGTTCGGCCGCTTCGAGCTGCGCCAGTTGCTGGGCAAGAGCGACCGCACGATGGTGTGGCTGGCGTTCGATCCGCGTTCAACCCAAGAGCTGATGATGACGATGCCTCGGGTGCAGCCCGTTGACGTCGCAGCGCAGGAGCGCTGGACGGCCGAGGCCCGCAAGGCCACGCGCATCACGCACCCGAACCTGGCGCATGCGGTGGAGATCGGCGTGCAAGACCATTGGCCTTATGTCGCCGTCGATCGCGCCTTGGGCGTCACGCTGGTCGAACGGCTGGCCGCGCAGCCGCAGCTGTCGCCGGCAGAGACCGTCGAATGGCTGATCCAGCTGTTGCAAGGTCTGGCGTTTGCGCATGAGGCCGGCGTGGTTCATGGTGACCTTCAACTGCACCACCTGCTGATCAGCGAACAAGGCGTGTTGCGCGTAATGGGGCTGGCGGCGGCCGGAATCACCGAAGAGCCGCTCGAGCCGACGCCCGACCGGGCTCACGGGCGCGCGATGCCGCTCGACCCTTACCAATTGCGCGTCACGCGCCAGGCCGCCGTGCGCGATGTGCTGACGGTCGGGGTGTTGATGCACCACCTGCTGTGCGCGCAGCCGGCGCTCGATGAGCACGACACCCATCGCGTGCTGCACCGCTTGCCGCCCTTGGGCCGGGAGCTGGTGCGCCTGCCCTGGACCACGCCGCAGCCGGTGCCGGAGGCGCTGCGCGCGATCGCGAACCGAACCACGACCGGCCAGGAGCGGCTGCGTTATCACAACGCGCGCACGCTGCTGACGGCGCTGGAAGGCTGGCGCGAAGCAGCCGCCGAAGAGCAGGGCGGCGCACTCGCGCTGCTGATCGACCGGCTGCGCACCGTTGGCCATTTGCCAGCCGGGCCGAATGTCGGCGCGCGGGTCGCGCGGCTGGCAGTCGCCGAAGGCCAGCGCACCGACGAGATGGCCGAGCAGGTGTTGCAGGACATGGCGCTGAGCTTCGAGTTGCTGCGCAACGTGAATTCGGCCCATGTGCAGGGCAGCCAGATCTCGGGCAACGGGCCGGTGTTGACGATCCGCCGCGCCATCGCGCTGGTCGGGCTGAAAGGCTTGCGCCATGCGGCCGCCGCGCTTCGGCCCTGGCCGGGCCCGCTCGATGAAGACAAGGCCACGGCGTTGCAGCGGCTGATGGACCGCACCCGCATGGCCGGCCATCTGGCCCAGGAGCTGCGCCCGGCGGGCTATGACCCGGAGGTCATCTACCTCGTGGCGGCGTTGCAGAACCTCGGGCGCCTGCTGGTGCAGTACCACTTTCCGGACGAGGCCGAACAGATTCAATCGCTGCTGCAGACCTTGCCGCCACCGAAGCCCGGCGAGGCCGAGATGCCGGGCATGAGCGAAGAAAACGCGTCGTATGCGGTGCTGGGCGTGGACGTGGAATCGCTCGGCGCGGCAGTAGCGCGCCATTGGGGCCTGAACGACGAAGTGCTGCACATGATCCGCCGCCTGTCGTTGCTGCGCCCGGTGCGCCAACCTGACAGCGATGGCGATGCACTGCGCATCGCCGCCAGTGCGGCCAACGAGATTGTCGACGTGGTCACGCTGACGGCGCCCAGCAAGGTGGCTGTCGCGCTGGCGCAGATTGCGCAGCGCTATGGCCGGGTGCTGACGATCAGCTCGAAAGACATTGCCGAGGCCTTGCAAGCCGCGCGCAGCGCGTTGAAGGCGGGCAACGTGCCGGGTTCGGTGCGCAGCAAGACGCTCACGCAGGACGCTGCCGCAGCGCCAAGCTCTTTCCAGGCCTTGCTGGCATCGCGCCATTCGAATCCGTCGTCATGAATTGGCGTGTTGGATCTTCCCCCTTGACGCCTCGTCCCGAACGTCCTGAACGATTGCTGCGATGACCACCGCCCTGGCCGCCCGCCCGCATAACCTGGGACGCTTCGAGTTGCGCCGCCAGATCGGCCGCGGTGCGCAGGCGACGGTCTGGCTGGCCTTCGACCCGCGGCTGGAGCGCGAGGTGGCGGTCAAGCTGATGCATGTCGGCGCGAGCATGGGCGCGGTCAATCAATGGCTGCAGGAGGCGCGCAGCGTCAGCCGGCTGAATCATCCGCACATCGTGCAGGTGTTCGAGGCCGATGTGCATGACCAGCAGTCTTATCTCGTCTTCGAATATGTGGCGGGGCAAACGCTCAGCGAGCACCTGCGTGCCCGCGGCGCGATGCCGCCGCGAGAAGCGGTCGAGCTGATGGTCACGGTACTGGATGCGCTTGATGTGGCGCATGGCGCCGGCGTGATTCACCGCGATTTGAAGCCGTCCAACATCCTCGTTGACAGCGCTGGCCGCGCGCGGGTGATGGACTTCGGCATCGCTGCGCGCATGCAGGACGCCACGCAGCAGCAGGTGGTGGGCACGCCGGGCTACATGTCGCCCGAGGCCACGCACGGCCTGCCGCCGTCGCCCGGCATGGACATCTTCTCGGCCGCGCTGGTGCTCGCCGAATTACTGTGTGGCCAGCAGGTGGTGGCCGAGCGCGACCCTTACCGCGCGATGTACCGCATTGCCCACGAAGACCAGGCTTTGCCGATCAGCACGCCGGCTGAGGTGGACGACCCCTTGCGGGCCATCGTGCTGCGCGGGCTGGCGCGAGACCCGTTGCAACGGCATCTGTCGGCTTCGGCCTTCCGTGATGCCTTGCGGCAATGGCTGGCGCCGGCCGCGAGCACCGACAGCGCAAATGCGGCGGGCAGCAGCAACGCCACACTCGATTTCCTGTTGCGGCGCATGCGCCACAAGAGCGATTTCCCCGCGCTGTCGGATTCGGTGGCACGCATCCAGCGGGTGGCGAGTTCGGAGAACGAAAGCCTGGGCAGCCTGTCGGCCGAGATCCTGAAAGACGTGGCGCTGACCAACAAGCTGCTGCGCCTGGTGAACACCGCGCGCTACAGCCAGAGGGGCGGCAGCATCAGCACCGTGTCGCGCGCGGTCGCGATGATCGGCTTTGCCGGCATCCGCAATATGGCTTTGAGCCTGGTGCTGCTGGAGCACATGCACGACAAGGCCCATGCGCTGCAGCTGAAGGAGGAGTTTCTGCGCTCGCTGATGGCCGCTTCACTGGCCAGCGAGCTCTGCGGCAATTCACGCGAAGGCGAAGAGGCGTTTCTGGGCGCGATGTTCCAGAACCTCGGGCGCTTGCTGACCGAGTTTTATTTTCCGGAAGAGGCCCGGCAAGTGCGCAGCCAATCGGCTGCAACGGCGGCCAAACAAATCGGCATGGCGCCCGGAGCGATGGCCGCGCAGGAGCAGGCCGCATCGATCACCGTGCTCGGCCTGAGCTTCGAAGAGTTGGGCCTGGGTGTCGCGAAGGCTTGGGGCTTGCCCGAAAGCCTGCAGCGCTGCATGCGCAAGCCGGCAGGCGACCCGCCACCACGGTCTTGCGACAGCGCAGCCGAGCGCATGCGTTGGATTGCGCTGGCTTCCAACGAAGTGACCGATGCGATGCTGACGGCCGAGCCCGGCCAGGTCAGCCAGACGATTGCAGGCGTGGCCCAGCGCTATGCCCGCGCATTGGGCATCGATGTGCGCGAGATGCAGGCGGCAGCGCTGGTGGCCCAACAGCGGCTGATCGAGTTGTCACAGGCGATGAGTTTGCACATCGGGCCGCATTCCGCGCTGCGCCGCTTGATGGAGCCGCCGGGCAACGGCACAGGCAAGCATTCATCGCAAGACAGCCTGACCGAGCATCAATTGCAGGCCACGATGCCCGTCGGCCGCGAGCCGGAAGATCTGCCGACGTCGAACTTCGACCCGCAGGCAGCGATCGATATGCTGGCCGCTGGCATTCAGGACATCACCAACACGATGGTCGAAGACTTCAAGCTCAACGAAGTGCTGCGCATGATCCTTGAGACCATGCTGCGCGCGCTGGGCTTTCGCCGCATCGTGTTTTGCCTGCGCGACCCGAAGACCGAAATGCTCACCGGCCGCTTTGGCCTGGGCGAGGGTGTGGAGGCCGTCAGCAGCAAGTTCAAGGTGCCGCTCAAGCCGACGCCCGGCGCGCCGATCGATCTGTTCGGTGCTGTGTGCATGAAGGGCGCCGACACGTTGATTGCCGATGCCACCGTCAGCCACATCGCTGCCAAGCTGCCGGCGTGGTACCGGCAAGGCGTCAACGCGCCGGCGTTCTTGTTATTGCCTTTGCTGATGAAAGGCGCGCCCTTTGCACTGATCTATGCCGACAAAGCTCAGCCAGGTGGCATCGCGCTGGGTGAGAAAGAGTTGTCGCTGCTGAGAACGCTGCGTAATCAGGCCGTTATGGCTTTTCGACAATCGACATGAACGCCGAGGATTTCGCCGCGGCCGCAAATGGCAGCCGCAGGCGAGATCACCATCGCTCGTATCTGATCAAACAACTTATCGGCCTTTGAACTGCAAACTTTAGCCTTGGGAAAATATGAGGTCTCTGCCCTGTGTTCTCGCTGGAATCTCTTAGCTCATGCGGCCATTTTTCTCATTGACCCTGGCTTTCGATGAAATGGTTTGATTGGAAACGATATGTGAATAACGAGAATCGGCCATCGGGATTTATTCCTCACGAAGCGATTGCGACGGAGAACGCCATGAAGAAGAAATTGATGATGTGCTTGATAAGCATCCTGAGCTTGATGGCCCCAGCCATGGCTCAAATCAAGATCGGCCAACCGGTGGGCATCACCGGAGCGGTGGCTGGCAGCGTCAAGGAGGCGACCAATGGTGCAAAACTGTACTTCGATGCAATCAATGCACGCGGTGGCATTCACGGCCAGAGCATCCAGCTCATCTCGAAAGACGACAAGTTCGACCCGGCCTTGACGGTCGTGGCAGCCCGGCAGTTGATTGATGAAGGCGCGATCGCGTTGTTTCTGAACCGGGGCACGCCGCATACGCAAGCCATCTTGCCGCTGTTGAGTAAAGCGCGCGTGCCACTGATTGCCCCGTCGACCGGCGCAATGATCATGCACAGTCCGGTGCACCCATGGCTGTTCAATGTCCGCGCGACCTATCAGCGTGAAGCACAACGGCTGGTGTCCCACCTCAGCCTGATTGGCATCGATCGCATCGCGATCGTCCAGGTCAACGATTCCTTCGGCGAAGACGCAGCCATCGGTGCGATGAAGGGCTTGAAGAGTGTCGACAAGCAGCCGGTAGCGTTTGAAAAGTACGACCGCAGCAAGCCGGATTTCACGGCGATCATGCCGAAGATCATCGCGGCCGATCCCCAGGCGGTGATATTCATCGGCTCCGGCACCGCAGTGGTCAACGGGATGAAGGCCTGTCGTTCGATGGGGTCCAACGCGCAATTGGTGACCTTGTCCAACAATGCTTCGTCAGGCTTCGCCAAGGAACTCGGTGAGCTCGCACGCGGTGTCGTCGTGAGCCAGGTCTTCCCTTACGAACGTTCGATTGCAGCACTGGTCATCAAGGAAGCGATCGATCTGGCCAAGCAGGCCAACCTGGAATTGACACCCAGCATGATCGAAGGCTTTGTGGGCGCGAAGGTCTTGGTCGAAGGATTGCGCCGCGCCGGCCCGCAGCCGACGCCCGACAAGCTGCGCAAAGCCCTCGAAACCTTCAACCGTTATGACCTGGGCGGCCTGGAAATTACCTATACGTCCACCGACCACACCGGCCTCGATTACGCCGATCTGTCGATCATCGGGCCAGAAGGTAAATTCCGGCGCTGAAGCTTGCCGCTCGCGTCATGGCCCAGGCTTGCCCTCAGACCAGCGGCCGCATCGGCGGTTTGCCGTCGCCATAGAGATCGGCCAGGCGTGCGAGCGCGCGTGCATCGTCGAGAAACAGATTGCCGTTGTCGATGTGGTGCAGCCCGCGCCGTTGCAGCTTGCGCAGTGTCTTGTTGGTGTGAACCAGTGACAGCCCCAGGGCATCGGCGATGTGCTGCTGTGTCAGCGGGAAGGGAATGCCACCCGCGCCGCGATCGGGCATCAGCGTGGCAGCGCGCTTGAACAGCACGATCAGCAAGCTGGCGATGCGCTCCTCCGCACTGCGCCGCCCGACCGACAGCAGCGTGTCATCGACCAAGGATTCTTCCTGCGCCGTCAGCCAAGTGATGTTGAAGCCCATGCTGGGTGCGGTGCGGTGCAGTTCCCACAGCGCATCTCGCCTGAAGGTGCACAGGCTGACGTCGGTCAGGGCCTGAACGCCATGGGCCAATGCCTCACTCATGCGTTGCTGGACACCGATGAAGTCACCGGGCAGCAAAAAATTGAGGATCTGCCGCCGGCCATCGCTCAAGGTCTTGAAGCGAAAGGCCCAGCCGGAAAAAAGCGTGTAGAGCGGCGCATCGGTCTGGCCCTCATGAATGATCGCTTCGCCGGCGCGCACGCTGGCCTGACCGCGCTTCAGGTTTTCGATCAATGACAGCTCATCCGGCGAATGCGGAACGAACAATTCAAGCGTGCGCAGCGAGCACTCTTTACATGGCACGACAGCCATCAACCTCACTCCTGTCTTATGAATTTGTGAGGCGAGTATGTACCAAGCTTGCAGTGTCTTTTGACATGGTGAGTGCGGCGCGAAGCTCTTAGATTCGCGACGCTTGTCATTCTCAAAATAAAAATCATGTTGCCCAGCGATACCTCGATCTACCGCGTTCTGCAGCTGAGCCGGCCCTCATTCACAACGGGCTACGGCGTCTTCCGACAAATCATCAACGTCTCTCGTTTGAACAATGCCCGGCTTCACGTCAGCGGTGCGCTGGTGTTTGATGGCGAGCAGTTCTGCCATCTACTGGAAGGGCGCCCGGAAGTGATCCAGCCGCTGGTGGCCACGATCCGTGCCGACCCGCGCCATCATCCGCAAGCAGTTCTTTACGAAGGTGCTGCGGCCGGGCCTCGGCTGCTAACTGTTTGGAAGAGCGGTTATTGCGACGAGGAAGCGCTGCGGGTCTTTCAGGGCGACAACGGCCTGGAGGGGCAGGCTGCATTGGATACCTTCATCGAGCTGCTTCAGCGCTGTGACATGGCGGGGTGATCGAGAAGGGCCGCTGCACTTTGCGGCACGTTGCGGCCAGTTGAAAAAACGGCTCTCTCGTGGCGCGCCGTGCCAAGTCAGAATCATCCGACGTACAGGCCTGTCCGGCGCTGACTTTGCGACGGCCCGCTAGCTTGTGGTGATGAGCGCCGCATGTCTTTAAGGTGATGAGACTTTCACCCTGGAGACAGCAATGAAGACCCATCCCCGCGACCGAGAACATCAACAGCATGAAACTCGCTCCTCCAGCGAGCACGCGACAGGCAACCAAGACCGTGCTCCGCAGGTCGCATCTCGGCAGCCCAGCCATTCCGAGGCGAAATCGGGCCGCACGCAATCGAGTGAAGACAGCGGTGAATCCTCGCCTCGCATGCCGCATGAGCACGATGAGTCTTCTGACAGTCACAACGAGCCGGGTGTTCGACCGGTGATCCGCAAGGCACATGATGATGTGGTGCGCGGTGTGGTGGACACCGACCGCGGCACGCCTTCCGATCAGGCGTATCAGCGGCAAAAAAGCGGCGGCTGATTCGCCGTCGTCATTGATGTTTGGAGGGCATTCTGGCGAGGACGGTGTCCTCCGCTCTCTGGTCTCTCCGATCAAACCCTGACGTTTTTTCTTCGGGCGAAAACCTTTTTGAGCGAAGACCGGGTTGCCAACGGCGTCAGAAATCGCCACGCACCATCACACTCAGGCCGTTTCTGCGCACCTTCAGCGACATGCGGTAGCCAGAGTCCAGCTGCAACGCAAAGCGACCGCTGTCCAGTCCCAGATGGGATTTTTTGGTTTGCCATTCCACGCCGACCTGGGTGTTGTATTGCGCAGCCATGGCTTCCCGGCTCAGCGCCTGGGCCCGAGACGCGTCTGCGTAGACGGCTGAGAAGTTGCTGACGTTGTAGCGCCAACCGACGGTCATCATCGGCACAGAGCCGGTAACGGCTTGCGCATTGCTGCGGCGCCCGACAAAGGGCTCCATCACGTAGCCCAAAGTCCCCACACCAACGCCCACCTGAGTGCGGCCGCGGCCCAGCCACCACCGATAGCTCACGCTGGTGACCTCGGCATCCGGTTTCTCCGGCGTCGATGAAGGCGCCGCACTCCGCGAAGTTGATACCGTGATACGTGGAGCCGTGATACGCCCGGGTGTCGCCGGATGAGTGGCGATCGGTGCTGTTGGAATCGACGCCAACACATCGTCCAGCTGGATTTCGGCTGCAGCCCAATTGCAGCTGGCGAGCAATGCAGCGAGCGTCAAGGTCTTGATGACGCTTGCAAGGTGGTTCGCGGGTTGTGCGGTGATTTGTGCCGTCTGCTGCCTCTTCGCGCCGCGCAGCGGCAAACGCGTCTTTCGCTGGCCTGCGATGGCGTGAAGTGGGCCGGGTGTAATGAGTGGCGGAAGTATCACGATGTGAGGCATCACAGTGAATCGATGAACAAAAGTGTTCCATTGCCGCTGTATTGCTGAAGTCGGAAGTTTCTTAAAGCCGATGTAGGAAGCCACGCAGATTTCGCATCGGAGGCGATCGGCGCAGAAGGGCTGTTGTCAGCGTTTTCTCACAGGCAAAACCGCCCCCGGCCGCTGGTCTTATCCCGAGCGCTGCGTAGGATTCAACGTCATTGAGAGACAAGAAGGACGATGAAAAGAATGAACTCACAGCACATGGCTCGCTACCTGATCTTGTTGCAGCACAAGGAAGCGCAACGCGCCTTGCTCTTCAACAGCGAGCATCACTATCTTGCGGAATTGATTGATGACGACGGCTCGACCATGGAGTCGCTGCTGCGTTGCGGCACGCGCTGCAGTGCGCCGCCGGATCTGCACCTGGACGCTGTGATGCCGCGCCCAGCCCCTGGCGCGCAGCCGGTGCAGTGCTATGCGCTGGCCTGAGTCGTCTCGCCACCTCATCAAACTTAACCCGCTTGAATCCACCGCATCGGCATGCGAACGTCACAATGTCTGTTGACTTGTACGAAAGAATGCCGATGACCAAATACCTGATTGCTTATGCCGTCACCGCCGTCGTGCTGGTGGCGCTCGACATGGTCTGGTTGCGCTTGATCGCCACCGACTGGTATCAGCAGGACATCGGTCATCTGATGACTGCACAGCCTCGCTTGGTGGCGGCCGCCGCGTTCTATCTGCTGTTCCCGCTGGGCTTGGTGATGTTCGCCATTGCCCCACAGCTGGCCACGGCAGGCTGGATGACGGTCGCGCTGCATGGCGCAGCGTTCGGCTTCTTTGCCTATGCCACTTACGACCTGACCAATTTGACGATCATGAAGAACTGGCCCTTGGGCTTGTCATTGGTCGACATGGCCTGGGGGGCATTGGTCAGCGGGTTGTCTGCAGGCGCCGGCAAGGCCGCAATGGCCTGGGCTTGAATCGCATTGCCATCGGGCCCTGGCTGCGATGTACATCGATGAATCAGCCCGCCTGATTAACGCCCGCCCGATCGCGCGACTTGTTGTCAGCCCAATTTGAAGGGCTTCAAGGGCATCGAATGGCGTGGGGGAAGGGTGACGAGCCTTACCCCCGGCACTGGTTGCAACGCTTGTGGCTGCTTCGTTCCCGACCTGACCAGGTTGGGCGCGCTTCCATGCGGGGAGGCCCGTCAATGCAGATTGTAGGCGAGGCTTTGAGGGCGGCGGCCAAAAGCCCTCAAGTGATCTCAAGCGCCTTTGCACAGACCGTTGAAGTACTCAACGCAGTTGCAATGCATCGTCACCATATTCGATGTTCAGCGGTTCGATGATGAGCCTCTTAGGGCCGACTTCGATGTGGCCGGCAATGATCGCGTGAACGCCTTGTGCTTGTGCGACAGCCACGGTGCGCTCGGCGTCTTCGGCCTTCACGAACAGTGCAAAGCCGGCGCCCATGTTGAGCGTGCTGTAGGCCTCTTGGTCATCCTGCTGCGCATGGGTCTGGATGAACTTCAGCACTGGCGTCACGTCGGGCACGGTGTGGATGCGATAGGTATGCGTCGCCGGGTGGCGCAGCAGCTTGCGCCAGCCATGGCCGGTGATGTTGGCGCAGTAGTTCGGTGTGATGCCGGCTTTGTACAGGGCCTCGGTGACCGGTGAATACAAGACGGTCGGCGCCAGCAGCGCTTCACCGTAGCTCAGGCCCGGTTCGACTTCGGTGAGGTAGCCCTGCGGCAGGCGCTCGACCAGCTTGCGCGCCAGGCTCAGGCCGTTGGCATGGATGCCGCTGGAGGCCAGCAGCACGATCACGTCGCCCGGTGCGAGCTTGTCACCCACCGACAGCCGCTCTTTCGGATTGATCAGCCCGGTGCAGCTGGCCGCCAGATCGATGCGGCCCTCGGCCACGATGCCGGCCAGCGCCGGCGTCTCGCCGCCGCCCCAGGCCACCTGGCAGGCGTCGCAGGCCGCCTTCCAGCCGTCGACCAGCGCCTTCGCGCGCAGCTTGTCGCCGAACCAGTCGCTGCCGCCGGCGGCCCAGTAGGCCTGCACCACCAGCGGCGTGGCGCCGACGGTGATCAGGTCGTTGAT
>CAXTCD010000168.1:0-11283 GCA_964242145.1 uncultured Rhizobacter sp.
CGAAGCAAAAGAAAGTGAGGCGGCCGTCGGGACGCAATCCCGACACCTATGCAAACGAAAACGAAAACAGCAACGAAAACCCATCAAAAACAAAGAACAAAAACCAAAAACTCAACTCGCCACCTCCCACTCCACCCCCGCCTCCCTCAACAACAACGGATAAGGCTCCGGCAACACCGCATCCGTAAACAACCGATCCACCTCCGCCAGCTTCGCCAGCTTCACCATCGCCGCCCGGCCGAATTTGCTGTGGTCGGCGGCCAGCCACACCCGCCGCGAGTGCTCGAGGATGGCCCGCGCCACCTTCACCTCGCGGTAGTCGAAATCGCGCAGCGTCCCGTCGTCTTCGATGCCCGAGATGCCGATCAGGCCGATGTCGACCTTGAACTGGCTGATGAAGTCGACCGTCACCTCGCCAACGATGCCGCGGTCGCGCGCGCGCACCACGCCGCCAGCGACGATCACTTCGCAATCGGGGTTGTCGGACAGGATCGCCGCAACGTTCAGGTTGTTGGTGATGACGCGCAAGCCCTTGTGGTGCAGCAACTCGCGCGCGATGGCCTCGGTGGTCGTGCCGATGTTGATGATCAGCGAGCAGCCTTCAGGCACGGCCTTCGCGACCGCGCGGGCGATGCGCTGCTTGGCCTGCGCATGGAGCGCCTGGCGTTGGCGGTAAGCGATGTTTTCGGTGGTCGAACTGGGCAGGTGCACGCCACCGTGAAAGCGCGACAGCAACCCGGCTTCGGACAGCTGCTTGACGTCGCGCCGCACGGTCTGCAGCGTGACGCCGAATTGCGCCGCGAGCGCCTCGACCGTCAGCGCGCCGCGACGGCGCACCTCATCGATCAGCAAAGCTTGTCGGGGGTTGGGTGTCATGCATCGGCCCGGAGTGCCAGCGCAGCCTAACCAAAAGGCAACGCGCCAGCCTGCTGGAATTCGAGCTTGCGGCGTTTTCCATTGTCGGCTAAACGAAAACATTCGATCAAAATCGAATGCCCCCAGGAACACGGCCGTCACCCTCCGCTCAAGCCCTCAGCGCCCAGGCCGGCTCAGCGCCGCGGCTTCAGAAGCGGTAGGCCGTGAACACGCCGAAGCTGGGCTGCGATTTCTGGAACACCAGCGGGCTGTCGGCCGCATCGCCTTCCAACTGCGCTGCGACCGCGCGGGCGCCGAGCGTCCAATGCGCATCGAGGCGATACATCGCACCCAGCGTGAACTGCCATTGGCTGACGCCCGCATCCGGGCGATACGCCGGCCGGCCCGAGGCTGCGCTCTGCGAATCGCTGATGCCGAAGATCGTCTGCATCGCCTGCCGGTTGTGCCACGTGATGCCGGGGCCGGCAGACAACACCAGCGACTCCGTGGGCTGGAACAGCGCGTGCGCTTCGAGCGTGGCCACGGTGCCGAGCTGGTGGTTGGCGATGTCGCTGGCCACATGGCCGCTCAGCTTGAAGCGGCTGATCGAATAGCTGCCGAACAGCGCCGCGCGCTGCGTGCCTTTGACATCGCCCAGGCCCACCAAGCGACGGTCATCGCTTTCTTCGCGCAGCTTGCCGAGGTCGGTGACCAGGGCCACGCCGAGGCGCACGCCATCGGTTCGCCACAGGTCCACGCCCAGGCCGAGCGGGCTGGTGGCGCCCGGCACGGCACCAAGGAAATAGCGGCCGTACTCGATCGCCAGGATCGGCCCGAGGCGGGTCTTGAGCTCATCGCTGCCGATGAAAGACGGCCGGCTGCCGACCGCCACGCCCGCCGTGACGCGCAGTTCACCGTCGGCCGCAGAAGCCTCTTGCGATTGGGCCGCACCCGACATCAGCGCGCAGGCGCAAGCCATGAGCACTGGCACGCAAGCGCGTGCAGAGAAGGTGCCGCGCACGGGCGAGGGAAGGCGGGGCGAGGAAAGAAAAGAAGGCATGCGATGGCAATCAGAGTGGAAGAAAGAGAAATTCGGGCAGCGTGGCGGTGGGCCATGACGCTGCAGTGAAGTGACACAGAAACCCGAGGCGCGTCCTGGCACCACGAAAATTCATCAACAAAGCGAGGGGCTCATCACCGCCGGCCGGCCGCGGCGGCGAACGCATTCAACCCGTGCAGCAACGCCGCAAGGCCACCGGCGAGCGGCGAGCGGCGCAAGAGCGAGGCTTGCGCATTCAGCAGCGCGGCACGCAGGGCTTCGGGGTCGACGTGCCACGTGGGCCCGCCCGCGGCCGGCAGCAGATGAAGATCGATCACCGCCGCGCTGCGCGGCAAGATCATCGGCGCCAGCAGCAAGGCGACGCGGCGCTCGATCTGCTGTTGCAGCGCCAGCGTCATCGCCGACGTCAGGCCCGACAAGTCGCAGGCCATCACCAGGGTCAGCCGGTCCAGCAGCGGCACCGACCCATCGCCCCCATCGCTCAGCGGCTTGGAGACCCTCGCCACCTGCACCGACCACCCGCGCCCGGCCGCCCCGTTCATCGCACCATCGACCGCACCACCGACGGCGACACCGCGCCCCTGCCCGGGCTGCAGGCGCTGGCACCATTGCGCATGCTGGCCCGCAGCGTCGAGCA
The DNA here is from genome assembly GCA_964242145.1 of uncultured Rhizobacter sp. GTDB lineage: Bacteria > Pseudomonadota > Gammaproteobacteria > Burkholderiales > Burkholderiaceae_C > Rhizobacter. The sequence goes on from CAXTCD010000168.1 coordinate 2,553, forward strand.
AGCGGTGCAGCGGCGCGTCGGGCGCGAGTTGCTCGCGCCGGTATTGCAGCGGGTCGCGCCAGGCCGCGAAGGCCTTCGCATCGACATGGCATTCGGCAGGCGCACGGGCGGCCGTCGGTTGGCGAAGGCCGGCCCAGCGAGACACAGCCGCCGCCCGCCAGCCTCGGATCGGCGAGGTGCCAACGGCGGCTGCCACGCGGGAGTGGGAAGATAGATTCGGTGAGGCCATGGCTGCGTCCGGGAGGTGTCGATGACACATGCTCGCGCCTTGCCATTAAGAAGTTTTTAATCGCCGGCGCGGCACACTGCGAGCAGCCCCGGATTCCATCGCTTCCTCTGATTGCCCATCCGCCCTCTGCCCATGCGCCTGCTGCTGATTGAAGACGACACCATGCTGGCCCGGGCATTGATCGAAGGGCTGCAGCGCGAGAACTACACGGTCGACCACGCGTGCGATGCACCGGCCGCGCGCCTGGCGCTGATCGACCATGCCTATGCGGCCGTGCTGCTCGATCTGGGCCTGCCCGGCGGCTCGGGCCTGCAGGTGCTGAAGGCGGTGCGCGAGCGCTACGACACCACGCCGGTGCTGATCATCACGGCGCGCGACAACCTCGTCGAACGCATTGCCGGCCTCGATGCCGGCGCCGACGACTACCTCGTCAAACCCTTTCAGCTCGATGAGCTCGGCGCCCGCCTGCGCGCGGTGCTGCGGCGCGCGCAGGGCCGTGTGGCACCGGTGCTGACGGTGGGCGAGATCCGCCTCGACCCAGCCACGCGCCATGTCACGCGCAACAGCGACGCCGTGTCGCTCAGCCTGCATGAGTACCGCACGCTGCTCGCGCTGATGGAACGCGCCGGCCGCGTCACCACACGCCAGCAACTGGAAGACGCCGTCTACGGCGGCAGCAGCGCCATCGAAAGCAACACCGTTGCGGTGTATGTGCATCAGCTGCGCCGCAAGCTCGGCGACGAATTGATCGCCACGGTCCACGGCCATGGCTACCGCATCGGAGCGCCTCGATCATGAAAGCACGTCGCGAAACCAAAACCGAAACCGAGATCTGCGAGCCGCGCGGCACGCTGCGCAATTCGCTGCGCCTGCGCCTGCTGGTCAGCCTGCTGTTGACCATCGGCCTGTTCTGGGGCGTGTGGTTTGGGCGCGAGATGATGTTGATGTCGAGCCGGCAATGCGGCGCCTGGGACCTCTCGATGCGCGCGACGGCGCAACAGATTCTGTTGTCTTTGCCACGCAACGTCGACAAGATCGGCAACGACGGCTACCTGAAGCTACCGCCACAGATGAGCGCCAGCAACGGCATCGAAGAAGGCAACTACCAGATCTGGCGGCGCGATGGCCAACTGCTGCTGCGCTCGGTCAGCGCGCCCGATGAACCCTGGCTGCCGCTGCGCTGGGATGTCGATGACAGCTTCGGCCAGAGCGATGCCAATGGCGAGCATTGGCGCGTCTATGCGATCACCGATTCGAGCGGCCAGATCCAGGTGCAGATGGGGCTCTCACAGCGCAAGCTCGATGCCCAATCCCAGGCCTGGCTGGAGCGCAGCCTGTGGATCGCCGGCTCGCTGATGCTGCTGCTCGGCGGCGTGGTCTGGGTCGTCGTGCGCTGGTCGCTGCGGCCCTTGGCCCAGCTCGGCCGAGCGCTCGAAGCCCGATCGACGCAAAACGTGCAGAGCGTGCCGACCGAGCAATTGCCGGCCGAGTTCGTGCCGCTGATCGCGGGCTTCAACTCGCTGCTGACGCGGCTGCAGTCGGCGTTGCAGACCGAACGCCGCTTCATCGGCGACGCGGCCCATGAGTTGCGCACGCCCCTGGCCGCGTTGATGACGCAGGCGCAGCTGGCCCACTCGGCCGAAACGCTGGCGCAAAGCCGCGCCGCGCTCGGCCCTTTGATTCAGGGCATTCACCGCAGCGCGCGCCTGACCGAACAGCTGCTCGACATGGCCCGCGTCGATGCGAGCACGAAGAGCCGTGCCGGCAAGGAGCCGGTGGCGCTGCATGAACTCACCGCGATGGTGGTGCATGACTTCGCTGGCGCCACGCAGGCAGCGCAGCAACGCCTGGCGCTGCACACCGAGCCTTGCTGGACGCGCGCCGATGTCGATGCCGTGGGCGTGCTGCTGCGCAACCTGCTCGACAACGCGACCCGCTACAGCGGCGCGGGCTCGCGCATCGAAGTCGCCTGCCGCGTTGGCGAGCGCGACGGTGCCGCCCACATCGCGCTGTCGGTGCGAGATAACGGCCGAGGCGTTCCCCCCACCGAGCACACCCGCATCATCGACCGCTTCTACCGCGTACCGGGCACGGTAGGCAACGGCAGCGGCATCGGGCTGTCGCTGGTCTCGCGCATCGCCGAATTGCACGGCGCCGCGCTCGAAGTGGGCGAGGGCCTGATCGGCCGCGGGCTGGGCGTCACGGTGTGGTTTGCGATGGCACTTGACCCGATGTCGCCAGCCGCCGCGCTGCGATCGGCACCGCTGGATGCCGGCTGACCTCACCCTCCAGCCCATCGCGAGGGCGCCCTGCGGCCGCAGGCCCGCTCTCGCTGCCTGAGGAGCGGCCGTTTTTGAACTGAATTTTTAGCTCCTCTTCGATCTGGTCTGACCTTCTATTTGAGCGGTCGCTTACATTCGCCATTCTGGATAGCGAGCTTGCGGCGGTTTCGTTTGTCAGCTAAAAAGAAAACAGACGAAAGAAAACGAACAAAGATCGCGCCGGCAGTGGCCCGCGCCCGATGGGGCGGCAGCGGCCCTGGCCCGGTTCGACACCCGACCTGGAGACGCTTTGAACCCGCCGATTTCCGTGGCTTTGCCGGGCCAGCTACCGCCTTCACCGCATGACAGCGCCGAGACCTCCTGCGACGTGCTGGTCGTCGGCGGGGGCATCAACGGCGCCGGCATTGCACGCGATCTTGCCGGCCGGGGCGTGCGGGTCGTGCTGTGTGAGAAAGACGACCTTGCGGCGCATACCTCATCGGCATCGACCAAGCTGATCCACGGCGGCCTTCGCTACCTCGAGTACTACGAATTCTCGCTCGTTCGGAAGGCACTGGCCGAGCGTGAAGTGCTGCTGAAAAGCGCACCGCACATCATGTGGCCGTTGCGCTTCGTGATGCCGCATGACGCGTCGATGCGCCCGGCGCTGCTGATCCGCGCCGGCCTGTTCCTCTATGACCATCTCGCACGGCGAGAAGTGCTGCCGGGCTCGCACGGCATCGACCTGCGCCAGCATGTCGCCGGCCAAGCGTTGAAGCCGCAGTTCACGCGCGGCTTCGTCTATTCCGACGGCTGGGTCGATGACGCCCGGCTGGTGGTGCTGAATGCGCTCGACGCCGCCGCCCGTGGCGCCAGCGTGCTGCGAGGCTGGCGCTGTGCCAACGCGCAGCGCCACGGCGCCCATTGGCAGGTGCAACTGGTGGATGGCCGCGGCCAGACGCGGCAGCTCCAGGCGCGCGCGCTGGTCAATGCCGCCGGGCCGTGGGCCGCGCAGTTCCTGCATCAAGAGGCCCATCAACCGGGCTCGAAATCGCTGCGCCTGGTCAAGGGCAGCCACATCGTCGTGAAGAAGCTCTTCAATCACGACCATGCCTACATCTTCCAGAACACCGACCGCCGCATCATCTTCGCGATCCCTTATGAAGGCGATTTCACGTTGATCGGCACCACCGATGTCGAACACCACGGCCCCATCGGCCAGGCCCGCATCGATGACAGCGAGGTGTCTTATCTGTGCGAGCAGGCAAGCCGTTATTTCGACAAGCCGATCGCACCGGCCGACGTGGTCTGGAGCTACGCCGGCGTACGCCCGTTGCTCGGTGACGAGCACAGCGATGCCTCGGCCGTGACACGCGACTACCAGCTCGACTTCGACGCCACCCCAGCGCAGCCCGCCGCCGACGCCGGGCTGCCGCCAGGGCAGGGGAACGATCAAAAGCCGACCGGCGCGCCCTTGCTGACGGTGTGGGGCGGCAAGATCACCACCTTCCGCAAGCTCGCCGAAGAGGCGGCCAACGGCCTGTGCGAACGCCTCGGCGTTCGCCAGCCGGCGTGGACGCGTGGCGCCTTTCTGCCCGGCGGCGACTTGAGCGGCTGGATCGGCCCGGCCGTGCGGCCCGACACCGACTTCATCCGCTTCAATCAGGCCTTGTCTCAACGCCACCCCCAATGGCCGACACCGTTGCGACACCGGTTGGCGCGCTGTTATGGCTCGCGCATCGATCGGGTCGTCGGCCCGCAAGGCCTGGGCGAAGAGGTCGTGCCGGGCCTCTATGAAGCCGAGCTGAACTATCTCTATCAACACGAATGGGCGCGCCACGCCGATGACGTGCTATGGCGCCGCACCAAGCTCGGCCTGCACCTGAGCGAAGCCGAGCGTGCACGCGTGGCCGACTGGTGCAGCGCGCACTGGGACAACCACGCCGCGCAACCCCAGAAGCAAACCGCGTGACCATGACGAACAACAAAACGATCAGCGTGAGAGCGACCCCATGGAACTGACGCTGGACCGCGTCGACAAACAGGTGGGCGCGCAGCATCACCTGTTCCCGCTGGACCTGGCACTGGTGCCCGGCGCGGTGACAGTGCTGCTCGGTGCCACGCAAGCCGGCAAGACCACGCTGATGCGCCTGATGGCCGGCCTCGATGCGCCCAGCCACGGCCAGGTGAAGGTCGACGGCCAGGATGTGACCGGCCAGCCGGTGCGCAAGCGCAATGTCGCGATGGTCTATCAGCAATTCATCAACTATCCGTCGATGACGGTGTTCGACAACATCGCCTCGCCGCTGAAGCTGCGCCGGGAAAAGGGCATTGCCAAGCGCGTCAATGAACTCGCGGCGCGGCTGCACATCGACCGTTACCTGCAGCGCCTGCCGGCCGAGCTGTCGGGCGGGCAACAGCAACGCGTGGCGCTGGCGCGGGCACTGGCCAAGAACGCGCCGCTGATGCTGCTCGACGAGCCGCTGGTGAACCTCGACTACAAGCTGCGCGAAGAACTGCGAGACGAGCTGACCCAACTTTTCGCCGCGGGCGATTCGACCGTGGTTTACGCCACCACCGAACCCACCGAAGCGCTGCTGCTGGGCGGCTACACCGCGGTGCTCGATGCCGGCGCGCTGCTGCAGTACGGGCCGACCGCGGAGGTGTTCCACCGGCCGCAATCGATTCGCGTCGCGCGCGCCTTCAGCGACCCGCCGATGAACCTGATCGCCGGCACCTTCGTTGGCGAAAGCATCGGCCTGCCCGCTGGCGTGAAGCTGCCGATATCGCTACCGGCGACCTACGCGCAGCCGACCCAATCGGTGACCGTGGGCGTGCGTGCCAGTGCCTTGCGCGTGACGCAGCGGCCCGGCGACATCGCGCTGCCAGGCAAGGTGGAACTGGCCGAGATCTCCGGCTCCAACACCTTTGTGCACGTTGATACCGAATTAGGCGAACTGGTGGTCCAGCTCACCGGCGTTCATTTCTTTGCGCTCGGCGCGGCGATCACGCTGTACCTGCAACCCGCCCAGGTCCATGTGTTCGATGCCGAAGGCGCCCTGCTCGCCGCCCCTCGCCGGGAGACCCGCTGATGGCCCGCATCGACCTCGATCTCTCGCATGCCTACATGCACAACCCGCAGCGTGACGAAGACTACGCACTGCTGCCGCTGCGCATGAGCTTTCGCGACGGCGGCGCGTATGCGCTGCTCGGCCCTTCGGGCTGCGGCAAGACCACTTTGCTGAACATCGTCTCCGGCCTCGTGACGCCTTCGCAGGGCACCTTGAGCTTTGACGGCGTCGACGTGAAGGCGAAGACACCGCAGCAGCGCAACATCGCGCAGGTGTTCCAGTTCCCGGTCATCTACGACACCATGACCGTAGCCGAGAACCTCGCATTCCCGCTGAAGAACCGCGGCGTGCCGCGCGACAAGATCAAGCAGCGCGTCGGCCAGATCGCCGAGATGCTGGAGATGAGCGGCCAACTCGACCAGCGCGCCGCAGGCCTGGCCGCCGATGCGAAGCAGAAGATCAGCCTGGGCCGCGGCCTGGTGCGCGAAGACGTCAGCGCGGTGCTGTTCGACGAGCCGCTGACGGTGATCGACCCGCACCTCAAATGGCAGCTGCGCCGCAAGCTCAAGCAGATCCACCACGAGCTGAAGCTGACGCTGATCTACGTGACGCACGATCAGGTCGAGGCGCTGACCTTTGCCGACGAGGTCGTCGTGATGACCCGCGGCCGCGCGGTGCAGGTCGGCAGCGCCGACCAGTTGTTCGAGCGGCCGAAGCACACCTTCGTCGGCCATTTCATCGGCTCGCCCGGCATGAACTTCCTGCCCGCCGGCATCGTGCCGGGCGCCCCCCCCGGCGCCACGCTGCTCGGCGTGCGCCCCGAATACGTGACGCTGACCGCGCCACAGACCGCCGGCTCGGTGACTGCGCTCGTGACGCAACGGCAAGACGTCGGCACCTATTGGCTCGTCACCGCCAAGACCGGCTCCAGCGTGATCCGCGCCCGCCTCAGCGCCGACGCCACGCCCCCCGAAGTCGGCGACACCGCCTGGTTCGGCGTTGTGGGCCCGCACACCTGCTTCTACATGAACGAGGAGCTTGTCGGATGAGCAAGCAGCACAAGCTAATTCCACAGGCGAGCGCATCTCACTGCACCTATCAGTTGGGCCGACCCATGCGCCTCATGATGCAACCCGCCCCCACCCTAAGGCGAGCGCAGCAAAGCCGCTCTTCCAGCAACTACCCACGGACGGGTTTCCCGGCCGTCAGGGCGGCGCCAACCCCCAGAGGCGGTTGGCCTTCGTGCCGTCCAAGTCCACGCCGGTGGACTTGGAGCCGCGGCACTCAGCCCCTCGGGTTCAGGAGCGAAGCGACTGGGGGGCTCAAGTGAAACCCGTCAACCAAAAAGCCTGGCTGCTGATCCTGCCGGTCGTGCTGTGCGTCGCCTTCTCGGCCATCCTGCCGCTGATGACGGTGGTGAACTATTCGGTACAAGACATCATCTCTCCGGAGCGCCGCGTGTTTGTCGGCACCGAGTGGTTCAAGGCGGTGATGCGCGACGAAGACCTGCAAGGCGCGCTGTGGCGGCAGATCGTGTTCTCGCTGTCGGTGCTGCTGGTCGAGATCCCGCTGGGCATTGCACTCGCGCTGTCGATGCCGGCCCAGGGCTGGCGTTCGTCGGCGGTGCTGGTGCTGATCGCGATCTCGCTGCTGATCCCCTGGAACGTGGTCGGCACGATCTGGCAGATCTACGGCCGCACCGACATCGGCCTGCTCGGCGCCACCTTGGCCTGGCTGGGCATCGATTACAGCTACACCGGCAACGCGACCGACGCCTGGCTGACCGTGCTGGTGATGGACGTGTGGCACTGGACGCCGCTGGTCGCGCTGCTGTGCTTCGCCGGCCTGCGCGCCATTCCCGATGCCTACTACCAGGCCGCGCGCATTGACGGCGCCAGCAAGCTCTCGGTGTTCCGCTACATCCAGCTGCCCAAGCTGCGCGGCGTGCTGATGATCGCGGTGCTGCTGCGCTTCATGGACAGCTTCATGATCTACACCGAGCCTTTCGTGCTGACCGGTGGCGGGCCCGGCAACGCGACCACCTTCCTGAGCCAGTACCTCACGCAGAAGGCGGTCGGCCAGTTCGACCTCGGCCCGGCGGCTGCCTTCTCGCTGATCTACTTTCTGATCATCCTGCTGCTGTGCTTCATCCTCTACAACTGGATGCAGCGGGTGGGCACACAGCCAAACCCGGCCACCGAGATGACGCCATGAACGAGCCGCGCTTTCGAAAGCGAAGCCTCTTCCTCGCGCTGTACCTCCTGTTCGCGATCTTGCCGGTGTACTGGATGGTCAACATGTCGTTCAAGACGAACGTCGAGATCCTTTCCAGCTTCAGCCTGTGGCCGCAGCAGTTCACCTGGGAGCACTACCGCACGATCTTCACCGACGAGAGCTGGTACTCGGGCTACATCAACTCGCTGATCTACGTGGCGATCAACACCGTGATCTCGTTGCTCGTCGCGCTGCCGGCCGCCTACGCCTTCAGCCGCTACAGCTTTCTCGGCGACAAGCATGTGTTCTTCTGGCTGCTGACCAACCGCATGACGCCGCCGGCCGTGTTCCTGCTGCCGTTCTTCCAGCTCTACACGACGCTCGGCCTGATGGACACGCACATTGCGGTCGCGCTGGCGCACCTGCTGTTCAACGTGCCGCTGGCGGTGTGGATTCTGGAAGGCTTCATGAGCGGCATCCCGCGCGAGATCGACGAGACCGCGTACATCGACGGTTATTCCTTTCCGCGCTTCTTTCTGACCATCTATCTGCCGCTGATCAAGGCCGGTGTCGGTGTGGCGGCTTTTTTCTGCTTCATGTTCAGCTGGGTGGAGCTGCTGATGGCTCGCACGCTGACCAGTGTCCATGCGAAGCCGATCGTTGCGACGATGACGCGGACGGTGTCTGCGTCGGGGATGGATTGGGGGGTTTTGGCGGCAGCGGGGGTGTTGACCATCGTGCCGGGGGCGGTGGTGATTTGGTTTGTTCGGCATTACATCGCTAAGGGGTTTGCGATGGGGCGGGTTTGATTTCTTCTTTGGTTTGAAGGTTTGCTTTTGATGCTTTGTTTGAGAGGTTTTCTTTTGCATAGGTGTCGGGATTGCGTCCCGACGGCCGCCTCACTTTCTTTTGCTTCGCCAAAAGAAAGTAAGCAAAGAAAAGGCGACCCGGAGGGG
>CAXTCD010000169.1:0-11171 GCA_964242145.1 uncultured Rhizobacter sp.
GGCCTGAGTCGGGCTTTGAAGCCGGCGCCTGCTGGGCGTGCGCTTGGGTGATCTGACTCTTCTGATCTTCTGATCTGATTCAGCCGATCTTGCGCATCGATCTGCGCCAGCCATCGAGGGAGCTTCGGCTCCCTTTTTCATGCGCGCTCGAAGCGCTGCTGAAACGCCAGTTCGGCGCCAGCTCTTTGCTTTTTTACAAGCCGCAGCTGTTCTGCGCTCGCGAGTGCCCGCGGAACTTGCAGGCCGGCGCGGGCTCTACACTGCCGCCTCCGCACACTTGGGTCCATTCATGCTGCATCGAATTTTGTGGGTTGCTGTTGCGCTGTCGAGCGCGCTGTGGGTTGAACGGGCGCCGGCGCAAAGCCTGCCTGCCGGCTTGAGCCGGGTGCAATCGGTGGAAGGGATCACCGAATACAAGCTGGCCAATGGCCTGCAGCTGCTGCTGATCCCGGACAACGCCAAGCCGACCACGACCGTCAACATGACGTATCACGTGGGCTCGCGGCAAGAGAACTATGGCGAGACTGGCATGGCGCATTTGCTGGAGCATCTGCTGTTCAAGGGCACGCCGAAAAACCGCAATGTCTGGGCCGAGTTCACCAAGCGCGGCTTGGCCGCCAATGGCAGCACTTGGTTCGACCGCACCAATTACTTCGCCAGATTTTCGACCAACGACGACAACCTGAAGTGGTACCTCGCGTGGCAAGCCGATGCGATGGTCAACAGCTTCATCGCCCGCAAGGATCTCGACACCGAGATGACCGTGGTGCGCAACGAGATGGAGATGGGCGAGAACGGCCCGGACCGCATCTTGTTCGAGAAGACGCTGGCCACGATGTACCAGTGGCACAACTACGGCAAGAGCACGATCGGCGCGCGCACCGATGTCGAGAACGTCGACATCCCGCGCCTGCAGGCCTTCTATCACCAGTACTACCAGCCCGACAACGCGACCTTGATCGTGGCCGGCAAGTTCGAGCAGGCCAAGGTGCTGGCCTGGGTGGCTGAGTCGTTCGGCAAGATCAAGAAGCCCACACGCAAGTTGCCGGTTCAATACACGCTCGACCCGGTGCAAGACGGAGAGCGCAGCGTGACCTTGCGCCGCAATGGCGGCGTGCCACTGCTCTACGCCGGCTACCACGTGCCGCCCGCCGCGCACCCTGATTACGCCGCCATCGAGGCGATCAACCTGGTGATGGGCGACACGCCGGCCGGCCGCCTGCACAAGCGCCTGACGGAAAAGCAGCTGGCCGCGTCGACCTATTCGTTCTCGCAAGGCCTGGCCGAGCCTGGCTTCACCTTGTACGGCGCACAACTGGCGCCGGGCCAAGACGTTGCGCGTGCGACGACCGAGATGCTGGCCGCGCTCGAATCGGTGGCCCGCGAGCCGATCACTGACGAAGAGCTGAAGCGTGCCAAGGCGCAATGGGCCAAGGGCTGGGAGCAGGCTTTCACGAACCCGGAATCGGTGGGCGTGGCGCTGAGTGAATCGGTCGCGCAAGGCGACTGGCGTTTGTTCTTCCTGATCCGCGACCGCGTGCGCGACCTGAGCTTGGCCGACGTGCAGCGCGTGGCCGAGCAGCGCCTGATCGAATCGAACCGCACGCTCGGTACTTATCTGCCGACCGACAAGCCGCTGCGTTCACCGGCGCCGGCGAGGGCCGATGTGGTGGCCGAATTGAAGAGCTTTAAACCGCAGGCGGCGGCTGCGTCGGTCGATGCCTTCGATGCCTCGCCGGCCAACATCGACAAGCTGACCCAGCGCAGCGAGATCGACGGCCTGAAGGTGGCGCTGCTGCCGAAAGGTGCGCGCGGCAATGCGGTGCGCGCCGTGCTGACCTTGCGTTATGGCGACGAGAAGACGCTGGCCGGGCAGGGCGAAGCGGGCGATGTCTTGGCGGCCATGCTCGACAAAGGCACGACCACGCTGACACGCCAGCAGATCCAGGATCGCCTGGACGAACTGAAGACCGAGATGCGCATCAACAGCGGCCCGGGCAACGTCACGGTGAGCCTGTCGTCACGGCGCGAATACCTCCCGCAGGCGATCGCGCTGATCGGCGACCTGTTGCGCAACCCGGTGCTGCCGCCTGCCGCGCTGGATGAGCTGAAGCGGCAGATCCTCGCGGGCATTGAGCAACAGAGCAAAGAGCCCGAGGCGGTGGCAGACAACACGTTGAGCCGCCTGCGCAACCCGTATCCGCGCGGTGATGTGCGCTATGTCAGCACCTTCGAAGAGATGGTCACCGACATCAACGCGCTGACGCTCGATCAGCTGAAGTCTTTCCACAAGCGCTTCTATGGCGCGTCGCGTGCCGAGTTCGGCGCGGCCGGTGACATGGATGTGGCGGCGGTGCGGGCCGCATTGCAAACCGCGTTCGGTGGCTGGAAGAGCGCCGAGGCCTATACCCGCGTGCCGGTGCCGATCGTCGCGGTGAAAGCGCAGCGCCTGCAGATCGCCACGCCCGACAAGCAGAACGCGACGATGCTGGTGCGCGAAAGCGTCGCGCTGGCCGACAGCCATGCCGACTATCCGGCGCTGTCGATGGCGAACTACCTGCTTGGTGGCGGTGGCAACTCGCGGCTGTGGAAGCGTATCCGCGAAACCGATGGCCTGTCGTATGACGTGCGCAGCGGCGTGAGCTGGGGCAGCCACGAGCCGCATTCCGAATGGCAGGCCAGCGCGATCTTTGCGCCGCAGAACCGGGCCAAGGTCGAAGCCGCGTTTACCGAAGAAATTGCGCGGGCATTGAAAGACGGCTTCACCGCGCAAGAGCTGGAAGAAGGCAAGCGTGGCCTGCTCGGCTACCGCCGCTTGTCGCGTGCACAGGATGCCAGCCTGGCCTATGGTTTGGCCTCGAACCTGGATTTGAACCGCAGCTATGCGATCTCTCAGAAGGTCGATGATGCCTTGTCTCAGTTGACGCTCGAGCAGGTCAACGCGGCGTTGCGTACTTACGTGAAACCGGGCGACTTCATCAGCGCGGTCGCTGGCGACTTCAAGCCCTGAGCAAGGCCCATTCAAGGCCATTGCAGGCGGCTGTGAAGCCAGCCTGCATCTGCGGGCGCTGAGTCGGGAATGACGATGGCGAGATGGGCGGATCAACCTCGCCCTTCTCGCCATTTTTCATGGCTGCTGTGTGGGGCTCTAACGCCATCGTCGTGGCGGGGCAACCGGCGAATCAGCTTGCGGCTTCGGCATGCTTGAACGGGTCGCGCTCGTTCAACTCGTCGATGTAATGCGCGATGCCGGCGCCTTCGCGCTGCAGAAAGTCAGCCACGGCCTGCGCAAATTGCGGGTGGGCCAGCCAGTGCGCCGACCAGGTCTGCACCGGCATCAGCCCACGCGCCATCTTGTGCTCGCCTTGCGCGCCGCCCTCGAAGCGGCGGTAGCCTTGCGCAATGCACCAGGCCAGTGGCTGGTAATAGCAAGCTTCGAAGTGCAGGCACGAGATCGGCTCGACCGCGCCCCAATAGCGGCCGAAGGCGTGGCCGCGTTGCGGGTCGATGCCGATCAGCGAGGCGGCGATGCGCTGGCCGTCTTTCCAGGCGATGAAGAGCAGCCAGTTCTCCGGCATCGTCGCGGCCATGCGATGAAAGAAGTCGCGGCTGAGATAAGGCGTGGAGTGGTGCGCGCGATAGGTCAGCGTGTAGCAGCGATAAAAGAAATCCCACTCAACTTCGGTGATCGCCGGGCCGTGGTGGGACGTGAAGCTGACCGCCGCATCGTTGACGCGGCGCCGCTCCTGCTGGATTTTCTTGCGCTTGTCGCGATGCAGGCTCGCGAGAAAGTCGGCGAAGTCGGCGTAGGCTTGCGGCGCCCGGTTCTCCCAATGGAACTGCACCGTGCTGCGCATCATCCAGCCGGCGGCGCGGGCCGCCTCTTGGTCTTGCTCATCGAGAAACAGCACATGGGCCGACGACAGCTTCGCTTGTCGGGCGTACTGTGTCATGGCCTCCAGCAGCGCAATGCGCGCCGAGCCATCGCGCGCCAAAAGCCGTGGGCCGGGCACCGGCGTGAACGGCACGGCGCTGAGCAGCTTCGGGTAATACGGCAGGCCATGACGCTGGTACGCATCGGCCCAGGCCCAGTCGAACACGTATTCGCCGTAAGAGTGCTGCTTGAGGTAAAGCGGGCAGGCAGCGATCAGCGTGCCCCGTTGATGGATCGCCAGGTACTGCGGCGTCCAGCCGGTGCTGTCGATCGCGCTGGCCGACTGATGCATCGCCAGCAGGTATTCATGGCGCATGAAAGGCGTGGCGCTGGCTTGCGCATCGAGCAAAGCATTCCAGGCGATTGCATCGATCTCACCGGGGTGATCCAGGACCCGAATGACATAATCTTGGGTGTCATTTTCTTCATGCATATGTCATCAAATCCAAGGGTCAAAGTCGCATTGGCGCAGATCAACGCGACGGTGGGCGACCTGGCCGGCAACACGCGCCAGATCGTCGAAAACGCGCGCCATGCTTATCAGCAAGGTGCGCGTCTGGTGCTCACGCCCGAGCTCGGCTTGTGCGGCTATCCGCCCGAAGACTTGCTGCTGCGCCCGGCCTTCATGCAAGCCTGCGCGCAGGCCTTGGCCGATTGCGCGCAGGCGCTTGCCGATCTGCCGGGGCTGCATGTGGTGGTGGGGCATCCGCATCAATGGGGTGAGCGGGGCGATGTTAGGTCGAAGTCGCATGCGGTGCAGCAGCGCGGCAATGCGGCCTCGGTGCTCGCAGGGGGGCGTGTGACCGCGACCTACTGCAAGCGCGAGCTGCCGAACTATCAAGTCTTCGATGAGCGGCGTTATTTCGCGTCGGGCCGTGAGCTGGGGCAGGGCGCGGTGGTGTTCGATGTCGACGGCGTGAAGTTCGGCCTGGCGATCTGCGAAGACGCCTGGTTCGATGAGCCGGCGCGACTGGCCAAGGCCGCCGGTGCCGAGGTGCTGTGCGTGATCAACGCATCGCCCTTTCATCTGGGCAAGGTCGATGAGCGGGAAGCACGAATGGGCGAACGCGCGCGCGATGTCGGTTTGCCGGTCTTGTATTCGCACCTGGTGGGCGGTCAAGATGAAGTCGTGTTCGATGGCGCCTCGTTTGCGGTCGATGCGCAAGGCTTGCTTGCGGCGCGCGCACCTTTCTTCGAAGAGGCCTTGCTGCTGGTCGATGTCAGCCGTGACGGTGTGCAAGGCGACATTGCACCGGTGCCCAGCATCGAGGCGCAGGCCTGGGCTGCGCTGGTCACCGGCGTTCGCGACTACATCGGCAAGAACGGCTTTCCGAGCGTGCTGCTCGGCTTGAGCGGTGGCATCGACTCGGCGCTGGTGCTGGCGGTGGCGGTCGATGCGTTGGGGGCTGATCGCGTGCGCGCGGTGATGATGCCGTCGCCGTACACCGCCGACATTTCATGGATCGACGCGCGCGACATGGCGAACCGCCTGGGCGTGCGCTACGACGAGATCTCGATCGTGCCGGAGTTCGAGGCCTTCAAGCGCAGCCTGTCGAGCGAGTTCGCCGGCCTGAAGGAAGACGCGACCGAAGAGAACATCCAGGCGCGCATTCGCGGCACCTTGCTGATGGCGCTGTCGAACAAGTTCGGCTCGATCGTGCTGACCACCGGCAACAAGAGCGAGATGGCGACTGGCTATTGCACGCTGTATGGCGACATGGCCGGCGGCTTTGCGGTGATCAAGGATGTCGCCAAGACGCTGGTCTATCGGCTGGCGAACTGGCGCAATGCGCAAGGCGCCGAGGTGATTCCACAACGCATCATCACGCGCCCGCCTTCGGCCGAGCTGCGCCCCGACCAGACCGACCAGGACAGCCTGCCGCCGTATGAGGTGCTGGATGCGATCCTGCAGCGCTACATGGAAGACGACCAGTCCATCGATGAGCTGATCGCGGCCGGTTTCGCGCCGGCTGATGTCGAGCGGGTGACGCGATTGATCAAGATCAACGAATACAAGCGGCGGCAGGCGCCCATCGGCATTCGCATCACGCACAGAGGTTTCGGACGCGATTGGCGCTATCCCATCACCTCGAAGTTCCGGGCTTAAACTACCGCTTCACCCCCCTGCCTGGAGACTCGAATGAAACAGATCACCGCCATCGTGAAGCCTTTCAAGCTGGAAGAAGTGAGAGAGGCGCTCGCAGAGGTCGGCGTGACGGGGCTGACCGTCACCGAGGTCAAGGGCTTCGGCCGCCAGAAGGGCCACACCGAGCTGTACCGCGGCGCTGAATACGTGGTCGACTTTCTGCCGAAGGTGAAGGTCGAAGTCGTCGTCAAAGATGGCGATGTCGAGCGTTGCATCGAGGCCGTGATCAAGGCTGCCAAGACCGGCAAGATCGGTGACGGCAAGATCTTCGTGACGCCGGTCGAGCAAGTGGTGCGCATCCGCACCGGAGAGACCGACGAAGCCGCTGTCTGAGCTCATCGGCAGCGAGGGGCCGAGCTCGCCGGCCCGGACCACCGAACGTTTCCACAGGCCCGCTCCGTGCGGGCATTTTTGCGGCCGCCTTTTTGCTGGAGACGCCGATCTTTCCGGAGTCGGTGTGTGCTGCGAAGTGGCTGGCCTGCTTCGGCGGGAATTCGGTAGCTAAGGGGCCGTGACGATTTTTCCGGGGAAGAGCAGATCAAACAGCGCACGCGTCTTCGGAGACAGATTCTCGGCAAGGGGCAACGCGAACTGATCTTCCGATACCAAGGCCTTGGCATAGATGCCTTCATAAACCCGCTTCACCTCACCGTTCTTATCCACTTCGCGGTCATAGCCAGGAGCGATTCCTACCAAAGCCCACCCTATCCTTTCGTAACCGAGCTGAATGTGAGGATTTGAGAGCGTTGCCAAGACGAAGGTAGCGTCCATACCCGCAGCACGTGCGACGCCTTCTTGCAGCCGAACGATGGCGGAGGCCAGGCCAGTCCGTCGGTGTGCCGCAGCCAAGGCCCCCACGCGTCCATATAAAACCTTTCCGTTGGGCTCTCTCTGGAAAGACGCCATGCCCACCAGCTCACCGTTGTGTTTGATGACAAAGACGACGATGTCTTTTTGCGCCGAAGCGTCGCCATCGAAGTGCACTTGGTCCGCGTAAAAGGCGGGACGCAGGTAGCTGCTTGCAACCCCCACCGCAATCTCAGGAAACCAAACACTCAACTTCTGAATGAGTGCTTCTGTTTCAGTTGTATGGAGCAATTCGCAGAGATAGCCTTCGGGAAAACCGACAGCCGTTGTCACTTGTTTGAGATCGAACCAAGACATGGATGCATCCTATGGGTAAAGGGCGGATGATTTCAATCTGACGATGGGTAGCCCACCTTTGTCAATGCCTTCGTGACGAGTCTGCCTTCAGTGACTCATCAGGTGAGCTAGTGGAGCTGCCCCTGGCGGCGATTCCCTTGGAATCAGCCGTGCAGCTTCTCTTCAATTGGAGCCAGTTCGGCGCGTGTCGCTGCCTAAAATTCACTGCTCATGCGGAGCTGAGCCCGCGCTGCGGGTGGGGCTTCGGTGTAATGCAGCATTCCAGGCTTGGTTGCCCGCCGAAGCGCGCTGTCAAGCTGCCTTCGGCGCTGCGATCAGACTTGCAGAAAGTTGTTAGAGGCCCACCGATTTGGCAGCGTCGCGATCAACCGGATCGGCGCCGAAGCGCGATCCGCAATACACGCACGGCGGCAGGTTTGAAGCGCTGATCAGGCGGCCAAGCGCTGCCAGAGTGCTGTCAGCCAGATTCCGCTGCACAGTACGAGCGACATGAACACGGCGGCGCTGGCGATGTCTTTTGCGCGCTTGGAAAGCGGGTGCAATTCGAACGACACGCGGTCAACCACGGCCTCGATGCCGGAGTTCAGCAGCTCGACGATCATCACCAGCATCACGGAGCCTGCAAGCAGGGTGACTTCGATCCAGTTGCCGCCGAGCCAGAACGACAGCGGAAGCATCACGACGGCCAACCAGACTTCCGAGCGGAATGCGCTCTCGCCGCGGTAAGCCGCCGCCAGGCCTTCGAATGAGTAGCCGGTGGCGCGGATCAAGCGGCCCAAGCCGGTGCGCCCTTTGAATTCATTGGTCATGGGGCGCGATTGTGCCCGCTGAATTCAGGTGCCTTTGGGCTGGGGCGCTGAATGAATCAGGCGAGTGCCGATCCAGGCGTCGTGCCAGAACTGGTGCTGCGGATGCAGCAAGGCCAGCAAGGCATAGCCGACGATTCCGACGCCCACGGCGCCCAGGGCCTCCCAGCGCGTCAAGTGGGCCGCATGCGCAAGCAAGGCCGCTGGCGCGACCCAGATGCAGGCCACGAGATAACGCAGCAAGGCGCGGCCTTGGCTGAGCGGCGCACCATCGGCCATCACAACGCGGATGTGCCAGGTCTGCATCGGCAAGGTCTGCCCGCCCTTGGACCAATACCAACTGAAGTACAGCCCGTAGATCACGAAAGCGATGCTGCGCAAGGCGGTTTCGCTTTGAAGCGGATGTTGCTGCCCGGAGATGGCAACAAAGGCTGCGCCGATGGCGCCTGGCAACAGGCCGATGCCGAACAGCACCATCGCCTCATAGACAAAACAGGCCATGCGCCTGCGCAGGCTCGGTGCCTGCAACGGCACATCGGCCGGCATGTCGCCTTGCACAGCAGCGCTCATGGGCGCGAGGGTGGCGCAGGTGGCGGTGCTGGAGTGGGGGCGGCGGCCGTCGCGGCGCGTGCACCCGCGCCTTGCGGGCCCCGCTTGGGCAGCAGCGTGGCCTGATCGACGAAGCCGGGTGTCGCAGCGATCTTCGGCAAGCCGGGTTGCTGGTGCGCCGGCGGGGTCGGGCGCTTGGTGATCAGGTTGGTGCTGGCACCGGGCTGCGCCTGCGCCATCGTCGGGGCGATCGCTCGTGGCCGAGCGGCATAGGAGGTGTTCGGAACGATGCTGGACTTCGTCTGCGCGGCCCCATTGACAGAGTTAGCTGGCGGTTCTTTGCGCCGGGCCGGGGCGGCGCGATCGGCCAACTGACGGCGCTTGTCAGCCGGCAACGCGTTGTATTGCTCCCAGCGCTGCGCGCGCTCTTGCGGCGAGACCTGTTGAGCTTCTTTGTAGTTGAGACGTGCTTCGCCACGCTCGTGCGGCGACATGCGCGTCCAGGCGTTCATGCGGTCCTGAATGCGCGCCTGCTCGGCGGGCGGCATCTTTGGAAAACGCCCAGCGATTTCAAGCCATTTCGCCTTGCGCGAAGCGTCGATGCTGTTCCAGTCGTGCTCCAACGGCCGCAACGCATTTTTCTGTGCGGGTGTCAGCGTGGACCACGCCACGCCTTCGGGCGATGTCAAAGCGGAGCCGGGTTGGGCATGGCTCGGCCGCACCAAGCCCAGCAGGCCGACGCTCAACATCGCGGCCAGCAGTGCTGCTTTCACCAGCGCAGGGCTGATGAATCGGATAGATGAAGAGAGCAAGGAGCGTTGCGGCACGGTGTTGTCAGCTTCAGCAGCCCATCAGTCTCGCGGGACCTTCAAAAATTCGACGAAGCCGGGATCGCTGTAAGCCGCGGGCGGCAGGTCATCGGCGAGCAGCGAGGCGTCGATTTCAGCGGCGGCCTCAATTTGACTGCTGCTGTGCCAATGCTGTATCAACAGCAAGCCCAGCACGAGCGCGATGAGCGGCAGCACCGAACCCAGCCGCACCCACCAACCCGCAGCTTCGCCACCGGGCGCGCCCAGCGTGGCAACCGAACCTTGGGTCAACACCGACGTTGCCATGGCTGTTTGGACTTTGCGAGCTGCGCGGGCACGCTCAAGCGCCTGCTCGCGAGCAAATCGCAATCGTTCCGACAGGTCTTGCGGCAATTCAGCAGCCTGTTCGGTCAAATAAGCCGCGGCACGAAAGGCGATGCGGGCTTGGCGTGCCTCTTCGCCAGCCAAGGAATAAGAGGGCGACAGTTCCAAATTCTTCATAGCGCAATTCCCTTGATCTTCAACGCTGCCGACAGTGCATGCACAGCGCGGGAGCAATGCGTTTTCACGCTGCCTTCGGAGCAACCCATCACCGTGGCCGTCTCGGCGACATCGAGTTCCTCCCAGTAACGCAGCAGGAAGGCTTCTCGTTGACGTGCAGGCAACTTGGCGACTTCGGCATCGATGGCAAGCAGGATCTGATCCCGTGACACCGTTTCCGCCGCGCTCTCGGTGGCAGGCCCCGCGCCCTGGGCTTCCAACGTTTCCAGCAAATCGAAATCCCCGTCCTCGTTGGAGGATTCGTACTCCGAAAAGTTGCGTACGACGGCGTTGCGGACTTTCTGGCGGCGAAACCAGTCCATCGTGGCGTTGGACAGGATGCGCTGAAACACCAGCGGCAACTCGGCGGCTGGCCGATCGACGTACTTTTCCGCGAGCCGGATCATGGAATCCTGAACGATGTCCAGCGCTGCATCTTCGTCCCGCACGGCATAGGCCACGCGTTTGAATGCACGCCTTTCAACGCTCTTGAGAAAGTCGGAAAGTTCTTTGTCGGATGCCAAGTGGGGCGCCTCAGGCCGAGCAGCCTGCCAAAACGGGCGCGATTATCACACCGCGTGATCTGCATCTCCCTTCAACACACTTGCGGCGATGGTGTTTGCTGTGTCCACGCGGGCCCGATGTGTTGCTTCGCGGCCGCCGATTGCGGGCCTGCAAGCGCCAAGCGATGCCATAATGCTGCCTCGCACAATATTCTGGTCTCAATTTAGCTGCCCGACCTGGGCGCTTCGTTTGATCCAGCAGGTACCACACCCGCCTCACAAGGGCTGGAAAGGTGCACCGATGGTTTTTCGTTAGAGAAAATCACAAAGGTTCAATATGGACATGTCTGCCACGGAGACCAAGCGTGCTGCTTCGGCCCTCCCATCTTCAAATTCCTCGGAGCCAAACGGCTCTGAAATCCTGATCCGCTGCCTTCAAGCCGAAGGCGTCAAATTCCTCTGGGGCTACCCAGGCGGTGCGGTTCTCTACATCTACGACGCGCTCTACAAGCAAGACAGCATCGAGCACGTGCTGGTCCGCCATGAGCAAGCTGCCGTCCATGCGGCCGATGGCTATGCCCGTGCGACTGGCAATGTCGGCGTCGCGCTCGTGACCTCCGGCCCGGGCGTCACCAATGCCATCACCGGCATCGCCACGGCCTACATGGACTCGATCCCGATGGTGATCATCACCGGGCAGGTGCCGACGCCGGCGATCGG
>CAXTCD010000170.1:0-11106 GCA_964242145.1 uncultured Rhizobacter sp.
TGGCACGCGCGATGATGTTCGACCCGCATTGGCCCTGGCGTGCGGCTGCCGAGTTAGGTGCGCAGGTCGATGCCCCGCCGCAATACTGGCGTGCGGCGCCGCACGGCGTGAAGAACCTGTTTGCGCCGGGCGTGCCCGGCCACGGCGGGTCGGCTGCCTTTTTCCAGAATCAGAAGTAGGCGATGCAGCAGGCCGCGCAAGCGGTCTTTGAATGCAGTGCCCGATTCGGGTCAGTCGTGTGGCGCGACCGGCTCGACGCACGCTGCATTCGCCGGGTCATGCCATCCGGCCTGAAACCGGGTGCCTGTCCACCGACAGGCAGGTCCCACAGCGGCACTCATCTGCCCACCACCATCCAGTACGATGACGAATCGTTGCCGGCAGGAGATGGTCATGACGGTCCGAAGCTTCGCCTGTGCCTTGATCCCTTGTGCGCCTTTGGCTTTGCTGGCTTGCGGTTCGATGAATGGCTTGGTGCCGACATCGGGCAGTCGGCCGCAGGCCGCTGAGCGCGTTGCCGAGCGTGCGCCGGCTGCGGCGACTGCCGCGTCGGCGCCGGTGCCCCAGTCGGTATTTGCCGATCCGCCCAGCGGCCCACCGGCCGTGCGCAGCGCGGTGGTGTCCAGCAGCTATTCGATCGATGGCCTGCTGCTGCCAACGATGCGCGGCCAGCGCTTGGCCGAGACCCGTGGCGATGCGCGCCGCACCGAGGCCTTGCAGAGCTTTGACAATCGCCTGCTGCGGGCGATGGCCGGCGAAGGGCGCTCGGCCGAGATCGTGCGGCTGGACAAAAAGCTGTGGTGGACGTTAAACCCGGCGAAGCACACCTACACCGAATGCCCGCTGGCGGGTTGCCGCAAGCCCGCCGCACCGGCACCCGATGCATCGCCCGGTCAGCCGCAGCCATCGGGCCCGCCCCGCGAACCGTCTTGTGCGCTGAGCCTGGCCCGGAACGATCTGAAGGTCACACCGACCGGCGAGCGCAAGCGCTTGAATGGCTTCAACACCGAACGCATCCAGATCCAATGGACGCTCGAACTGGAAGACCGCCAGCAGCGGCGCAACATCCACCGCGTCGGGATGGACCTGTGGACGACGCCCGAGTCGGGTGTCGTCAAGGAAGCGCAGGCGGTGAATTCTGCATTCGACAAGCGATGGGCCAGCATGCTGACCAAGGCCGACCAGCCTTTCGGTGCTTACCTGCCACCTGAGGTGAAGGGCGCGATGGCCGGTTTGCTGAGCCGGTTGGCCGGCAAGAACAACAAATCGACAGCGGCCTGGAGCGCAGAGCTGAGCAAGCTGCGCGGCTTTCCGATCGCCACCTCGCTCAGCTGGAATGTCGAAGGCCAGGCCTGTGGCGAATTGGCGGGTACGGCCGCAGGCAGCGGTGGTGCTGGCAGTGCGGAGAACGCAAGCGCCGCGTTGGGTGGCGTGATGAGCAGCGTGAGCGGGATGGTGGGCGGACTGATGGCTGGCAAACCCAGTGCGCGTGATTCGGCGCTGGTCACTTACACCCACGAAGTGACGCGCATCGACATGCGGCCGGTCAACGATGCCTGGTACGCGCCGGATGCGGATTATCAGAAGCTACCTTGACCGTGACATGCACAATCGGGCGGGGTCACTGTGTCATCGCCCTCGATTGGGCAAGTAGATCGCAGCAGATGCTGGGCTTTTTGCAACCTGCCAACAACACCTTCTGCACCTCCCTGTCAGATCTGACAGTGCCGCGCCGAGCGATGCGGGCGATACCCTGAGGGTTCATCGGCGCGGCCTGGCAAGGCCGGCCCGGATGAGCTTGCGCGGCGGTTGCCATCGGGCAACGGCTGCGCGTTGAACCGCACGGTTGATCTTGGGCCAGGCTGAGGCGAGTCCGGGTCAAGCGTGTGCCATTGACGTCTTTCAAGGAAAAACATGTCCCAAAAGAAAACCGGCTGGCTGGCTGCGGCCTTGGCCTTGCAGGCCTGTGCTGCCTTTGCTCAAACCAACCTGGCCCCTGTGGCCGCGAGCGCCATCCGCGGCGCTGACCAGCGCGCGCTGATGCAACAACTGCGAGACGACGACAAAGCCGCGACCAACGTCTACAAGGCTTACTTCCCGAGCGCAGCGCTGGGCCGCAAGGCGGCGATCTCCTTCCACAATGAGTTGCTCGAATCGCGCTATGACGAAGGCTACCTGGTGCTGGAATTGGCCCCGGAGGACATCGCAAAACTACAGCGCTTCGGCTTCAAACTGAAGCCGGCCGTTGAATTCATGGCGCAGCGGCGCAGCACGCTGCAAAAGATCGACCAACTGGCGGCGCAGGCCGAAGGGCAGAACGCCGGCATCTTCTCGGTGCCGGGCTACAGCTGCTACGAGACGGTCGAAGAAAGCTACGCGGCTGCGCAAAGCTTCGCCACCACCCATCCGACGCTCGCCAGCTGGCTCGTGGTTGGCAGATCATGGGAGAAGCAGGCAGGCCTCGGCGGCTACGACATTCGGGTGCTGAAGCTAACCAATAGCGCGATCGGTGGCAACAAGCCGAAGCTGTTCGTCAACAGCGCGATCCACGCGCGTGAGTACACGACCGCGCCGGTGGCGCTGGAATTCGCGCGCTGGCTGATCAATGGCTATGGCAATAACGCCGATGCGACCTGGATTCTCGATCACCATGAAGTCCATCTGCTGCTGCAAAGCAACCCCGATGGCCGCAAGAAGGCCGAGGGCGGCTTGTCGTGGCGCAAGAACACCAACACCGCTTATTGCGGCGCGACCAGCAACTACCGCGGTGTCGACCTGAACCGCAACTTCACGCAGAGCTGGAACAGCACGCAGGGCGAAGGTTCGAGCGGCAATGAATGCAACCTGACCTACCGCGGCCCATCTGCGGCGTCGGAGCCGGAGACGCAGGCGATCGAATCCTATGTGCGTTCGCTGTGGCCGGACCGCCGCGGCCCGAACAGCGGCGACGCCGCACCGGCCAACACCAGCGGCATCCACATCGACCTGCACAGCTACAGCCAACTGGTGCTGTGGCCTTGGGGCGATACCGACACGCTGGCGCCGAACGCGGCGGCCTTGCAGACGCTGGGCCGCAAGCTGGCTTACTTCAACGGCTACACGCCTCAGCAATCGGTGGGCCTCTACCCGACCGATGGCACCAGCGATGCCGTGAGTTATGGAGAACTGGGCGTGGCCGCCTTCACGATCGAGATGGGCACCTCGTTCTTCCAGAGCTGCTCGGCCTATGAGTCCGACATCAAGCCGAAAAACCTCAATGCCTTGATCTATGCAGCAAAGGTCGTTCGCACGCCTTACATCACGCCGGGCGGCCCGGAGCTGAGCTCGGTGAGCTTGAGCCATCAGGCCGCAGGCACCGGCGTGCAGACCGGCACCGTGGTGACGCTGGCGACTTCGGCCAACGACACGCGCTTCAACAACAGCAACGGCACCGAAGCGTCGCAGAACATCGCGGCGGTCGAGTACTACATCGACACGCCGCCGTGGGTGGCAGGTGCAACCGCTGTGCCGTTGCTGCCCTCGGACGGCCGTTTCGACACACCCATCGAATCGGCAAAAGCCTTCATCAACACCGGCTACCTTCGCGTCGGCAAGCACCTGGTCTATGTGCGTGCCCGTGATGCCGGCGGCACCTGGGGCCCGATCAGCGCGAGCTTTTTGGTCGTGAACCCTTGATGAACGCCCGCTGAGGGCACGGGCCGATCGATCGTTGTCGCGGGCCACGCGCGTTGTGCGTTGTGGCCCGCGATGCGGAGCGATCGGCCGGTATCGGCTGCGCCAATCGGTAGCAACAGCCGGCCGCGCTTGTCGGCCGCGCTGGTTCGGCCACGCAAGCGCGGACTGCGACAGTCGCCAATGCCCAGGCGCATCGGGCCCAACCGGGATTGGCGTGTTCCCTTTGATTTTCTGATGGCTCCAGAGCCTCGAAGGCGCCTGCATTTGGCCGGCTTGCCTTCGCGCGCGGCCTACCTTCACGGAGTTTTTCGATGACCCCTGTTTCCACAATGCCCCGTGCTTTTCTGCACACGACGCTGTATCGGTGGCGCCAGTCATTCTGGCGACTTTGTTCACCCTGGCTGGCGGCGGGTGCCACGAGCCTGCTGCTCAGCGCTTGCGGTGCCGGCGACAGCGCCGATGCGGGCGCCGGGCCCAAAGATGCCGTTCAAGCGGTGACTGACGCGACACGCGCTGCCCAAGCGCAAGCGATTCCCTCACATCCCGACCTGCCCGATGCGAGTTCGCGCGCGGATGCCGACCCAAGCCACACCGGGCCGGACAGGCATGGGCTGGCCGGCAACGGAAACGACAAGCTCTGGCAGGGTGCGGCGGCCACGGTGTTTGTCGATCGGCTCGACAACGATGAAGACCTGAGTTCGATCCGTGTGTGTGCTGACGGGTATGTCAATGGCATCGCCCTGACGACGACCAAGCGCAGCTTCGCGCCGCATGGGCAAATGACCGGCACCTGCAGTGATAACGCGCTGGCCGCGGGGGAGCAGATCATCCGCGTCGAAGGGCGGGCCGGGTCGATCATCGACCAGATCGTTTTCCTGACCTCGACCGGGCGCACGATCGGGCCCTTTGGCGGCAACGGCGGCAACATCTTCAGCATGGGGGTGGGTGGTGGCGCGAACGGGCATTTCGGCGGCTTCTCGGGCTTTGCCACGTCGGCGCTGCAGCAGCTCAATCTGCTCGACGATTCGGCCGGTGGCTCAGGCGGTGTGGCGTTCATCGATCGCTTGAAAGCCGACCAACGCGTAGCGGCCATCACCATCTGCTATCGCAGCGATGGCTATGTGCAATCCGTTCAGCTTCGAACCAATCTCGGCGTGTTGCCGCAGCACGGCGCTTCATGGCCTGAACTGAGCTGCAACACCACGACCTTTGACGACGGCGAATACATCACCGAACTCTTTGGCACAGCCGATGCCTATGTGAATTCGCTCGGCTTCAAAACCAGCAAGCAGGTCTACGGCCCGTTTGGCGGGCCGGGCGGCGAGGGCTTCAGCCAGTCGATCAGCGTCGGGGCCGGCTTTCGCGGCATCTACGGCCGCTCGGATGGCTGGCTGCACCGGATCGGCCTGCTGACGGCGCCGCAAGGCGACCTGAATGCCAACCTGTTCGCTGATCAATTGCCGATCGGCGAGACCATCGGGCAGATCGAGGTGTGCGCCGGGCAAGCCTTAGGCAAGACCGCGATCCGCTCGCTGCAGGCTTTCTATGCCGACGGCAACAAGCACTTGCCGCTGCATGGCGGCGCGAAGAATGCAAACTCGGTCTGTACGCGGATCGATTTCGCACCCGGCGAGTTCATCACCGAGCTGAGCGGGCGCTACAGCCGCGCGATCGACAGCCTGAGCTTGCGTACCAACCAAGGCCGCGCGCTCGGACCTTACGGCGATGCGGCGAGCACCGGTGCGCCTTACCTCGTGCGCAACCCTGTCACCGATGCCTTCCTCGGCTTTGCCGGCAACGCCACCTACACGACGAACGACGATGGCGGCGCGATCCATGCCATCGATGCGGCGGCCCCGGATGTCTTCGAAGCGGTCACGGCGCCGCCGGCTAACGCTGCGCAAACGGGCTGGTGGGGCTCGGCGATGAACTGGCCGTTGATCGGCATCCATGCGGTGGTGCTGCCCGATGGCCGAGTGATGAGCTATGGCAGCGATGCCTCGGGCACTCAGGGCGCGCAATTCATCTACGACGTCTGGAACCCGGCGCTGGGAGGCGGCGATTCATCGCACCTGACCTTGGATAACAGCACGCGCACTGACATCTTCTGTGGCAGCCAGTCGCTGATGCCCAGCGGCATGGTCTTCATTGCCGGTGGCGACAACCGCCAGCAGCCCGGTGGCTACAACAAAGGCATTGCCGACACAACGGTGTTCGACCCGACCAGCAACTCGCTGCGGTCGGGCATCCGCATGAACGCGGCGCGCTGGTATGCCTCGCAGGTGATTCTGCCGAGCGGGCGCCTGCTGGTGATGGGTGGCAAGGACGGGAACTCAAGAGATG
Organism: uncultured Rhizobacter sp.; assembly: GCA_964242145.1. GTDB lineage: Bacteria > Pseudomonadota > Gammaproteobacteria > Burkholderiales > Burkholderiaceae_C > Rhizobacter. The sequence continues at coordinate 6,019 of CAXTCD010000170.1, forward strand.
TGGCGAACCCGGAAGTCCGCAGCCTCGATGGCACCTGGAAGACGCTCACGGGCGTGACTTTGAAGGGCTACTACCCGCGTGCCTTCGTGAGCTCGACCACGACGCCGGGCGTCGAGCAGGTCTACGTCATCAGCACCGATGGCAGCGGCAAGATCTATCGGCTCAACGTCGATGGCGCGAGCGGCGAGGGCGAGTTGATCACCACCACGGCGCGCTTGCCTGGCTTGCACAGCTGGAACCGCCCGACCGCGCAGATCGCGCCCAACACCGTGCTGGTGGCGCTGGACAACGGCGGCTCGTCGACCGTCGTGTTTCCCTCGGTTGAAGGCGCGCAGCCGGTCGTGGCCGATGCCGGCGCGCTGTCGCAAGTCCGCATCTGGGCCAACTTCGTCGTGCTGCCAACCGGCGAGGTCTTGGCGATTCAAGGTTCGGCGGGCGACAACAAGCTGGACCGCGTGGCTTACCACGGCGAGCTGTGGAACCCGCAGTCGCGCAGCTGGCGCAGCGTGGCTTCGGAGCTGCGGCCGCGGCTTTATCACAGCGCGGCGACCTTGCTTGCCGATGGGCGGGTACTGTCACTTGGCGGCGGTGCACCGGGGCCGGTGGTGGGCACCAATGCCCAGGCCTACAGCCCGCCTTATCTCTTTAGCGCTACCGGCACCGCCGCACGGCCGGTGATCACGCTGGCACCGACCACGCTGGCCTATGGCGACGCGCATGTGGAGGGCGCCGACACGCTGTCGGTGATCCGCAGCAGCGATGTCGCGCGGGTGACATTGGTCAGGCTGGCCTCGGTCACCCATTCCTTCGATTCGGAGCAGCGCTTCATCGAGCTGGCGTTCGATGTGGTCAATGCGAATCAGCTGTTCCTGCATCGGCCTGCGAACACCTCGATCGCACCGCCGGGGTATTACCTGTTGACGGTGATCAACAAGGCGGGGGTGCCTTCGGTCTCGAAGGGGGTTCGGCTGTCAACGAACTAGGCGGGTAGGTCGGCCGAGTTTTCAACCTTTGGATACGCTGTGTCAGCGCCTGGATGCAAACTTGGCAGTTTGCGGCAGCGGGGGACACAGCGCGGTGTGCGAGGCATGCCAGAAATGTCATCGGCCGCGGGGCGGGGCAATCCCCTGCGGCACGATGAATCGGCGGCAAACCGACTGGCTGCAGGCATGGCGTTAAGCCGCCGACAGTTTTGTATCGATCCGATCCGCCATCGCGGGTCGAGCCCTTGTGTTGGCTTGTTTTTTGCGCGCGTTTCGGGTGGGTTCATTCCACCCGCTTCTGCATGCTGTTCGCCATGTGCAGAAGCCTTGCTTCCACCCGCAGGCGAAACGAGGCGCAGCATGAGATTCCTGAAGAGCGTGGCCGCAGCAGCCACGATGACCGCCGGGCTGTTCGGCCTGGGCGGCTGCACCACCACCTCGATGGTGATGAGCGCGATGGGGGTGGCGACCGACAACAGCATTCCGTGGAGCATCGTCAAGCACATCCACGGCAAGATCACCGAAGGCGACCCGGTGCCCTGCGGTCAGCTCAACAGCGTTCAGCGTGCCACCAGCGCGCGCTGCGGCGAGTTCGTGCCCGGCAGCATTCAAAGCGCCGACATCAGCGCCAGCGGTTTGCAGGAATGCCCGCTGATCCTGGCCGCGCAAGACGCGCGGCTGTGGGCCGCCTTGCCGGAGTTGATCAGCAAAGGCGCGCAGCCCGAGCGCTGTGCGCAGTCGCCATTGGTGCGCTTGGCTCAGGTTCAGGCCTGTCCCGATTTCTCAACCGCGTCACCCGAGGTCTTGCGCTCTTTCGAATGGCTGGCCGTGGCCGATGCGCGGGCCGTCCGTCATGACACGATGCGCATGCTCAGCTGCCCGAACGCCCGCACGGCGGGCTTGAGCCGGGTGCTTGACACCTGGCTGGCCAGTGGTGATCTGCAGCCGGAGAACATCGGTTTCAGTCCGCTCGGCGCGCTGCATCCGGACTACCTGTCGACACCGTTCGCCGCGCTGCTGGAGGCGCGCGGCCACACGGCGCAGGCCGCGCTCGGCACTTTCGAGGGCAAGCAGCCGTCGGGCTTCGAGGAAGCCTTGCGCACCAGCCATTGGGTGGCGCTCGACTGGTGGCTTGCACGCCAGCCTCAGCTGGTCAACGGTGTGCCGCCATCGCATGGCGGGCAAATTCAATGGCTGCCGCTCGCGCGTGTGTTGATTCCCGATTTCCTGGAGCACCCGCAGGCGCAGAAAGACACGATCGCTTATCTGATGACCCATGGCGCCGACCCGAAAAAGCACCTGCCTTTTGACTCGAGCCAAAGCGTCATCAAATACGCGAAGGGCCTGAAGAGCCCGCACCTGGCCTTGCTCGACCCACCGGCAGGTGGTGTGCCCGCGTCGCCCACGCTGGCGAAGACGCTCGAGCCTTCACGCGTGGCGGACTTGTCGGCCAAGCCATCGATCGCTGTCTCGCCGAACGCCTCCGCGAGCGAGTGAGCCGCGGGCCAAAACGGTATCCCAAAGAAGCCATCCCAAAGACGTCATCCCAGAGAAAAGCCCACGTCGCCGTTGCCGGTGACGTGGGCTTTGTTTCAACACTCAATGGGCCCGGGCCGCGGTATCAGACAGCGCAGCCTGCAGCAAGGCCGGTGCCGTGGCGTAGTGATCGAACTGCATCGAATACTGTGCGCGCCCCGATGACTGCGCGCGCAGGTTGCCGATGTAGCCGAACATCTCGCGCAAGGGCACATGCGCTTCCACCACCGCACTGTGGCCGCGGTTGTCTTGCCCCCGGATCACGCCGCGGCGCCGGTTCAGGTCACCGATGACATCGCCGAGATAAGCACTCGGCGTCGTCACCTCGACCGCCATCAACGGCTCCAGCACCACCGGCCCGGCCTTCACGGCTGCCTCACGGAAGGCGGCCGCCGCGGCCAGCTCGAAGGCCAGCGTCGACGAGTCGCGTTCGTGGTGGCTGCCATCCAGCAGCGTGGCCAGGAAGTCCACGCTCGGATAACCCGCCAGCACGCCCACTTCCGCCGCACGGCGAACGCCGCTTTCCACCGCGGGAATGAACTCGCGCGGAATCGCGCCACCCACCACCTGGCTTTCGAAGCGGATGCCTTCGCCGCGGGCCAGCGGCGTGAGCCGCAGGTTCAACTCGGCGAACTGGCCGGGGCCGCCGCTTTGCTTTTTATGCACATGTTGGACCTCCACCGTTTTCGTGATCGTCTCGCGGTAAGCCACTTCAGGCCGACCGGTCGACACCTCGACGTGATGCCGGGTTCTGAGCTTCTCCAGCGTCACCTCCAATTGCAACTCACCCATGCCGGACAAAATCGTCTGGCCCGACTCGGCGTCTTGTCGGATCTGCAGGCTCGGGTCTTCCTTGACCAGCGCATGCAGTGCCTTGCCCAGCGCCTGCTGATCGGCCTGCGTCTTCGGCTCCACCGCAATGTGGATCACCGGCGCCGGAATGCTGATCTGCTCCAGCACCACCGGGTGGGCACGGTCGCTCAGCGTGTGCCCGGTCACGGTGTCTTTGAGCCCGACGATCGCGGCAATGTCACCTGCTTGCAGCATCTCTTTCTCCTCATGCTTGTCGGCATGTACCTCATACAGCCGGGCCACGCGTTCGGTCTTGCCGGTGGTGGTGTTCAGCACCACATCACCCGGCTTCAACCGCCCGCGATAAACCCGCACGAACACCATCGCGCCATGCGCGTCGGTGACCACCTTGAACGCCAGCGCCGCCAGCGGCCCTTGCGCATCGGCCTCGGGTTGCCCTTCGGCCACGCGCACATCCTGCGGCGCAGGCAGGTAATCGACGATCGCATCCAGCAAGGGCTCGATGCCCTTGTTGCGAAACGCCGAACCCGCCAGCACCGGCACGAAGGCGCCTGCGAGCAGGCCACGGCGAACGCTCGCACGCAGTTGCTCCTCGCTCGGCTCGGCGCCGCTCAGGTAGGCTGCTAGCACGGCATCGTCCTGCTCGCTCGCCGCCTCGATCAGCCGCTCGCGACAAGCCTGGGCCTGTGCCATCAGCTCCGGCGGAATGGCCTCCACCTCCATCGGCTGGCCCGCTTGCGCGCCATGCCAGACGAGCGCGCGCATGCGCACGATGTCGACCACACCGCGAAAGCCATCTTCCGCACCGATCGGCAACTGCAGCACCAGCGGCCTCACGCCCAGCCGTTCACGGATCATCTCGACGACGCGCTGGAAGTCGGCTCCGACGCGATCGAGCTTGTTGATGAAGGCCAGACGGGGCACGTGGTACTTGTCGGCCAGACGCCAATTGGTCTCGGTCTGCGGCTCCACGCCGGCCACGCCGTCGAACAGCACGACCGCGCCGTCGAGCACGCGCAACGAGCGGTTCACCTCGATGTTGAAGTCGATGTGTCCCGGCGTATCGATCACATTGATCTGCGCACCTTTCCAGAACACGGTGGTGGCCGCGCTGTTGATCGTGATGCCGCGCGCGCGCTCTTGCGGGTCGAAGTCCATCGTGGTCGTGCCGTCATCGACGGTACCGACCCGATGGCTCGCACCGGTATAGAACAGGATGCGTTCGGTGGTCGTGGTCTTGCCTGCATCGACGTGGGCGATAACGCCGATGTTGCGCAGCGTGCGGGTGCCGGCCACGGCAGAAGTGACGGTGGAAACCGCAGCTGTAGAAACCGCAGCGGTAGAGGTCGCAGTGACAGAGACAGGGCGAAGGGTGTTCATACGGATCTTTCGTTGGGGTGGAGCCTGGCCACCCACGCAATCCGCGGGCGGCTCTAGGGCCTGGGTGCCTGCATCAACCAGCCAAAGCGCGAGCGCAAGCCGTCTCGTGCTTTGGCGAGAAGAATCGTGGCGATCAGCTTGTCGTAAGTGCGCATGGCAAGACCTTGTCGAAAGAAGCCTCGGTGAAGAGGCGGCACATCCAAAAACCCCAAAAACAAAAACCCCAAAAACAAAAAACCCCGGGAGGGACGAAGCCTGCCGGGGTGGTGCGCCGGAAGGCCGTGGCCTTCCGAGTGTGCTCAGAAAGCCGTGTCTAACCCATTACAGGGACTTCAGTCATAGTCAACAGCGTGTTTGACATTGTCAAGCTGAACCA
>CAXTCD010000171.1:0-11034 GCA_964242145.1 uncultured Rhizobacter sp.
GCTGCTGGCCGCCGGGCTGCTGGCGAAGAAGGCGGTCGAGGCCGGGTTGAAGGTGCAGAAGCACATCAAGACCTCGCTCGCGCCGGGCTCGCGCATCGTCACCGAATACCTCGAGAAGGCCGGGCTCATTCCATACCTGAACAAGCTCGGCTTCTATCACGCGGGTTACGGCTGCACCACCTGCATCGGCAATGCCGGCGACCTGGCGCCCGAGATCAACGAGGCCATCACCGGGAACGACCTGGTGGCGGCGGCCGTGCTGTCGGGCAACCGCAATTTCGAGGCGCGCATCCATCCGAACCTGAAGGCCAACTTTCTGGCTTCGCCGCCGCTGGTGGTGGCGTATGCCATCGCCGGCAACGTGATGATCGACCTCATGACGCAGCCGGTCGGCAAGGGCAAGGGCGGCAAGGACGTGTACCTCGGCGACATCTGGCCGACGCCGAAGGAAATCGACGAGAACCTGCGCCATGCGATGGACGCGAAGGCGTTCCGAAAGAACTACGAGCAGATCAAGGAGAACCCGGGCAAGTTGTGGAGCAGCATCAAGGGCGTGACGGGCGACGTCTACAGCTGGCCCAAATCGACCTACATCGCCGAGCCGCCGTTCTTCGACGGCTTCAAGATGAAGCCGCATGCGACCGACGCCGGCTTCAAGGGCGCGCGCGTGATGGCGCTGTTCGGCGACTCGATCACCACCGACCACATCTCGCCCGCCGGCTCGATCAAGGAAAGCTCGCCGGCCGGCATCTGGCTCAAGGCCAACGGCGTGAGCAAGGCCGACTTCAACAGCTACGGCTCGCGCCGCGGCAACCACGAAGTGATGATGCGCGGCACCTTTGCCAACGTGCGCATCAAGAACCTGATGATCCCGCCGGATGCCAACGGCACGCAGGAAGAGGGCGGTGTCACGCGCTTCCAGCCCGGCAACGAGAAGATGTTCATCTACGACGCCGCGCAGAAGTACATGGCGGCCGGCGTGCCCACCGTGATCTTCGGCGGCGAGGAATACGGCACCGGCTCCAGCCGCGACTGGGCCGCCAAGGGCACGCAACTGCTCGGCATCAAGGCCGTGATCGCGCGCAGCTTCGAGCGCATCCACCGCGCCAACCTGGTCGGCATGGGCGTGCTGCCGCTGCAGTTCCGCGGGGCGGATTCATGGCAGACGCTCAACCTCACCGGCGACGAAGAAGTCGACGTGGTGATCGGCGGCGAACTCAAGCCGCAGATGGACGTCAAGCTCGTGATCCGCCGCTTCGACGGCGCGCACCAGGAGGTGACGGTGCGCCTGCGCATCGACACGCCGATCGAGGTGGATTACTACAAGCACGGGGGAATCCTGCCGTTTGTGCTGCGGCAGTTGCTGGCAGCTTGAGGGGGGACCGCCGCTGCGGGCTCAGATCGACAAGGCGGGGATCGGCACCTTGCCTTTGAGCCGGCGCTTGAAGTACCTGTCCTCGTAGTAGCGGATCTTGTCGCACTTCACCGGGTGCGGAATGCCTTCATAGAGGAAGACTTCCGTGTCGGGGCCCATGGCCTTCAGCTCCTGTGGCAGCATCAAAGCTCGGCGTTCCTCCGACTCGCTGCGGCTGACGTCCCGGCCGCGGGTCACGTTCTGCTTGCGCACCGTGGTGTAGCCCAGCATGTCGGAATAGTCGTTGGCATCCTGCTGTTCGCGTGGTGCGTAGATGATCTGCAAGGCGTGATTGGTGATCAGCGTGCGGGCCACTTCCTTGCCATAGGTGGCGTCGAGCTGCGCCATGCTCTGAATGATCGGCAGCAGCCGCATGTTGTAGCCCGCCATGTAACTCACGGCGCTGGCGATGATGTTCACCTTGCCGATGCTGGTGAACTCGTCCATCAGCAGCAGACACTGGTGCTTGAGCTCCTTGTTGTTCTGCGGCAATTCCTTGGTGTTGACGTTGATCAGCTGGCTGAAGAACAGGTTGACGATCAGCCGGCTCTCGGCGAGCTTGTTGGGCTGGATGCCGATGTAGATCGTCATCTTCTTCTTGCGCACGTCGGTCAGCAGAAAGTCGTCGGCGCTGGTGGCCGCGTCCAGCACCGGATTGATCCAGGCGTTGAGCGGCTCCTTGAAGCTGCCAAGGATCGAAGCAAAGGTTTCTGCTGCCTGTGAAAGCAGGTTCGAAAAGGCAGACTGCGCGGTGCCGCTCAAGAACGGCGCCAGCGACAGCGTCTGATAGAACTTGCGCAGGTCCGTACCGTCACCGGAAGACAGCTGATAGATCTGACCGAGCGTGCGCGCGATGCGGAACTTTTCCGGGATTCCGCGGCTTTCATCGTCCTCCCATTTTTCGAACAGATAGAGCGAAAACGCCATGAACGTGTTGCGCGCCTGGCTGACCCAGAACTTCTGATCGTCGGCGCCATCCGGATACAGCATGGCGGCGATGCTCATCAGATCCGACACACGGAACGCCGGGTCGCTCGACACGTACGTCAACGGGTTCCAGCGATGCGTCCGGCGGTCTTCCGCAAAGGGATTGAAGAGATAGACCTCCTGCCCCTGGCTCGCGCGCCATCCGCTGGTGAGTTCATAGTTCTCCTGTTTGATGTCGAGCACCACCATCGACTCCTCGTACTCGAGAAGATTGGGAATGACGACGCCCACGCCTTTGCCCGAACGTGTCGGCGCAGCCAGGATGACGAACTGCTGGCCTGGCAGCCGCACTAACTGGCCACCGAATTTGCCGACCAGAATGCCGTCCGCAGCAGGCTTGAACATGCCGAAGCGGTCGAGATCCGCGCCCGTCGCGAAGCGCGCGTCGCCGTGGATCGAGGGGGCCTTCGTTCGTACGAGCAGCACCAGCAGAACGAGCCAGAGCAGCATGGGGGTGCCAAAGCCGATATACCCGGCCCATTGGATCTTTTGTGAGTAGGCGTGGTACGCGGGAAGGTCGAGCGCCTGCCAGTAACCGATGTAGGTATTCCAGACGAGCGTTCGCGTGTCCAACTTGAGCAGGAAGAGGACGAGCCAGCCTGATGCAAAAGCTCCCGCAATGACTGCGAGGGCCAAGGTCAGCACGGCGACCATAGATTTGGTCTTATTCATCTCGCTTTGACCTTGGTCTGCAGGCGGCGGTCAGATGGCGCTGCGGCGATGTCAAACGACACGCACGGGCTGCCCACTGCTGGCAGAGCAGCTTTATCAAGATAGAACGGGCGTCGATTGGGTCTGTGCAGAGTGAGCCAACTGGTGCGATGGCTGAGCCTGTTGCCGGTTGTGCGCTTCAGCAAAGGCTTGCGAGCTCTGGGAAAGAGGCGTGTTCAACGCGTCCAGAGTCGATACATCAATCACCTTCGACTGCGCCGATCCCAACGCGCCTTGCGCGGCGACGATCTTCTCGCCCTTGGCGCCAGCCAGTTCCATCGCATCAATACGAGTCATGCCGGCACTTTGCGCAGTCAAAGCCACGAAGCCTGCGGCGTTGTCGGTCAGATGATCCGGTGTGCGCCCAAACTTTGCGTCGATCGCCTGCATTCCAGTCTGGGCTTGTTTGAATAGCGCATTGCCAGGGTGGGAGGAGTCCGTGATCTGTGGCCTGTCTGTGCCGGTGGGCACCGAAGGCGCTTGGCCCTGACGCTCTTTGAGTGCGGCGTCGATGGCCTTCAAGGTAGCGGAATCTGCGGCACCGCTTTCCTTCAGTTGGTGATCGTGTTGAAAGGCCTTGAGAGCCTCCTTGGTGTGGGGACCAAGATGGCCATCAGTCGCAAGAGGCGTCTTGTCGGGATTGTTATAGCCCAATTGCCTGAGCTTGGATTGAAGTCCCGTCACATCCGGGCTATGCCCTTTGGATCCATGGTGACGCTCTCGGGGATGGATGGCCTTCAGAGCGGCATTGATGTCTGGATCATTGGCCGACTTCGAGGGATCGAAATTCGCATCGCCCACTTTGGCCTGAGCCCGGCCAAGAGCAACGGCTTTTTCCGAATCCCTGGAAGCATTCTTGTATTCCTCGGCAACGGCCCCCGCCTTGGGGCCAGCATAGTAGGCAACCTTGTGCTTGATCTGGTTGGCTGCTTCAAGCACGGCTTCGTAGTCACCTCCTTTTTCCAAGACCGACTTGAAGATCTTGTCCAAGTCCCCTGGCCGCTGGTTGGCCGTCTTCGCCAAAATGGCAATGGTTTCCAGGCGACGATCTTCTGGGATGTTCTTGCCGTATTTGTCCAGCAAATCCATGGCCGACTGAGTCACATTCTTCACTTGCGGAAAGTCGATGTTTTTATGGACCCATCGCTGACCTTCCGAAGAGGAGGCCCATGCGTTGATGCTGTCGCGGGTGTCTTTGTCGATAAATCTGAGCGGCGTCTGAGGGTCAGCGTGGCGATGCTTGCCTTTGCCAACAAAATGCTGATGGTCGCCATGGCTCAACAGATCCTTTCGGAGTTGCTCCTTGTCCTGAGTGAACTTCAGGCCGTGATCCTGAGCGTACTTTGAGGCCTGATCAATGACAGCGTCCACATACGAGGTTTGGCCGGGTGTAAGGGCTGCGCTTGTGACCGCACCGAGCGCCCATGTTCCGCGCTGGCCGAAGTCGACCTGGATAGCGCCAATCGAATAACCACTGTTGGCTGCGACTGAGGTTACTTCCCCCCAATGCCGGTTGTTAACGCCGGCGACAGACAACCGATACGAGTCGGCTCCCCCTTCAGTGCCGCGCGCCACCACAAAGTAGATGGCGCCCGCCATAGAGTCGACGTTGTGTGTATCGAGACCGGAATCAGCCATGGTTTTATTCCCTTAAGATGGTCAGATGGTTGCGAAGATGTACGCTACTCGTTTGCGATGGACAGATATTTTTCCAAAGTGTTGGCGCGCTCGCAGAAGCGGAAAATCCCGTTTTGCGTGACTTGAAGATTGGCTACGCTCTCATCGCCATAGAGCGAAGATTCGAAATCTTGACTGGTGTTATTGAATTCAAGCCAAGCACGTTCAGCTCGGATCAGATTTTCTTTGGCCGTATCACGGAGTTTGCCGAGCAGTGACTTGTACACGGTGTTCAATCGTGCGTCTTGCCGCCTTTTTTCAGCGGACAAGCAGGTCGCAAGTGCGATGTTTTCAGCGCCCGCTTTATCAACGCACTCGTAGAACATACTTGTTATGCCTTTGGGCGCTTGACGCTTGATGACCTGAGTGGTGCTGTCATCTGCCAGCGCCCCGGCTTCACAAGTGAGAAAGGCTAGAGTGACGATGAATGTCTTAGCGGATTTTTTCATACTTTTCATGTTGTCAAACCATCGGCTCATTGCTTGTTTGCAGTCTTGTGAGACACGGTGCAATTAATGGTGGTGGCTGTGTTGCATCGGTAGGCGCTATCGAATCAAGGCACTTGCCCCCATTGCAAAATAATGGCGCTCAGGATGGCCGAATTGGTTCCCGTGTTGGCGCCGGGGCAACTCATCAAGTAGGTCTGGCGAACCATGGAAGTGGCTGGCCCGTTGAACCAGGGACTCCATACCTGCATCGAGAAAAAGGTGGCGATGGCACCGGCACATTCTGGGCCGCTGGCACCCGAGCCAGACATGCCCGCCATGCAGAGAAAGACCGTGCAGGGGTCTGGTGCCTGTGCGCGAACGGGAGTGCTCAAGACCATGCCAATGCTCAATGCAGCGGCCATGGTACCGGTGGAGAAGAGAGTACGTAGTTTCATTGAATCCCCCTGAAGATATTTATTAAAATGAAAGCGAGATAGCTACTGCTTGCCAATGCTTTAAAGATCGATCGTCGCGTCTCCCGTCACAGCATGTTGCTACTGGATACGTACCGGCAAACTGCAAACGTTGAATTCGACGTGGCAATTCGTCGTCGCGGCGTCGCACTGACTCAAGGCTTTTTGATTCGCAGCCTCCACGGTCGGGCCGGTTTGAGCAAGATAGACGGTATCGCCAAACGCAATTGCTGCGCAACCGTTGTGATAAGTCAGCAGAATCTCGCATTTACGTCCCCCCTTTGACTTGCAATTTGCTAGAGCAGCCTGCTCAGCCGAAGCAACGCCTGCCATGTCGCGCACAGATTCGTAAATACCGCGGTCTGCATCTGATGCAATCGAGCCGTAGCGATCTGCCCATAGTGCGGGAGGAGCCATCGGCCTTTTTGGAGTTACCGACCGTCGTCGGTTATCAGGTCCGCAAGCGCTGAGATCGCTGCCCGCGCCGTACGGAATCATGCCGGGCGGACAAGCAGCCTCTGCTTGGGCCCCTGTGCTGAAACCCCAAAGCACAAGCAGCACACCGGTGAAGTAAATTAGCTTCATAGCGATAGCCTCTTGGCTACACGCTGGATGCGGTCTTGACTACGTCCTGCTTGGAAGATCCACCTGCCGCATCTCCAAAGGAACGTGGAATATTAACCCCGGGACTGTTTCTGTTTGTCCCACCATCATCTGGGCCTCCCGATCTCGGTGCAGGCGCTCCTCCTCCACCACCACCATATAGCGCGGGCATTCCATCAGGCCCCTGAACGCTCTGGCGCTGATTGCCGAAACCTCCTCCTCCGACTGCAGCTTGGGTATAGAACTGCCCAAGCGTCCCCCCAAAGAACGTTGCCGCCATGGCCGGTGCAGTAACGAGCAATACGGTCATCAGCAACCCGATGCCCCCCTGCTGCAACGCCTGGTTATTGAACCCCTCAGTATTCGTGCCCAACAACGCATTGATCGCAGTGGCCGACCACATGGCTGTAGCCACTTTCAGCGTCAACTCCAGCACGATGGAGACCATGAAGTTGAGCACCGCCATCGAAAACAGCGTCGCCAGGCCGTACATCAGCCAGCGGTTGAACATCGACTTGGTCTGCTCGAAGATCAGGCACAGGATGAACAACGGTCCCAGGCCGATGAAGAGGGCCATCGCGACCTTGTACATCAGCAACATGGCGCCGGCCGTCATCGGTGGACCGGCCACGCCCAGCAGGGCGATCAGCGAGGCTCGAGCTTGGGCGCTGGAGTTGGCTGCATCCTCCGGGGGGACCGGAATCGCCTGAATGGCACCCATGGCCAACTGGGTGTAGGCCAGGTTTTTGTCGATGCTGTCAGAAGCCGAAGTGTTCGAGCCAGTGACCAACTGGTTGATGCTCCGGGACAGGCCGTCGCCAAAAAAGTTCTGCAGATCGACCGAGCCCACGGCCATGACGGTGGCAGCGGCCACGATGACGGCGATGCGGCCCATGTCCGTGACCATGGCCATCATGGAGTCACGCGATCGGCCCGTGAGGATGCGGAAGCCCTGGATGAGAATCCAGAGCGTCACGAGGAGGAGGGCTACCGAGGTGGCGAACTGCATTGATCGACCCACGAGCACGGAGCCAAACGTCGTGATCTTGTCTGTCAGCCAGGAGTAAATCAGCGCAAAGTAAACAAAATCCATGGTGATCTTCCAGAGTTCCGTTATTTGACCAATTACTTGGAGAAAGCGGCAGCGAAAGTCCCGGCCTGAACGACCGTTCCCAAAGTCGAGGGTGCGCCTCTGAGCGAAATCGAAGCAAGTATCGATTGCGCGTCCTTGAGCGTCAGCAACATGCTTTGATACCCTCTTATCTTGGTGTCGTAGGCTTGCATTTCCTGATCGAGTTGCGTCTGTAGCTTCGTGGCTTCCAGCGTCAATTTTTGAGTGTCCCCGGCGGAACTGAGGCTCCCGAGAAGCTTGCCTATCAAATCGGTGATTTTTGTGATTTGTGAGGTGTAGTCCGTAATTCGATTGGCTTTGTCGACGGTCTCGTTGTACATCTTCACTTTTATCGTCGTCGTCATTGCGCACAAGTTGTTGGCGTTTTCGACAATAGGACCGTTCAGATTGATGCTGGTCACCGCGGAAAAGACGTCAGCGATGATGTTGCCGGAGCCAGGACAAGCCATCTGAACCATCTTTTGCTCATCCATTTTCTGAAGCTGTTGCTGCGGCAAAAGGCTTTGAAAGCTGAAGCCACTGATGGTCGAAATGAACTGCTGATATTGCTTCAAGGTATCGGCCCAACGTTTGGCTTGTTCGGCATATTCCGCGATCTGCTTGGCGAGGGACGATTCCTGGGTCGCATCCAAAGAAGGCGAAGTGACAGCGGTCACAGCGACTTGGGCGTGCGCGGCGCCCGCGACCGTCGCGATGGTCACGACAAGTGCCGCAGGAACGGCGGAGGACGACAGAAGGTGCTTGAATTTTTGGACGCGTGTCATGGCGGCAGTTCCTCGTTGAATCAGGCGATCAGGCGTGGACGCGCTGGCGTCGCGGCAGGTTGCGCTGCAGATGTGCCGGGAGCGCGCTTTCCGCTGCCTTTGCGGTTGTCGAAGAAATCCTGAAGCCAATGTTCGGGCCGCAAGTTGTCGACGGGAATTCCCTCGGCTCTGGCGTTCTTGTCCAGCACGTCGTGCAGGATCTCGACGTTGTCCGTGGAGGCCGAGATGACGGCCAGCGCATCGTCCATGCCGCGTAAGTCGAGCTGGCACACCGACGACATGTGACCCTGCTTGACGAGGAAGCGGCGTGAGCGCTCGTCCAGGCTGGTGACCACCTGAAATTCGGACTCGGTTAGCTTGAGTCCCTCGATGTAATCCTTGCGGCTGGCGTTGGGATTTGGCAGCAGGATCATGGTGGCCGTCTGCTCGACAAGCGCGGCGGAGATGTCGCTGCCCAGCGCGTCCTCAGGACTTTGGGTGGCAAAGATGCCCATCCCGTTTTGCTTCCGGATGGTCTTTTGCTTGTTCTTGGCGAAGTCCTTGAGGGCGCCGCCGCCATCAAGGATTTTCCAGAACTCGTCCATCACGTAGATGAGGCGGCGGCCATCGATCAAGGCCTCCAGCCGGTGCAGCAGGTAGTTGATGACCGGAATGCGCACCTCGGGGTTGTCGAGGACCTCGGTGTAGTCGAAGCCGATGATGTTGGCTTTCGTGAGGTCGATGGTGTCCTTGGGGTTGTCGAACACCCAACCGAGCGAGTTGCCCGCGGTCCACTTGCGCATGCGGATGAAGAGACCGTCGTCGCCCATGTTGGGCAGGCTCTTCTGAAAGTTGGTCATGTTGCGCAGATGCTCCGGGGTGTCGAGCATCGCTTCGACTGCGCGGTAGATATCGTCTTCCTCACGGGACGTGTAGACCGGCTTGGCGGCCAGAACCTTGATGAGGTCGCTCAGAAACTGGACGTTGGCTTCGGTGCGCTCGCAATGGAACGGGTTGAAGCCGGTAGGTTGGCCGTTCTCCAGCGAAAGATAGTTGCCGCCACATGCGCGCACGAAAATCTCGGCGCCGCGATCCTTGTCGAAGAAGAAAATGGTGGGCGACGGATCCAACTTCTGGATCTGGCTGAGCAGGAAGTTGATCAGCGCGGTCTTGCCGGTTCCGGACTTGCCGATCACCATCGTGTTGGCAATGGCCTTTTCACCCAGAGAGTTTTCGCCCGGCAGCGTGGCGTGGAAGTTGAAGTAATAAGGCTGGCCGTTGACGGTCTGCAGTGTGGTGACGCATTGGCCCCAGGGGTTGTTGTCGCGCTTCCCATTGGCGAAGTTGTGCAGCGGCGACATGCCCAGAAAATTCAGCGAACTGACATTGGCCAGTCGAGTGCGATATTTCCAGTTGCCGGGAAACTGCGCGTAGAACGCGGCAGTGACCGCCAGGTCTTCCTTGACCGAGACGAAGCCCGCGTTGGAGAGCTCGGCGCGCGTGGTGGCGATGTGCTGCGAAAGCGTTGCCTGATCCGGCGCGTAGACGGCGATGGTGAAGTGGTACTGGCCCAGCACGAAGTTGCCGGACGAGATCTGGTCCATGGCCTGATCGAGTTCGACGATCTGGCTGACGGCCTTGTCTCCGGACGAAATCATCATGCCCTTGGTGCGCTCGAGCGCCTTGAGAGCGTCATGCCGCCCCATGGGGCTGAAGGAATGGGTGATGACGTACTCGAAGTCGAGGTACTTGAGCCCGTTGAGGATGCCGGGATGGGTTCCGTCGGGGTATTCCTTGACGTTGAGGATCGCGCCGAAGTGATTGACGCCGTCCGGCGTGGTCAGCACGAAGTCGCCGGTCTTGGCCGAAAAGCGCTGGCGGCTGACGGCGAGGTAGCGATAGACGGGCGCCTTCAACACGGGCACCGGCTCGTCGACGCGGTTGAGGAGGTAGCCGAAGAATTCGAGGGTTTCCGAAAAAACGATGCCGTTGGTGGCCTCGTACATGCGCAGGCGCATGGGGGCGTAGTCCTTGAGCACCGCTTCCATGTTGCCGGCCAGTTCGAGCACCTTGTCGATTGCCTGCTGTTGTTCGGACTCGAGGCGCGATACGTCGGTGGATTTTTCGACGAAGCGTTTGCCCGAAACCACGGGGCGGTAGAGCATCGTCAAGTAAAGCTCGTTCTGCATGAGCTTTTGCGCCGAGAGCCCTTTGAAGTAAGCGTCGGACAACGATTGATTGAACGCTTCCTTGAACTGACTGGTGTCCTTGACGTGGCGGCGACGGCGCAGGTCGTGCACCCAGAAGGCCACGTTGGTGAAGTCCGGCGCGCGCAGCGTCTGCAGCATGCGGTTGAAGGTGTTGTGCCGGTGCTCGAGTTCCCATTCTTCGCGTCCGACGAAGGGCAGGCCTTCCAGTCGCCAAGTCAGGAAATAGTCGCCGCCCGTGGTCTTGAGCACTGTGGGGGATACGTGCGTCGATAGCGGGATGAACTCGCTGATGGGGGTGTCAGGACTGAAGGGCGGGGTGGACATGGTGGTGGACTCCGACGTCTTCTAGACGTTGTCTTTGGACTGTCCGCGATAGACATTCGGCGTGAACACCCACATGCCCTCGTGCTGCCCGATGTTGCGCACGCGAGCGCGGAACTGCAGCCGCAGACCCAGTAGCCGGAAGATCATTTCGTCGCGCTTGGCCATCATGCGCATGACGAAGATGACCGGCGGGATCAGCAGTAGATAGAACAGGTTGAAGTACATCGACAGCAACATGCATCCGCCCGCGCCAATGAAATAGGGTACGTAGGGCACGCCCATGAACATTGGAGGTCGGGTGCAGCCGCGGAACATCGCGTTCTTATGCATAG
>CAXTCD010000172.1:0-10830 GCA_964242145.1 uncultured Rhizobacter sp.
CGACTTTCCCCGCAGACGGGCTCTACTTTGCCGGGCCGTACTACGATGCCCGCTTTGCGCTGCCCACCCACACGGCAGCCATGGATTGGTTGCCGCATTGATGCCCATGACACTTCGTACCCGAATCAAGATCTGCGGTTTGACCCGTGAGGCCGATGTCGACGCAGCAGTGGAGGCTGGTGCCGATGCCCTCGGCTTTGTCTTCTATGAGTGCAGCCCGCGACATGTGACGCTGGCTCGCGCGGCTGAATTGGCACGGCGCCTGCCGCCTTTCGTCACGCCGGTGGGCTTGTTCGTGAATGCCGATCAGGCCGTCATTGATGCGGCGGTACAAGCCGTTCCCACGCTGATGCTTCAGTTTCATGGTGATGAAACACCGGCTCAATGCGGCTTGGCGGCACGACCTTATCTGCGCGCCGCGCGTATAACGCCGACCTTCGATTTGCTAAACTTCGCGGCTCAGTTCCCGCACGCCCAGGGGCTGTTGCTTGATGCCCATGTGGAGGGCTATGGGGGCGGTGGAAAGGTTTTCGATTGGTCACTGATTCCTCGAAGCGTGCCCCGTCCAGTCGTTTTGTCTGGTGGGTTGCATGCCGGAAATGTGATCGAAGGCATCCTGCAGGTGCGGCCTTCGGCCGTTGATGTCAGCTCCGGTGTTGAAAGTGCCAAAGGCATCAAGGATGCCGAGGCGATCCGCCGGTTTTGCGATGCAGTCCGTGAAGCCGATGCGCGCATCGCAGCTTCTCCGACTTGAGCTCACCTGAAAGCGTTGTCCCATGTTTGACTATCAGCAACCCGATGCCCAAGGGCACTTCGGGCCGTACGGCGGCACCTTTGTCGCCGAGACCCTCATCCACGCCCTGGATGAATTGAAGGCGGCGTATGAAGAGGCCCGCAACGATCCCGCGTTCATTGCCGAATTCCAATACGAACTTGCGCACTTCGTCGGCCGCCCCAGCCCCGTCTATCACGCGGCTCGAATGAGCCGTGAATTGGGTGGCGCGCAGATCTATCTGAAGCGCGAAGACCTGAATCACACTGGCGCACACAAGGTCAACAACACCATTGGCCAGGCGTTGCTTGCCAGGCGCATGGGCAAGCGGCGAGTGATCGCCGAGACTGGCGCAGGCCAACATGGTGTGGCCACCGCGACGATCTGCGCCCGCTACGGCATGGAGTGCGTGGTCTACATGGGCAGCGAAGATGTGAAGCGCCAGTCGCCGAACGTTTATCGGATGAACCTGCTTGGCGCCACGGTCGTGCCGGTCGAGAGCGGCTCCAAGACCTTGAAAGACGCGCTGAACGAAGCCATGCGCGATTGGGTCACCCACATCGAAAACACGTTTTACATCATTGGCACAGTCGCCGGCCCGCACCCTTATCCAGCGATGGTGCGCGACTTCCAGCGGGTGATCGGCGACGAATGCCTGACCCAGATGCCGGCCATGATCGGCGCCGGCCGCCAACCCGATGCCGTGATTGCATGCGTCGGCGGTGGCAGCAATGCGATGGGCATTTTCTATCCCTACATTCCTCATGAAGGCACGCGGCTGATCGGCGTCGAAGCTGCGGGGCAGGGCCTCGATTCAGGCAAGCATTCGGCCAGCCTAACGCGCGGCTCCCCCGGTGTCTTGCATGGCAATCGCACCTACTTGCTGCAAGACGATAACGGCCAGATCACCGAGACGCATTCGATCTCGGCGGGTCTCGACTACCCTGGCGTCGGGCCCGAGCATGCTTATCTCAAGGACATCGGGCGCGCCGAGTACGTTGGCATCACCGATGCCGAAGCCCTGAAGGCCTTCCATCACCTTTGTCGAACCGAAGGCATCATCCCGGCACTGGAGTCGTCGCATGCCGTGGCTTATGCGATGAAGCTCGCGCCGAGCCTGCGCCCCGAACAGCACCTGTTGGTGAATCTGTCCGGGCGTGGCGACAAAGACATTGGAACGGTGGCTGATCTATCTGGCGCCGAATATTTCGATCGCCCGTCGCAAGCCGGTCGCAGCGTCAAGGGGGCCGCATGAGCCGCATCGATGCAACCTTTGCCGCACTGAAGGTCCAGGGGCGCAAGGCGCTGATTCCTTACATCACGGCCGGCGATCCTTACCCCGATGCCACGGTCGAGTTGATGTTGGCAATGGCTGCTGCAGGCGCCGATGTCATCGAGCTCGGTGTGCCGTTTTCAGATCCGATGGCAGACGGCCCGGTGATTCAGCGCGCGGCCGAGCGTGCGTTGATCAAAGGCATCGGCATGATGCAGGTGCTCGGCTATGTGAAGTCTTTTCGCCAAACCAACAACACGACACCCATCGTGTTGATGGGCTATGCGAACCCGATCGAGCGCTATGAGCAGCGCCTGGGCGCGGACGCGTTCGTCAAGGATGCCAATGCAGCAGGTGTTGACGGCGTGCTGGTCGTCGACTATCCGCCAGAAGAATGTGAAGCCTTCGCCGCGCGATTGAAGTCGCATCAGATGGACCCGATCTTCCTGCTGGCGCCGACCTCCACAACGCAGCGCATGAAGGACGTGGGGCGCATTGCCAGCGGCTACGTTTACTACGTGTCGCTGAAAGGCGTGACAGGTGCGGGCCACCTGGACACCCAGGCGGTGGCTGAAATGGTGCCGCGCATCAAGGCGCAGGTCTCGGTGCCGGTAGGTGTCGGCTTTGGCATCCGAGATGCAGTGACTGCCCGTGCGGTGGCCGATGTTTCCGATGCGGTGGTGATCGGATCTCGCATCGTGCAATTGCTGGAAACCCAAACGCGCGACAATGTCGTGTCTGCCGGCGCGGCATTCATCACCGAAATTCGTGCCGCACTTGATTCAACCAAAGGAGTTCTCGCATGAGCTGGCTTGAAAAACTGTTGCCGCCCAAGATGCAGCAAACGGATCCGAGCGAACGCAGGACCGTCCCCGAAGGTTTGTGGATCAAATGCCCGTCGTGCGAGACGGTGCTCTACAAGAATGACCTCGAGCAAAACATCAATGTCTGTCCGAAATGCGGGCATCACCACCGCATCGGCGCACGTGCGCGGCTGAATGCCTTCCTGGATGGCGAAGGCCGCTATGAGATCGGCCAGGAAGTGCTGCCGGTCGACGCGCTGAAATTCAAAGACAGCAAGAAGTACACGGAGCGTCTGAAAGACGCGATGGAGAACACCGGTGAGACCGACGCGCTGATCGTGATGGGCGGCGCGGTGCACACCATTCCGGTGGTCGCGGCGTGCTTCGAATTCGACTTCATGGGGGGCTCGATGGGCTCGGTGGTCGGTGAGCGTTTCGTTCGTGGCGTGGAAACCGCCGTCGAACAAAAGGTGCCGTTCATCAGCTTCACTGCAACCGGCGGCGCGCGCATGCAAGAGGGCTTGCTGAGCCTGATGCAGATGGCCAAGACCAATGCATCGCTGACGCTGCTGGCCAAAGCCAAGCTGCCCTACATCAGCGTGCTGACCGACCCGACGATGGGCGGCGTGTCGGCCAGCTTTGCGTTCGTGGGCGACATGGTGATCGCCGAGCCAAAAGCCTTGATCGGCTTCGCCGGCCCGCGCGTGATTGCCGATACCGTGCGCGAGAAGCTCCCGGAAGGTTTTCAGCGCTCGGAGTTCCTTGTGCAAACCGGGGCCATCGATGCGATTTGCGACCGGCGTGAGCTGCGTGCCGTGATTGCGAAATCGCTCGCAATGCTGCAGCGCCAAAGCGCTGATGCCGTGGCCTGACGCGCCGCGCTTCGATCGCAGAGGGCGGCCTGGGCCGCCCTTGTTTTTTCAGAAGAAGCTTTTTTCAAGTCTCGTTTCAAGTTCATGACCTACCCGACCACGCTGGATGAATGGCTGGCGCACTGCGAGCGTCTGCATCCGAAGACCATCGATATGACGCTGGAGCGCAGCCAACAGGTCAAGAGCCGGCTGGGCCTCGCCTTCCATGTTCCGGTGTTCACGGTGGCGGGCACCAATGGCAAAGGGTCGACTTGCGCGATGCTGGAGTCGATCGCCTTGCAGGCCGGCTACCGCGTCGGGCTCTACATCAAGCCTCATTTCGTTCATTTCGAAGAGCGCTGCCGCGTCAATGGCGACATGGTGTCGGCCGAGGCGCTGATTCCGCACTTCGAAGCGGTGGAACAGGCCCGCGGCGATCTCGCGCTGACCTATTTCGAATTCACGACGATGGCCATCCTGCGGTTGCTGTCGCAGGCGCCGTTAGACATGGTGATCCTCGAAGTCGGGCTTGGCGGCCGCCTTGACACAGTCAATGTGATCGACACCGACTGCGCCATCATCACCAGCATCGACATCGACCACACCGAATACCTCGGCCCGGATCGCGAGTCGATCGGCCGTGAAAAGGCGGCCATCATGCGCCCGGGCAAGCCGGTGGTCGTCAGCGACCCGGTGTTGCCGCAAAGCGTGATGGACCATGCACAGGCCATCGGCGCTGACCTGCGCCGCATCGGCCATGACTTCAACTACGCCGGCCAACAAGGCCCCTCAGGCGCGTGGCAGCAATGGGCTTGGGCCGGGCGCCACAAGCGTTTCAACGGCCTGGCCTATCCGGCACTGCGCGGTGCGAATCAGCTGCTCAATGCTTCCGGCGTGCTGGCCGCATTCGAGGCCATGCAGGAGCACTTGCCGATCACCGCGCAAGCCGTGCGCAACGGGTTGGCGATGGTCGAGCTACCAGGGCGCTTTCAGATCGTGCCCGGCCAGCCGACGCTGGTGCTGGACGTCGCCCACAACCCGCATGCCGTCTCGGCCTTGTTCGCCAACCTCGACCAGATGGGCTTCTTTCCGCGCACGCATGTCGTGTTTGGTGCGATGGCCGACAAAGACCTGCCGGCCATCTTCACCCGCATGGCGCCGGTGGTGGACCATTGGCATTTTTGCGATCTGCCGATTCCTCGGGCGGCCGGCGCCAGCGATCTGCTTGCGATGCATCAGCAACTCGGCTTGCGCGGCCCTGGGCCGGTCAGCACGCAAACCCACGCAGACCCTGCGAGCGCCTTGCGCGCAGCAGTCGATGCGGCTGACCCCGCTGATAGAATCGTGGTCTTCGGATCGTTTTACACCGTAGGCGGCGTGTTGAAAAACGGCCTGCCTCGCCTCAACGCGAAACACATCGGCTGACACCCTGCAGTGCTCGGTCTTCGAGCCCCAAAGGGTTACGGTGTGAAGGGTGGATGACACGCCCAAACGCTCCTGTTTAAGCCCACCTGGAACCGGCATCGCATGGGTTTGCTGTCATTTTTGAAGCGCAAGTCAACGGACGCAGCCAGGGCGCCCGCCGCGGCCGAGCCGCCCGATACTCTCCAGCAAATCCGCGTGCGCGCTCGTCAGCGCCTGGTCGGCTCGATCATTCTCGTCACGGCCGGCGTGATCGGTTTTTCGCTGCTGTTCGAGACGCAGCCGCGGCCGCTGCAAATCGACACCCCCATCGAAATCATCCGTCGGGATTCATCGGCGTCCGTGGTTCCCATGCGGCCGCTGGCATCGGGCCGGCCCGCGATCGTCGTGCCGCCGAGCGTGATCACCGAATCAAGCAGCGATGCCGGCCGTGCCGTGCCTTCACCTGCGCCGCCTGCGCTGGAAGCGCCGGCGCCCGCGGTCACTGCGCCTGCTCCAGAACCTGTCCCGCAATCGACCGCATCGGCCCATGCGCCAGCGCCTGAGCCTCATTCCAAACCGGCAGCGCCAAAGCCCACGCCTGCGGCCGAGGAACCACCGGCAGCAAAACCTGCCGCCACTGCCGTCAAGCCGGCCGACAGCACCCGAGCTCAGGCGCTTCTGAACGGCCAGGCCGATGTTCGGTTCATCGTTCAGGTCGGGGCGTTCTCTGACACCAATGCGGCGCGTGAAGCGCGGCATCGGGTGGAGAAGCTGGGTTTGAAGACCTATACCCAAGTTGTCGAGACCTCGGCGGGCAACCGCATCCGCGTACGTGTCGGGCCATTCGCTTCGCGCGATGAGGCCGACAAGGCCGCAAGCAAGATCAAGTCGGCAGGGCTGACCTCGGCCGTCTTCACGCTTTGATGATGGACATCGCCTGGGTTGACGCGGTGTTGCTGGGCTTGCTTGCGATTTCAGTTGTTATCGGCTTGGTGCGTGGCTTCGTGTTCGAGCTGATGTCGTTGGCCGGTTGGGTTGTGGCGTACTTTGCCGCACAGTGGCTGACCCCGCTGGTGTCGCCACACATCCCGGTCGGTGCGCCCGCGTCGGCCGTCAACCATGCCGCCTCATTCGTTGTCACCTTCATTGCGGCGCTGCTGGCCTGGGCGCTGATCTCGCGGCTGTTGCGCATGTTGATCCATGCATCGCCACTCAGTTTCATCGACCGTCTGCTTGGCGGCTTTTTCGGGCTGGTGCGTGGCCTGATGCTGGCATTGGCGATTGCCACCGTGGTCAGCATGACGCCGTTGATCAAATCCAAACCCTGGCAGGCATCGCAAGCTGCCCCTTGGCTGCAAGCGGGCCTGTCGGCCTTGCGGCCGCTGCTTCCGCCCCAACTCTCCCAGCATCTGCCGGCTTGACCTGCAGATCGACCTGAACCTCGAGGATTCGATATGTGCGGCATCGTCGGTGTGATCTCCAAAGCTCCCGTGAATCAGCTTATCTATGACGCGTTGCTGCTGCTGCAGCACCGTGGGCAGGATGCGGCGGGCATCGTGACGATGCTCGACACCAAGTGCTTCATGCACAAGGCGCGCGGCATGGTGCGCGATGTGTTCCGCACCCGCAACATGCGGGCGCTGCCCGGGCCCGTGGGCCTCGGCCAGGTCCGCTATCCCACGGCGGGCAATGCCTACAGCGAAGAAGAGGCCCAGCCTTTCTACGTGAATGCGCCGTTCGGCATCGTGCTGGTTCATAACGGCAACCTGACCAACGCGCACACGCTGAAAGAAGAGCTGTTTGCGATCGATCGCCGCCACATCAACACCGCCAGCGACACCGAGGTGCTGATCAATGTGCTGGCGCACGAGCTGGAACTCGCGGTGCGCGATCAGCCGCTGTCGCCGGAAGTGATCTTCAAGGCCGTGGCGGCGGTGCACAAGCGCGTGAAGGGCTCGTATGCCGTGGTTGCGTTGATTGCCGGCCATGGCTTGCTGGCGTTCCGCGACCCGTTTGGCATCCGCCCGCTGTGTTTCGGTGAAGGCGTGACGCCCGATGGCCGCGAGGTGATGGTGGCCAGCGAGTCGGTGGCCATCGAAGGCACCGGCCACCGCGTGATCCGCGATGTGGCGCCAGGCGAGGCAATCTTCATCGACATGAACGGTGAGATCCATGCCAAGCAATGCGCCGAGAACCCGACGCTGAACCCGTGCATGTTCGAGTTCGTCTACCTCGCGCGGCCCGATTCGGTGATGGATGGCATCTCCGTCTATCAAGCCCGGCTGAACATGGGTGAGACCTTGGCGCAGCGCCTGATCTCCACGATTCCGCCTAACGAGATCGATGTGGTGATTCCGATTCCCGAATCGAGCCGGCCTTCGGCGATGCAGCTGGCGCAGAAGATCGGCAAGCCTTATCGCGAGGGCTTCGTCAAAAACCGCTATGTGGGTCGCACCTTCATCATGCCGGGGCAGGGCATGCGCAAGAAGTCGGTGCGCCAGAAGCTCAACACCATCGGCGTCGAGTTCAAGGGCCGCAACGTGTTGCTGGTCGACGATTCCATCGTGCGCGGCACCACCTCGAAAGAGATCGTGCAGATGGCTCGCGATGCCGGCGCGCGCAAGGTCTACATGGCTTCTGCCGCACCGCCAGTGCGTTATCCGAATGTCTATGGCATCGACATGCCGACCAGCCAGGAGCTGATTGCCCACAACCGCAGCATCGAAGAGATCCGCCAGTTCATTGGCGCTGATGCGCTGATCTACCAAGATGTTGCGGCAATGAAGAAAGTGGTCGGGGCGCTGAACCCGGGGTTGGCCGGCTTCGAGGCGTCCTGCTTTGATGGCCACTACGTGACCGGCGATGTCTCGTTGGCCGACTTCGATGCAATCGCCACGCAGCGCGCCACGCAAGGCGACGAAGAAGAAACCAACGACCGCAGCCGCTTGGCCTTGCAAAGCGCGTCGGAATATGGCGCATGACTCCAAAGCGCATCCCTCGCGTGGACTTGCCGGCCGATCTGCGGCCGGACACCCTGGCGGTGCGCGAAGGCTTGCCGCCGAGCCTTTGGGGCGAAAACTCGGAGGCGCTGTTCCTGACCAGCAGTTATGTGCAGCCCGATGCGGCCACCGCCGCAGCGCGCTTTGCCAACGAAGAAGAAGCCTTCATCTATTCGCGCTTCACGAACCCGACGGTGACGATGTTCGAACGCCGTCTGGCCGCGCTCGAAAGGACCGAAGCCTGCATCGCCACTTCCAGCGGCATGAGCGCGATCCTGCTGCTGGGCCTGGGTTGCTTGAAGACCGGCGACCACATCGTTTGCTCGCAGAGCGTGTTCGGCTCCACCGTGATGCTGCTCAGCCGGGAGTTCGGGAAGTTCGGTGTTGAGACCACCTTCGTCGCCCAGCACGACGTGCAAGCTTGGCGCGAGGCCGTTCGGCCGCAGACACGCTTGCTGTTCGCCGAATCGCCGACGAACCCGCTGACCGAGATCTGCGACTTGCGCGCGCTTGCAGACATCGCTCACGGGCACGGCGCGTTGCTGGCAGTCGATAACAGCTTTTGCTCTCCGGCTTTGCAGCGGCCCGTCGAATGGGGCGCGGATGTGATCGTTCATTCGGGCACCAAGTTTCTCGATGGGCAAGGCCGGGTCATTGCCGGCGCGCTGTGCGGCAGTGAATCATTGATCGCCGAGAAGTTGATGCCGGTGATGCGCAGCGCCGGCATGTCGCTGTCGCCCTTCAATGCCTGGGTGGTGTTGAAAGGGCTGGAGACCTTGTCGATCCGCATGCAGGCGCAATCGGCACGTGCGCTGGAGTTGGCCTCGTGGCTCGAAGCTCAGCCGCAGGTCGAGCGCGTGTTTTATCCGGGTCTGATGTCGCACCCGCAGCATGCGCTGGCGATGGCGCAGCAATCGGGTTGTGGCGGTGCGGTCATCTCTTTCACCTTGAAGATAGCCTCGTCGGACGAGCCCACGCTGGCGCGGCAACGCGCGTTCCATGTGATCGACAGGACCCGGCTTTGTTCGATCACCACCAATCTCGGCGATACCAAGACGACGATCACCCATCCGGCCAGCACCTCGCATGGCCGGCTTTCTGAAGCGCAGCGTCAGGCTGCCGGCATCACGCAAGCTTTGATTCGCGTCGCTGTTGGCCTTGACGATGTCCATGACCTGAAGGCCGACTTGTTGCGCGGCCTGGAAACACTGTGACCATGACCCGAAAGATTCGCACCCGCATCGCGCCGTCGCCCACTGGCTTTCTTCACCTCGGTACAGCACGCACCGCGTTGTACTCGTGGGCCTTTGCTCGCCACTTCGGCGGCGAGTTCATCTTGCGCATCGAAGACACCGACGTGGCGCGCTCGACGCAAGACTCCGTCGATCAAATCCTCGCCTCGATGAAATGGCTCGGCCTCGATTACAACGAAGGCCCGATCTATCAGATGCAGCGGCTGGAACGCTACCGCGAGGTGGTCGAGCAGCTGATCAGCGAAGACAAGGCTTACCGCTGCTACAGCACGCCCGAAGAACTGGAAGCCACCCGCGAAGCGCAGCGCGCCCGCGGTGAGAAAACGCATTACGACGGCCGCTGGCGGCCCGAGCCGGGCAAGGTGTTGCCTGCCGTGCCCGAAGGCGTGTCGCCGGTGATCCGCTTTCGCAATCCGCAGGACGGCGTGGTCACGTGGGACGACCTGGTCAAAGGCCCGATCAGCATTGCGAATCGCGAGATCGATGACCTGATCCTGGTGCGCGCCGATGGCACTCCGACCTACAACTTCTGTGTCGTCGTCGACGACTGGGACATGCAGATCAGCCATGTGTTCCGTGGCGATGAGCATGTCAACAACACGCCGTGGCAGATCAACATCTTCGATGCGCTGGGCGCGCCGCTGCCGCTGTTCGGCCATGTGCCGGTGATCTTGGGTGATGACGGGCAGAAGCTGTCGAAGCGTCGCGGCGCCGTCAGCGTCACGGCCTATGAAGAGTCAGGTTATCTGCCCGAAGCCATGCTGAACTATCTGGCGCGTCTGGGCTGGAGCCATGGCGATGAAGAGCTGTTCAGCCGCGAGCAGTTGGTCGAATGGTTCGATGGCAGCCATTTGTCGAAGAGCCCGGCGCAGTGGGATGCGACCAAGCTCGGCTGGGTCAATGCGCAGTATCTGAAGGCCCTGCCTGACGAGCGCTTGTCGGCATTGGTTGCCGCGCAGCTGGTGCGCCGTGGCCTAAGCTCGGTGGCGGCCGTTGAAGTGGCCCGCGTGATGGGGCCGTTCAAGGACCGTTGCTCGACTACCGTCGAATTGGCCGATTGGGTTGCGATGTACTTCGCCGATGTGCAGCCCTCGCCGGAAGACATCGCCACGCACGTCACCGAGGCCGTGCGGCCTGCGCTGGCGACCTTGCGCGACAAGCTCGCTAAGGTGTCATGGAACAAGGCTGCCATCGCAGTGGCGATCAAAGAGACGCTGGCAGCCCATGGTCTGAAGATGCCTCAACTCGCGCATGCGGTGCGAGTCCTGGTGTGCGGCCGTGCGCAGACGCCATCGGTCGATGCGGTGCTTGAATTGTTCTCTCAACAGATTGTCATTTCCCGGTTGCAAGAATCGACAAAATGACGCTATACTCTTGGTCTCGCTTGAACAGCGCGGCCCTTTGAAACAGTTAGTCAAAAGGGGGTATAGCTCAGCTGGGAGAGCGCTTGCATGGCATGCAAGAGGTCAGCGGTT
>CAXTCD010000173.1:0-10827 GCA_964242145.1 uncultured Rhizobacter sp.
GAGGTGCCGCCTGTGCCCCGCCAGGAGCAGGCCATCAAGCCGTTCTTTACCGTGGAGAATCTGGACTCTGCGGAAGTGCTGGCCGAGCAGTGGGGCGGCAAGGTCTGGGGCCCCATCTGGCCTGGGCCCCGCATGAGGGTGCGCAATGTCTGCGACCCTGAAGGCAACATCGTGCACCTGCGCGAGCGTGCCGTCTCCGCATCGCCATGATTGCATTCAGCCCTGGTTTACTCGCGCTCATCGAACTCACCTCGCTTCTGGCTGATTTCTTCGAGCCTCTCTGGCCTCATGGGCTTAGTGCTTGCATTCGGAACGGTGTCACTCTGGCACAGGTGACGGCTAACCATTCCATCGAGCTGAAGAATCCAAACTGGCCCGGCTGACTTTCAGCCAAGACTCAAGCCAGCTGGGGCAGTCGCTGCAGTTATCTCCGTACCGGCGCGCCAACCGGAAACAACATGCTGCCTGCTTGCATCAAGCCCCGCCACCATGCGGCTCCAATGCATTAACGTTGTGAACCGCTGTACAGCACCTCATTGCAATGTGCTTCGGTCACGGGTCGCCCAAGAAAGTATCGGGCGTTTGCTACGACGTGGCCGTTGTGCCTAGCCCACCAAGTGGCGATGGCTTCGGGGTCGGGCGAGGCAAGGTCCTGGTCGAGATTCAGCTCGACGCTGTCGTGATCTGGGCTGGGCGCATTCTCAAGGTCTTATGGGCGCGGCCGATCAAGTTCGAGCGCCGACAGATCCGCGCCGGTGATGAAGGTGAATGCCTCGCCTGCAAGTTGCGCGGTGTGGGGATGCTTCATCTTCTCGATGAGCCCATCGCCATACTCGGGTCGCCGGCATGGCCCACACCTTGAATCAACGGGCGGATTGCGAATCGTTTGCCAGCGGCGCCAGCAACGCTCGGCCTTTTTCCAAGCTCGGCACCGTGAGTAGCCGGCGAAGAGACCGGATCTGCCAACCGTCGACAGCTGGCGAATGCAGTTCGTTCTTCGCAGCCGGATGCGGTCGCTAACGGCTTGTCGCTCAGTCTTGCCAATGCCTGTACAGCGGCATCGCGATCCCCCAGCATCAGTGCTGAACTCGCCACGCGATAACAGCATTTGATGACTGGGCAGCAGCCTACATGCCGGTCAGGGCCGCGGTGCGCAGGGCTGCAAGGCAACTGTCGAGTTGTGTCAGATCGTCCAGCAGGTCATGCTGGCTGAACCCAGGGCCGAACTGTACAAGTTCCAGGAAGGCGGCCCTCTCGGCGAGGTCATTAACGATTTCATCGCAGTGAGATCGTTCGTCAGCGAAGCATATAGCGATAGGGCGGCGAATCCAGGAAGTCGAGTTCGCTGACCTGCTGCGTTGATGCCAGAAATAGATGGGCAGCAGGGTCCGGGCTTGAGAGGCATTCGTCCCACAGCGGCGCGGCATGCGAGGGTTGGTAAACGAATGCCGGATCGAAAACTTGTTGAGGCACAGGCATGCCTTGGTGCGGAAAGCCTTCGAAGATGTCTGCGGGTTCAGCGTCGGCGAGTTCCTCTTTTTCGGTATGGGAGGCTTCTATGCGCTGAACGCCGGCCTGCCAACAGCAAGAAAAGCAGTGGCGTCAGGGACCCCATGCAGAACGAGGTTGTAGTCCCAGCAGGCGCGAGAGGCGAGCCGAGGGTCGGTTCTCAATTCCTGCTCGGCCTCGTTGAGGATCACCATGAAAAGGTAGAGCGGCCCCGCTCGGGGCCATGCCAGGCATCGCCATCGACATCGAACTTGGTGTAGTTCAAGAAGCCGTTGTGGACCGCTCCAGCCCTTCAAGCCGGCCTCGAAGGCCAGCCGAGCAGCTCAGGAAAAATCGCGCTGCCGACTTCGCCGATGCATTCGGCCGGGTGCCAGCTCTCCATCCGGCCTCAGGGACGACTCGATCGGCCACCCGCCGGCAGACGGTCCAAGCGCCGTCATTCGATTCCGCACGACAAAACGTTCTGTTGCGATCGATTTTTCGCATGTGCACGGATTGCTTCGGGGCGGTATCCAACCATCTGTGTGCGAAGTCCCAAATTTCGGCTTCCCAAGTCATTAATCGCCGTTGGAGCCCATCAAATGATCAATACCAATTACCAACCGACCAGTTATGCGCCGATTAACTACGCGCCGCCGACCGAACCCACGGAAGAAACGCAAACGCCCAGCGCGAACTCTGCCGACGGCGTAAGCCAGGTGCCATCGACCGGTTCGGTCGATGAGGTACCCGCAGAAGAATCGGCTTTGAGCGAGGGCAGCGACGAATCGCAAACTACCGCTGGTAACCAGCTGATGGAGTGGCTGCAACACGTCGTGGAGATGGTTCTTCAACAGATGCTGGCGCAGAACTCGCAAAATTCGTCGGACAGCGGCAGCAGCTCACCGAGCGCAGTCTCCGGTGGCGGTGGGGGCGGTGGCTCAGGCGGCGCCGTTGCACCAAGCGCTGGTGCGGGTGGCGACGCGGCGCCCAGTGCCGTGGATGGCGGCTCGGGCGGTTCAGTGGCGCCGACCACGGGTGCAGGTGATGGTGCGGCACCGAGTGCTGCCGGTGGCGTGGCCCCTGCGGGCAGCGGCGGCGGTGGTGGGCAATCGTCGGCTTTGCCAGAAACTTCTGGCACGACGGCAACACCAGCACCTTCAACCACTGCAGCGACCTCGGCCGGCAATTCCAGCGATGAATACGGCGGCCTTGACCGCACCGCTCAGACGCGTCTAAACACCCCTGAGGAAAGCAGTAAGGTTGCAAAGATGTACATGGACAACCTGCAGAGAGACTTTGGCCTGACCAAAAATCAGGCGGCAGGTGTCGTTGGCAACCTCTGGCATGAAAGCGCCGGGATGAAT
Source organism: uncultured Rhizobacter sp. (assembly GCA_964242145.1). Taxonomy (GTDB): domain Bacteria; phylum Pseudomonadota; class Gammaproteobacteria; order Burkholderiales; family Burkholderiaceae_C; genus Rhizobacter. The sequence goes on from CAXTCD010000173.1 coordinate 2,856, forward strand.
TCGGGCATGAACCAGAACGGCGGCATCACCGGTGACATCGGCAAGAACATGGCCGAAGACAATCAGAATGGTTCGGGCATTGCTCAATGGAGTGGTGCTCGCAAACAAGGACTCATCGATTACGCACGCGAACATGGCCTTGCCACAACCAGCCAGGCCGCAAGCTACGGCTTCATGAGGCAGGAGTTGACCACCGGTGGGTATCAGGACGCCATTTCAGCGGTGAAGTCCACAAGCGACGTCGCAGGTGCCACGCAGGCCTTCAGCGAGTCGTACCTGAAGCCGAGCGAACCTAACATGGCATCTCGGGTGGGCTACGCCCAATCGCTCGCAGCTTGATCGGGTCGTGGTTGGATGCCGAAACTGTGTGCCGAGATAAGCAGCTCAAGCGTGGCCGAGATTGAACTGCGCGGTGGTCATGACCATGCGTTCGGTTTGATGCTTCAGAGACTCGGCCGCCGCTGAACTCTGCTCGACGAGCGCCGCGTTCTGCTGCGCCGTTTGTTCGAACAGACTGATGCCCTGATTCACCTGGGCGATCCCGGTGTGCTGTTGTTCGATGGCCAGGGTCACCTGATTCATCAATGCGTCGAGATGGCGCACCCGATCGACAATGCCACCGATGGCCACACCGGCCGATCGGGCCAGCACCAGGCCCTGGCCGGTGGTCTCGGCGGATTGACGGATCAGCCCCGAGATCTCTTTCGCGGCGGCGGCGCTGCGTTGCGCCAGGCTGCGCACTTCGCTGGCCACGACGGCAAAGCCCCGGCCTTGCTCGCCCGCACGCGCAGCCTCCACGGCGGCGTTCAGCGCAAGGATGTTGGTCTGGGCAGAGATGCCTTCGATCACGCTCAGGATTTGGGCGACCTTCTGGCCGCCTTGCGAGATGGCGCCCATGATGTCGACCATCTGCCTCACCACGGTGCCACCCGTTTCGGCCGCTTGCGAGGCTTCCTGCGCCAGCTCATTGGCCTTGCGCGCGTTGCCGGTGCTGACGCTGAGGGCGGTCGTCATCTGTTCGACGGTGGAGGTGCTGTTTTGCAGGTTGCTGGCCTGCTGCTCGGTGCGCCGGCTCAAGTCGAGGTTGCCGCTTGCGATCTCGCTCACGCCCACCAGAATGCCTTTTGCGGTCTCCTGGATTTCGCCCAGCAGTCGGCGCAGCTGATCTTGCATTTGCGCCATCGACGCCATCACGCTGTCTTGCACGTTTTGTGGCACCGATACGGGCTGAGACAGGTCGCCGTTGGCAATGCGCCGGGCAATCTGCGCCACCTCGGTCGGTTCGGCGCCGAGTAACTGTGTCACTCGCCGTGAAATGAACAATGCCAGGGCCATCGAAAGAATCATCGACAGCAAGGTCACGCCCATCAGGGTTTGCCGAGCCGAAGCCTGGCTGTTGCTGCCCGCAGTGCGCGCCTCGTCGACGCGGCGCACCTGTTCCACCCACAGGTGCTTGATCGCTTCGTCCGCCCCTTGGTAGGCCGCCAAGGCCGGGCCGTTCAGAAACTCGCGTGCTTCCAGCAAGCGCACGGTCTCACCACCGGCCGATGAGTTGGACATCTGGATGAATTGAGGTCGATCGGCATGGAAGGCCGCCACCCGCGCCTTCAATGCATCGTTGAGGGCGGCGTCGCTGTCGGCCGCGGCCGCTTCGAAATACTTCGCCAAGGTCTGGTCGAATTTCAGCACCGCCGCCTTGACCTGGACTTCTTCCTTGTCTTTTTCCGGCATCGTTGGCGCGGACAAATGCTGCAGTTGGGCGGAGCGAACCAGCTGCAGCCGGTCGTTCAATTCGCTGAGGGCTGTCAAGGTCGGCAAGGTCCGGTCCATCACCCCATCGAAATGGCGCTGCATCACGCCCAGTTGGCTCAGCCCGGTGAACGACAGCACGAGCGAAAAGCAAACCACCAACCCGAAGGCGAGCAAGAGCTGATGAGTGAGCTTCAAACGGAATTTCATCGGGTTTCTCCAGGCCCTGCCGCGATGCATTGGCAAGATGCCGCGGTGTCAACCACAGCTTCGGCCGTTTGCCATCAGCCTTGAGGACCGGCGGCGCTGACAGCGGCGAACTGCGTGCCGACCGCACGCAACAACCCGCACCACAGTTCCTGGAGGCAGATCCGCATGCGCACCGAAGCGGATCTGACGAAAGATGACTAACGTCGTACTTGCGCAGCACCCGTCAGCTTGAAGACTGCCACCACTTCGGCCAGGCGGCCGGCTTGCAGCCGCAAGCTTTCTGCCGCTGCAGCGTTTTCTTCCACGGCCGCCGCGTTCTGTTGCGTCACCTGATCGAGTTGGCTCACCGCGGCCGTGACTTGCTGCAGGCCCTGGTTCTGCTCGCCGGTGATGGTGGTGATCTCGCTGATCAGTGTGCTGACGCGGCGGACCTGCGAGACGATGTCGCTCATCGATTGCCCGGCATCGGCGGCCAGGCGGCTGCCGGTGTCGACGGTTTCGGTGCTGGCCGTGATCAAGGATTTGATCTCCTGAGCTGCGGCTGCAGCGCGCTGCGCCAGCGACCGAACCTCGCCGGCCACCACCGCAAAGCCACGGCCCTGCTCGCCTGCACGTGCCGCTTCCACTGCCGCGTTGAGCGCGAGGATGTTGGTCTGGAACGCGATGCCATCGACGACGCTGATGATCTCGACGATCTTGCGTGAAGCGCTCGCGATATCTTCCATCGTCGACACCACCTGCTGGACCGCGTTGCCTCCGTTGCTGGCCGCAGTCGATGCCGATTGCGCGAGTTCATTGGCCTGGCGTGCGGTTTCCGCGCTCGTGCGCACCGTGCTGCTGAGCTGCTCCATCGACGCTGCCGTGTGCTGCAGCCGGCTCGCCTGCTCTTCAGTGCGTTGGCTGAGGTCCATGTTGCCGGTTGCGATCTGACCCGACGCGCTGGCAATGACATCGCTGCTGTCACGCACCTGCTGCACGATGTGGGAGAGTTCGTTGCGCATTACACCCATGGCCGACATCACGCTTTGGTCATGCGCACCCTGCAAACGCAGTTCGATGGCCAGATTGCCAGCACCGATTTCCCGCGCCACTGAGGCCGCCGTGGCAGGCTCACCACCGAGCGAACGCATGATCGAGCGAGTCAGCGCAATCGAAATGCCGATGCCCCCAGCAATGCCGATCGCCAGGCACACGCCCATCCACACCAGCCCCTCGTGGTATTGGTGACGCGAGTCGGCCGCATAGCTCTTCGACAGCGTCTGGTTGTAGCCCCACCATTGCGCCGTGGCAGCAGTGAAAGCCTTGTAGGCATCGGTCGCGGCGGCAGACGTAGAACCCGCCTTCCGATGGGCCGCCGCGTTGTCGAGATAAGCCTTCAAGCTCGCCTTGACGCTTTCGAAATTGCGCTTGTCTTCATCGTCTGCCAGCAGCTTTTGGTAAGCATCCAGGCCAGCTTGTGTCTGCTTTTCAAGGTCGGCGATCGTGGCTTCCGGCATGTGATCCAGGTCACCACGCTCAATCTGCGTGACCGAGCCGATCACCAGGTGCATGGCCTCATAGGCAGGCACGATGTTCCAGTCATAGAAGTCGCCGTTCTCGAACAGACGCTTGGCCTGGAACGCACCGACGGCTGCGACGCCCGTCATCAAGAACATCAATGCGGCGAATGCCCAGGCCAATTTCTTTTGCAAACTCATCAGATGTCCTTCGGTCTTGTTGTCAGGAACGCCCAACGGCGCTCAGTCATTTCGGCGTTTTGACAAGAAGCTTGAGGACGCCGCGGTTTGCCGGCGTGTTTGCGGTGGGAGTTTGCACTTGCCTGATCAATAACCTCAATGAAAACGGGGGTCAGCGGCAAGCCGCTGACCCCCGTGCTGAGGACGCTGAAGTCTGTTACAGCGAATTCAGGAAGGCGATCACCGCAGAGCGATCGTCTTTCGAGAAGGCCTCGAACTTCTGACGGCTCTTGTCGGCTTCTCCGCCATGCCACAGGATGGATTCGGTCAGCGTACGTGCGCGGCCATCGTGCAGATAACGCACATTCTGAGCGCCGTTCTGAACGTACTGGAGCGAGCCCAAGCCCCACAGCGGCGCGGTACGCCACATGTTTGGCTGTGCTTTTCCTTCGGCAACGTTGTCCGCCAGGCCGGTGCCCATGTCATGCAGCAACAGGTTGGTGTACGGATGGATCGTCTGATTGCGGAGTTCGGCGAGCGGGTGGGTGTTGCCCGTCTTCAAGGTGGCGGTATGGCAAGCCGCACAGTTGGCTTGAGTGAACAGGCTGGCGCCACGTTCGATCTTGCCTGGGTCCACGTTGTGTTCCGGCGAGACGCGTGCATCCGACGGGAAGCCGCTGCGCAAGCTGCGCTGGGCAGGCACGGCCAGCAGTTCAACGTACTGTGTCAAGCGCTCCAACTCTTGTGCATTGAGACCTTGGCCTTGCGGCTTGGTGCGGCAGTCGGCAGAGCCCTGCTGGCAGCTGCGTGACGGGTACACCGGCGAAACCACACCCATGTCGTTGACCAAGGCTTCTGCGGCTTGATGACGCAGGCTGGCCTTGGCTGCCTTCCAGCCGTAGCGGCCCACGCGGGTCTGACCCGTTTCGGGATCGGCCACCAAATTGGCGATACCGCGCACGCCGTCGCCGTTCTTGTCGTCCGGATCGGCCAGCGCCAGGATCGTGGTTTCAGGCAAGGCTTCGATCAGGCCCATGCCGATGACTTGAGGCGCTTGGCGAGCCGAGAACTGCGCAGGCACTGGGCCTTTGAACTCATACACCGGCTTTTGCAACTCCACCGTTTCACCGCCCGACAGCGTGCGAACCGTGGTGTCATAACGCTTGACGTTGACGCTGTAGTCCGGGCCGCCAGACTGGGTCCGCTGCAGCACGTTCAGCCCATAAGTGCCATCCGGGGTGCGCTTGCCATTGGAGCCTACGGTTCCGGTCAAGATGGTTGCAGTAAAGCGTGAACCAGCGGTCGGCGCTGCGCTGCGGCCGTTTTGCTGGTGGCAGGCGATGCAGCTAACTTCATTAAAGCGCGGTCCAAGCTGGTTGGCGTGCGCCGAGAAAACCGGGTTCTCGTCCGGATGCTCAGAGTGCTTGCCGTCTGCAAACGAGGTATGGAACAGACGGCGGCCTTCCACGAAACGCTTGGAGTTCTGGATGCCGATGTTGTTGGCCATCTGCTGGAAGACGCGCATCGGCTCTTCCGAATAGTTGTATGACAAACTGGTTTGACCGCCGAGCAAGGTGCTGTCAGGCAGCGGTGCGGAATCGAGATTGGGCGCGATACCGTACCAAGGGCGCAGGCCCACACCGACCACATAGAGATGTTCGAACGAGTAGTAGCGAGCACCGCCACCATCGATCAGCGCGCTGCCCGTCGTGGTGTCGTAGTCGAGACGGGGAGCTGGCGCAAGCTCGATCGGGTCACCGATCTTGAGCTTTGAGTGCTCCGGGTTGGTCCGCCAGTTGGAGTCCACGATCATCTGGCAATCGGCATCCGGTTGACCGGCGATACAAATCGGTTGCGGATAGTTGTCGCGGTTCAGGAACTTCGGATTGTTGAAACCGTAGTTCAGTGCCCATCCGAAATCGCGAACGGTCAGATCTTCGACATTGCGGAAGAGGCTGAAAGTCGTGCCATTGAAGGTGCCATCGTTGACACGCATGCTGATGGTGATCTTTTGGCGCCCTGCAGGCACTTCATCGCGAACGACCAAGCCGAAGGTGCGGTTCTGAAAGTAATGGTGCGGGAAGGTCAGGTAACGGCCTGGTTGAACGTCAGGCAAGTTCCAGTCTTCACCGCGTTCACGTGCATGGCGTTCGACCCCGCGCATGCCGATGTAGGTGATCAGCGTGCCATCGGGCTCGGTGGTCTGGATCTGTTCGGTGAGGCTGGTGCCTGCGGGAAATAAGGGCACATAGCCTGTTAGCGTAGGAGTGGGATTGGTGGGAGTCGGCGTCGGGTCCGGATTTGTTGGAGTCGGCGTCGACTTTCCACCCAGCTTGAATTGCTGAGAAGCGCTGTTGTTGCAGGTGTATTGGCGAACGCTCGATGCGTCAGCAGCCTGCAGACATTTGTTGCTGTTCAGGTTGACGAGGGTGTAGACGCCATCGCTAACGGAATTCAGCTTGAACCGCTGTGCAGGTGTGGTGTTGTCGTCCCATTGCTGCAATGGCGCAGCGTCGCTGCTGGAGGCGTGCTCCACATCAAGGGTCTTGCCGGTGCCACTGATGACGAAGCGGTAAAGGCCTGACGACACCTCGGTGATATCGAACAGCTGCAAGGCGTCGCCCGTGCAGTTGGCCAACTGCACTTTGGCGCCGCCACCGGTGTTGCCGGGCAGCAGGCCGGCGCATTGGCCTGTCTGCACGCTTTGCAGCGAGAACTGACCGCTGATGCCTGTCGCGACGGCCAATGCTTGCATGCGCTCGGCATCTGCGCTGGCGGGTTGGCTCGATACGGATTGGCTATCACTTCCGCCGCATCCGGCCAGTATTGCTATGCACAACCCCAAGCTTGCGGCGAGCGCTGGCGCGGGGTGGCTTCCAAATTTCAAGTCCATGTTGTCTCCTTGAAGGGTGTTTGAATGACCCTCCCTGTATTATCTTGGAACCGGTTCCAATTTAGGTTAGCGATTGAATCAGTTTTGACCGTTGATTGGTTGGGGGTGACTATCAATTTCCGGCTCACTGGTACTGAGGCGGTCGGCCGAAAGTCCAGTGTTCAAGCCAAAAATCGCGTGCGATCGCACTGCGGGCGTCACCGCCAGATACGAATTGGCTTGAATGGAAAAGTATCCGTGGATACATCTCAAAACCTGGAATCGGTTCCAAAATTTGCTGCTTGATGCGTGTCGCACAGCAGCAAAGTCACCTCGAGTCACACCTCCGGCAAGGCGGCGATACAGACCTTTTGTGCAACCGGTTATCGTGTCGGCTTTCTGCGCGGCATTCGGCTTCTTGGCCAGCCTCGCATCGGCTCATCGGAGGAACAGGCTTGATCGCTTACGAAAATGCCCAGATCGTCCGCCGTGCAACGGTGCCGCTCTCTGACGGCGGGGAACTGTTGCTGCATCTGCTTCATGGTGACGGCTCGCAGCAAGGGCGCAAATGCATTCACCGTGTCGTCAGTGAGGCCAATGGACGCCTTCGTTCGGACATCGTCTATTTTTATGACGAGACCGTGAGCGAGGCCGTGGTGAGCAACGATTTCGATTTACTGACACAGCCAGGTCTGTTGTCGGTCAGTCAGTTGCACCATACCGAATCGATGTTGAACCGAAACATCCGCGCATTTCGCTGAAGTGCGGCGCCGTGGGGTGCCGGCTCTACCTGTGCGCTTGAGCGTGCCCCATCGTCACGACGCACGAATGAGGTGAGCGCTGAACCTCAGTCAAGCCCTGCCTCGACCCATACGAGTTCCACGCGATAGACCTGGCCTTGCGTTAGCACTGCGAGCAAGCGGTCGATGTTCGGATGCTTGCCGGGGTGGCGCCGGGCATCCTCGGTGTGCTCCGCATACAGCGCCAGGCCTTGCACCGCAGCCGCGCTGTCGATGACACCGAACTTCGCTGCCAGCGCGGCATATACCGCCAGTGAGCCCGCTTGGCCCGGCCGGTTGTGGATGCTTGAGATGAGATGGCCATGCTGATCGCGCAAATGCAGCGCGCTCAGGTGATCGATGGGCGGGAGCTGCTTCAGCTGTTCGGCAAATGTCATGGCAGATCGGACGCGGCATAAAGAACGCCGATTGTGTCGTGGCACAGGGTCGCCCTCCGTTCATGCTTCAAGCGATGCGCCCGTCGCGGTGGGCCGTGCCCGATCGCATCAATTGGCATGGGTTTACAAGCTCTGTGAATGCAGAGCGCGCGCGGATTGAGCGTGTTGCGAATGCATACACCTTCGCCCGATGGCGCCCTCTACTCTGCACGGAACAGGCCGAAATCAATTCACCTGCTTGTATGTTCAGTCCAGACCAGCGCGGTAGAGTTTGAACGCCGATGAGGT
>CAXTCD010000174.1:0-10795 GCA_964242145.1 uncultured Rhizobacter sp.
GATCGTGGGCATGCGCACGCGCGAGGGCACCATCGCGACCGATCATCTGCGCAAGGCGCTTGATCAATCGGTCAGCGAGGTCGCAAGCAGCCAGGGTGACGACGTGATCCAGCGCGTGCGCAGCGAGCGCGATGCCTTGCTCACTGCCACCGGCAAGCCGCGCCAGGCGTATGCCGAGGTGATCGCTGAACGCGAGGAGGTCATGAAGCGCGTGCTGGAACTCGATGCGCGCATCGCCAGTTACCGCGATCAGGTCGACCAACTTGGGCGCCTGCGGGCCGAGCACACCGCCGAAGCCGCGACGCAGCCTTGGGATGTCTTGCGGGCACAGCAGAACCAGGCGCAGGCCCGGCTTGGCGCGATCCAGGGGCTGAAGCAGCAATTGGAGGCCGATCAGGCGGCACTGAAACAGTTCGATGAGCAACTTCAGCTGATGGACGAGCAACTCGCCAACTTCGATCGGCAGCAGAACGATTGGAAGCGGCGGGAAACCGACTTTCAGGCCGCGGAGCGCGACCTGCACAACGCGAAGCGGGCCGATGAGCTCTCGGCCGGCCCGCGCGCCGAAGCCGAGGCGGCGTATCGGCAGGCCAGCGCGACGCTCGCGAGCGTGACACAGAAAAACCTGCGCGCCGAAGTCCAGCGGCGGACCGACGAGGCCCGCTCGCGCATCACTGCCGTGAGCGCGACGCTGGCTCAGGCCGAGTCTGAACTCGCGCAGTTGAATGCCGATCGCAAGCTCGCGGTCGCGTCAGAGTTGAAGCCGGCTGACATCGCCCGCTTGCGCGATCAACATGCCCGCTTGAATGAACTGCGCATTCGCCAGGACGTGGCTGCCACGCGCCTGCGCTATGCACTGGCGCCCGAGGTCAGCCTTCAGCTGGCGGGCCAGCGCGTGAGCGGCGAGGGCGAACAGCTGATCACGAGTGCCGCCGAGCTCGACATCCCGAACGTCGGCCGCTTGCAGATCATTCCGGGTGGTGCCGATTTGGCCGAGCTGGCGCGCGATGCGGCCGAGTTGGGCGCCGCGCACCAGGCGCTGTTGCAGGGCCTGGGCGTGGCAACGCTGGCCGAGGCCGAGGCGCGGCACGCCGGCCATCAGCAGGCGCTGAAAGACATTCAGCATGGCGAGAAAGCCCTGGCCCATCTGGCGCCGAAAGGGCTCGATGGCTTGCGCGCCGACTTGGCCGAGCACACGGCCCGCGAGCGTGATGCGCAAGCTCAGCTGGCGCAGCTTCTGCTGAACGCGCCCGACGAGGGACAGGCGCTGGACGGCGCTGACCATGATTCAGCCAGCGCTGATTTCCATCGCGATGGGCCGGGCGAGGTGAGCCGCGAGGCCCTGGCTCGCCCGGTACTTGCGCCCCATGAAGCCTTGGCCCAAGCCACCACAGGCCAGCAAGCCGCAAAGGTGCATCTGGACCGCATCGGTCAGCAGGCCCTCGCGACCCAGCAGGCTTTGCACGCCGCCTTGACGCAACGAGACGCCGCGTTGCGCGAGCGCGATGCCTTGAAGCAGGTGCTCGATGATCCGGCCCGCCAACATCGCGAGCGCGAACTGGGCCAGAGCCTGCGGCAACGGCGGGGCGATCGCGAGGCCTTGCTGCTCAGGCTGAAAGCCAAGCAGGAGGAAGTCGATACCGCAAGGCCGGAAATCCTGGCGCAGGACGTCGAGCGCTTCAAGCGCAGCGCCGATCAGGCGCAGCGCGCCTTCAGCGAGCGGCAAACGACGATGACCTTGCTGCAAGGCAAGCTCGAAGAGGCCGGCGCACAAGGATTGGAAGAAGAACGTGCGCTGCAAGCGGTTCGCGCCGAAGCGGCCGAACGCCGTTACCTCGAACTGAAGCAACGCGCCGACGCGCTCGACCTGTTGTTGACTTTGCTCGAGGCCAAGCGGCGCGACCTGACACAGCGCTTGCAGGCGCCGCTGCAGCGGCATGTGAACCGTTATCTGCAGCTGATCTTTCCGCAAGCCACGCTCGACATCGACGACAAGCTCACGCCGGGCCAGCTGACCCGCATCGGCGCGGCGGGTGCCCAAAGCGGCCCAGTGTCGAGCTTGAGTTTCGGTGCGCGCGAGCAGATGGGCGTGATCAGCCGGCTGGCTTATGCCGATCTGTTGAAAGAGGCGGGCCGACCGACCTTGATCATCCTGGATGACGCGCTGGTGCACAGCGATGACCAGCGGCTGCAGCAGATGAAGCGCGTGATCTTCGATGCGGCGCAGCGCCATCAGGTGCTGCTGTTCACCTGCCACCCGGCCGCCTGGCGCGACATGGGGGCGGTGCCGCGAACGCTGTCGGCCACGGGCGTGACTTGAGTGCAGGCAATGACGGCTTGACCTCAAATCAGGTCCTAACATTCGCTTAACTCAGCGCTAATGCACGCCTAATCTGCCCCGCTTATCGTGGCGACCAGGCGGAATGTTCCGCGGACCCCTGCACAAAAGGATTTCTCATGAAAGTCAACACACTGAGCGCTGCGCTGGTGGCAGCGGGCGTACTGGCAGTCGGCACGGCCGGCGCATTCAGCCTCAAGCCGGAGTGGACAAAGGTCCAAGACAAGCTGAATGGTGTCACCGAACCCGCCGCCACGGCCCCTGCGCAACGGATGGCGGCCGCGCCTGCCGCTGTAACCGCACCGGTTACCGCGCCGCCGCCGGTGGCCTTGGTGCCTGCGCAAGGCATGGTGCCGAACTACCGTGCCATCGTCGTACAGGCCGGCCCGGCCGTGGTCGGCGTGACTGTGGAAGGGCTGCACAAGGTCACGGCCGAAGAGCAATCGCAAGGCGGCTTGCCACCCGGTGCCGAGAACGACCCGTTCTTCCAGTTTTTCCGCGGCCTGCCGGGCATGCAGCAGCGCGGCCGGCAAAACCCGTCGACACCGTTTCGCGGCCAGGGCTCGGGCTTCATCATCAGCAGCGATGGCCTGATCCTGACCAACGCCCATGTGGTGCGCGAAGCCAAGGAAGTGCTGGTCAAACTGAGCGATCGCCGCGAGTTCTCCGCCAAGGTCTTGGGTGCTGACGCGACCACCGACATCGCGGTGCTGCGCATCAACGCGAAGAACCTGCCGACGGTGCGCCTGGGCGACCCGAAGCAGGTTGAAGTGGGCGACCCGGTGCTGGCCATCGGCGCGCCTTACGGCCTGGAGCAAACGGCCACGCAAGGCATCGTCAGCGCCAAGGGCCGCTCGCTGCCGGGCGACAGCGTCGTGCCGTTCATCCAGACCGATGCGGCGGTGAACCCTGGCAACTCCGGCGGCCCGTTGTTTGACGGCACCGGCTCGGTGATCGGCATCAATGCGCAGATCTATTCGCAAAGCGGCGGCTTCCAGGGCTTGAGCTTTGCGATCCCGATCAACGTGGCGCTGAAGGTCAAAGACCAGATCGTCGCGACCGGCAAGGCCTCGCATGGCCGCTTGGGCGTGACGATCCAGGACCTGAACCAGACGCTGGCCGAATCGTTCGGCCTGACCCGCCCGGATGGCGCGCTGGTGTCCAGCGTGACGCCGAACAGCGCGGCCGCGAATGCCGGCTTGAAGCCGGGTGACGTGATCACTGAAGTCAATGGCGAAGCCGTCAGCCGCTCGGGCAATTTGTCGAGCCTGATCGGTCTCGCAGCGCCCGGTGACAAGGTCAAGCTGAAGGTCTGGCGCGACCATGCGGCGCGCGACATCGACGCCAAGCTCGGCGGTATTGACGATGCCGCGACGCAGGTGGCCGATTCCGATGGCGCCGCCCAAGGCGGCCAATTGGGCCTCGCACTGCGGCAGTTGACGCGTGAAGAGCGCAAGCAGTCGGGCATCGATCAAGGCCTGGTGGTCGAGAACGTGAGCGGCCCGGCCGCACGCGCCGGTATCGAAGTCGGTGATGTGCTGCTGGCCATCAATGGCAAGCCGGTGCAATCGGTCGATCAGGTGCGCAGCGTGATGCAAGGCAAGCCGAAGAGCGTGGCCTTGCTGGTGCAGCGCGATGGCGGGCGCATCTTCGTGCCGGTCAATCCGGGCTGATCGGGCTGATGCGCCGAAGCAAGGCAATTCGGTGCCTTGCGGCGATTCCAAAGACGCCCTTGCCGCGATGCGGCGAGGGCGTTTTCACATCGGCGCCGCGCAGATGTAGGACAAGTTCGTTTTGTGTCGCTGGGCGGGAACAGGTAGGGGCATCGGCGGTCTCATGGAGCTTAGAGTCTCAAGAGAGGAACTGACCATGAACACATTCCGCCAATCCACGCTCGCCGTGCTGACCGCATTGACGCTGACCAGCGCCTCGGTCTGGGCCCAGGAAGATCTGTTGCCTCTCCCCAGCGAGCAGCAATCGGGCGCTGCGACCTATGTGACCGGTGGCACCGCCTACGAGCAGATTCCTGCGTTCAAACAGGCGCGCAGCAGCTATCCGCTGAACATCGAGCTGTATGAGAAAGCCGGCGCACGCGACCAGTTCACGGCCGATGTCGAGGTCAAGTTGACCGACAAAGCCGGCAACGTGGTGCTGCAAGCCAAGACCGAGGGCCCTTACCTGTGGGTGAAGGTGCCGCCAGGCCAATACAAGATGCAGGCAACGTTGAACGGCAAGATGCTGGAGCGCCGCGTGTCGGTCAACCACACCGGCTCGACGCGCGCGGTGCTGGTGTTTCCGCAAGGCACCGATTGATCGACGCGAGCCGCGGGCTCGCTGTGGTGCGGGCCATGAACCTGCCGCGATGAATGAGCGGCATGTGTTTTCTGGTCGCGTTGCGGATCACTGTTGATCGTGTTGATTATTGAGCTGCATTCACCTGCATCGGCCCTCCATGGCGCCTCGTCAAAGGTGCGTGCGCAGTGACCAGATCTCGGGGAACAGCACCACGTCCAGCATCTTGCGCAGATAGCTCACACCGCCGGTGCCACCTGTGCCACGCTTAAAGCCAATCACACGCTCGACCGTGGTCACATGGCGAAAGCGCCAGAGCCGAAAGGCATCTTCGAGATCGGTCAGCTCTTCGCCCAGTTGATAGAGATCCCAGTGATCTTTCGGGTCTCGGTAGACCACCAGCCAGGCTTGTTCGACCCCGTCGCTGGCGACATAAGGTTGAGTCCAGTCGCGCTCAGCGTGTGAGCCCGGCACGGCGATGCCGCGCCGGGCCAGCAGCCGCAATGATTCGTCGTACAGCGATGGGGCTTGCCATGCGGCATCGACCTGCGCCAGCAGATCCGGCCGATGCAGATGCGGCTGGCGCAAGGCCGCATTCTTGTTGCCGAGCATGAATTCGATGCAGCGGTATTGCCAGCTCTGAAAGCCGCTGCTGTGGCTGAGATAAGGCCGGATGGCGGTGTATTCCGGCGGCGTCATCGTGGCCAGTACATCCCAGGCGTGCACCAGCTGTTCCATGATGCGGCTGACGCGCGCGAGCATCTTGAAGGCACTGCCGAGATCGTCGCGTGCGATGCGATCAACGGCTGCGCGCAGCTCATGCAGCATCAGCTTCATCCACAGCTCGCTGGTCTGGTGCTGCACGATGAACAGCATCTCGTTGTGATCGGGTGACAGCGGCGCCTGCGCACTCAGCAATTGATCGAGATGCAGGTAATCGGCGTAGCTCATGTCCTGGCTGAAGTCGAGCTTCGCGCCTTCGTGTTCGATCTTGTCTTGGTTCATGGGGTGGGGCGGTTCATTGGCGCTGTGAGGTGGCGTCAGGTCACGGTGCCGCGCTGATGGAACCTCGCCTGCTGCCACTCGCCGCTGTGCAAAATCTGGCGCAGGTGCTCGACGGCCTCCCACACGTCGATGAAGCTGGTGTACAGCGGCGTGAAGCCGAAGCGCAGCAGATCGGCGCTGCCGGGGCCGGCTGCATCGCCGGCGCGAAAGTCGCCAATCACGCCGCGCCCAATCAAGGCTTGCATGATCGGATAGCCCTGCGTGTGCGAGAAGCTGACATGGCTTCCTCGTTGCGCGGCATCGCACGGCGAGGCGAGTGCCAGGCCCTGGCCGGCGCAGCGCGCTTCGACCAACGCGATGAAAGCTTCACTGAGCGCAATCGACTTGCGCCGCAGTTCCTGCATGTCGACCGATCGCACGGTGTCAACACCGCATTCCAGCGCCGCCATCGCAAGAATCGCTGGCGTGCCGCATTGATAACGTGCGATGCCAGCGGCAGGCCGGTAGCCAGGGTTGAACTCGAACGGTGCCGCGTGCCCGAGCCAGCCCGACAGCGGTTGCTCCACACGCCCGGCGTGGCGCGGGTGGGCCCACACGAAGGCCGGCGCGCCGGGGCCGCCATTGAGGTATTTGTAGCCGCAGCCGACCGCGAAGTCGGCCTGGCTGCGAGTCAGATCGACCGGCAAGGCGCCAGCGCTGTGGGCGAGGTCCCAGACGGTCAGCGCGCCGGCGCGGTGCGCGCTTCGGGTAAGGGCGGCCATGTCATGCAGATGGCCTGTTCGGTAGTTGACCTGCGTCAGCATCAGCACCGCCACCGTGTCGTTCAGGCTGGCTTCGATCTCCTGCGGCTCGACGAGCAGCAAGTCCATGCCATGCTGCGCGGCCAGGCTCTCGGCGATGTAGAGATCGGTCGGGAAGTTGCTGCGCTCGGAGACGATCAGCTTGCGCGTGGGCGTGTCGGTCTGCACGATGCGCAGCGCGGCGCTGAGCACCTTGAACAAATTCACCGAGGTCGAATCGGCCACGACGACCTCGTTCTCGCCAGCGCCGATCAGCGTGGCGATCTTGTTGCCGATCTTGCGCGGCAGGTCGATCCAGCCGGCATCGTTCCAGCTGCGGATCAGGCCCTGGCCCCACTCCTGTTGCAGCACCGCTTGCACCCGCGCCGGCGTGGCGCGCGGCAGCACGCCCAGCGAGTTGCCATCGAGGTAGATCACGCCCGGCGGCAGCACGAACTGCTCGCGCAGCAGCGCCAGCGGGTCTTGCGCGTCGAGCGCGAGGCAGTCTTTCTGTGTCAGCGCCATCGTCAAAGCTCCCGCAGCACCGCGCGCACCGGTGAGGCGCAGGCCGTCATCAATTTCAAGGGCAACGCAATCAACTCATAGTCGCCGGCGGGCACTTCGTCGAGCACCAGGTTTTCGAGCACCCGCAAGCCATGCCGCAGCAGTTGTTGATGGCTGTCGAGCGTCTTGCTGTCGGCCGGGTCGACCGATGGACTGTCGATGCCGACGAGCGCCACCCCCAGGCCGGCCAGCCAGGCCAGCGTGTGGGGTGCGAAGGCTGAGAACTCGGGCGACCAGGTGGTCGGCGTGCGTTCGCAAGTCCGCACCAGCACGCGCGGGGGCAGGGGCTGTGATGACTGTGTCAGCATAGGCAGATGCTCCGGCAGGATCAGGCGCGGCTCGGCGATCGCATGGATCAAGCGGCAGGGGCCGAGGTAAGGCGCAAGGTCGACCGCGCCGATCGCGGGAGCCTCATCGGCGTAATGCAGCGGCGCATCGGCATGCGCGCCGATGTGCGGCGACATCGTGATTGCGCTCAGGTTGACCGGGCAGCCGGGGCCGATGCGTGCGGTCCATGCCTGCTCATACGGCTGGTCGCCCGGAAAGAGCGGCGAGTCGGGTGCGATCGGCGGCGAGATGTCCCACAGGCGTTTCATGTGTGCTCCTGCTGCGCAAGCAAGGCACGGTAGCACCGGCCCGGCGGCTGTGGTGTCGGTTGAACCCGACAGTTCTCCGATGGATGGAGCGCAGGCCTTCGCGCTCAGCGCTTGGGCGGGATGTGGCGCGCGACCGTCACGCTGCAGTCGGCCTGCGCCGTCACCTGGATCGCGACGCTGCCGAGATAACGGCGCAGGATGCCGATGCTGCGCGCACCCATCACGATGTGATCGACATGGTTCTTGCGGGCATGGTCGACGATGGCCAGCGCGACATCTGCGCCCTGCAGCACCTGAAAGCTCACGCGGCCGGAAGGGGCATCTGTCGGCAGCTTCAAGGCCAGCACCATCGGACGCGCCCAATGCTTGAGTTCCACCATCAACTGGGCTTGCTTGGCCTGGCTGTCTTTGTCGAGCGCTTCGTCTTCGGCGCTGCGGTAAGTCTTCAGCACCGTGATGCAGGTGAGACGGGCGCCCGGCTCGGCCTGCAGCAGCCGCTGCGCCGTGACGCGCAGGCTCTCCAGCATCGCCGGCTCGGACACGCTGACGTCGACCGCCACCAGCACCATCGGGCTGCGCGCCACCTGCACGGCCGCGACCGGGTGTGGCGCCGCCTCGGCACCGAGGGCCGAGAACCAGCGCCGCATCACGCCGACCCCGCCGCTGCGCTGGCGGCGCAGCGCGCGTTCGGTCAAGGCCACCTGATCGGGGTTCAGCAGTTCGAAGGCGAGTTGCGCGCCGGTCTGATGGCGTTTGGCGGGTTGCGGTTCAAGGCAGCGAAGAATGGTTTCCTGCAGCGCGGCCGGGCAATCGGGGCGCAGCGTGCGCGGCGCGGCCGGCTCGCGGTACAGGCGCTCGCGCAGTGCCTGCAGGCTGTCGGGCTCGCCGAACGGAAACTGCCCGGTCAGCAGGTGATACAGCATCACGCCGAGCGAGAAGAGGTCGCTGCGCAGATCGCTTCGAATCGATTGCGCCTGCTCCGGCGAGGCGTAGGGGCCGCTGCCTGCCGGCAGCTTGAATTCCTCGGGCTGCAGATCGGGCAACTGGTCGTGGTGAGAGACGCTGAAGTCGATCAGCACCGCTTCGCCGCCCGCGCCATCGACCTGCGGGCGGAACATGATGTTGGCCGGCTTGACGTCGAGGTGCACCAAGTGCTGCCGGTGCAGGTCATGCAGCGCTGTGGCCACGCGCACGCCGATGTCGATGACGTCCTTCACCGGAAGCGGTGCGGCGTCGACGCGAGGCCGCAGTGACGGTCCGGTGATGCGCTCCATCACGACGTAAGGCTGGCCGCCGAGCTGGCCCTTGGCGATGAAGCGCGGCATGTGCAGGCCGGCCAGCGCAGGCAGCAGCAGCTGTTCGACTTCGAAGCCAACGATGCTGGACGGATCGGCACCGCCCTTCGCGCGCGGCAGCTTCATGATCAGCGGCGTCGGGTCGGGGCTGTCGATCGCGCTCACGCGCCACAGCTGCGCCATCGCGCCCTGATGCAAATGCGCTTCGAGCCGAAAGCCATCGATGACTTGGCCCGCCATCAATGGCACACGGGGCTGCGCGACCGGCTTGGCCAGGAAGGGTTGGCTCTTGTCGCCGAAGGGTTTGTCAGATTCCATCTTGCAATCGTTTCGCCAAACGGGCCGGCAGCCCGGCCGCGCGCACCTTGGCGGCGGCGGCCTCATGGTCGTAGGGCACGCGGTGAAAAGTCAACTCGCTGCCCTCAGGCTCGAAGGTGGCATAACAGACTGCCGGATTGCCGTCTCGCGGCTGCCCGGCCGAACCGGGAATCACCAGCCATTGGCGCTGCGCCGACAACGCAATCGTGACACCGCTGGTCGGCGAAAACTCACCGCCCTCGCTGCGATCGGCCAAGTGAAACAAGCGGGGCTCGTGCACATGGCCGCAAACGGTGAAGCGGCAGGCGGTCGATTTCATGCTGCGCGCAGCCTCTTTGGCGCCGTGGATGTAAGCCCATTCCGGTGGCGCAAAGGCATTGGCGTGGACGTAAAGCCGATCGCCATCGAGCGCCGTCATCGGCAGCGAGCCGAGGAATTCGAGCTGATGCGGCTGAAGCTGGCCGTGCGTCCAGGCGACAACCTCGCGCGCATCGGGCACCATCGTCGGCTGCGGGCCCATCACCGCCGCGGCGTCGTGGTTGCCTTTGACGGCGATGCCGCCGCGCAGCACATGGCCGCGCACGCAATCGACGACCCATCCGGGGTCGGCGCCGTAGCCGACGAAATCACCGAGAAATACATAACTCGTCACGCCTGCGGCATCGGCGTGGGCCAGGATCGCTTCGACCGCTTCGCGGTTGGCGTGCAGGTCGGCAATGAAAGCGATCTTCACGCGGTGGGCCGCTCAGCAGCGCAATGAAACCGGCGGGCTGCAAGCCGGGGCCTGCCAATGGCCGCAGCGCAAGCAACGGCCCATCGGGGCGGATGTCATCCGATCTCCCGCCGCGGAGTGTTCCCGCACGAAGCCGCTGGGCCTGTCGTCATCCAATCCTCCCGAGCAAAAGGAACTCCATGAGTGCCTTTTGCACGTGCATCCGGTTGTGGTTGCGGCCCGCGCAGGGCGCGCTTGACTTCGCGGTGGCGAAGTCAGCCTTCACCGGAACGGGATGCAGGCCCTGGCGGACCATCAGCTCGGATGTCATCCGATCCTCCCGAGCAAAAGGAACTCCATGAGTGCCTTTTGCACGTGCATCCGGTTCTCGGCTTCGTCCCAGACGACGGATTGGGGGCCGTCGATGACGTCGGCGTCGACCTCTTCGCCGCGGTGGGCTGGCAGGCAGTGCATGAACAGCGCATCGGGCTGGGCCGCAGCCATCATTTCGCGATCAACACGCCAATCGGCAAAGGCCTTCATGCGCTCCGCGTTCTCGGCCTCGAAACCCATGCTGGTCCAAACGTCGGTTGTCACGAGGTGAGCATCACGGCAGGCGTCGAGCGGGTCTTTGAAGGTCTTGACGCAGTCGGTGCGGGTGACGCCGGCCACCTTCGAGTCGATCTCGTAGCCGCCCGGCGTGCTGACGTGCAGGGTGAAGCCCAGGATGTCGGCCGCCTGCACCCAGGTGTTGGCCATGTTGTTGCCGTCACCCACCCACGCCACCACCTTGCCGGCGATGCTGCCGCGGTGTTCGATGTAGGTGAAGATGTCAGCGAGGATCTGGCACGGGTGGTATTCGTTGGTCAGGCCGTTGATCACCGGCACCCGCGAGT
>CAXTCD010000175.1:0-10790 GCA_964242145.1 uncultured Rhizobacter sp.
CCCGCCGCTGTCAGGCATTGCCTTCAGCCCCGACGTGGGGGTCGATTACTACATCTGGTCATTGCAGATCGCGGGGGTCGGCACGCTGCTGTCGGGCGTCAACCTGCTGGCCACCATCGTCAAGATGCGCGCGCCCGGCATGACGATGATGAAGATGCCCGTCTTCACCTGGACGGCGCTGTGCACCAACATCCTCATCGTCGCCGCCTTCCCGGTGCTGACCGCCGTGCTGGCGCTGCTCTCGCTCGACCGCTACGCCGGCACGAACTTCTTCACCAATGACCTTGGCGGCAACGCCATGATGTACGTCAACCTGATCTGGATCTGGGGCCACCCGGAGGTCTACATCCTGATCCTGCCGGCCTTCGGCATCTTCTCGGAAGTGGTGTCCACCTTCTGCAGCAAGCGCCTGTTCGGCTATGCGTCGATGGTCTACGCGACCGTCGTGATCACGATCCTGTCTTACCTCGTGTGGCTGCACCACTTCTTCACGATGGGCTCGGGGGCCAGCGTCAACTCGTTCTTCGGCATCACGACGATGATCATCTCGATCCCGACCGGTGCGAAGATTTTCAACTGGCTGTTCACGATGTACCGCGGCCGCATCCGCTTCGAGCTGCCGATGATGTGGACGATCGGCTTCATGATCACCTTCGTGATCGGCGGCATGACCGGCGTGCTGCTGGCCGTGCCCCCGGCCGACTTCGTGCTGCACAACAGCCTGTTCCTGATCGCGCACTTCCACAACGTGATCATCGGCGGCGTGCTGTTCGGCCTGCTGGCCGGCATCACCTACTGGTTCCCAAAGGCCTTCGGCTACAAGCTCGATCCGTTCTGGGGCAAGTGCTCGTTCTGGTTCTGGATCACCGGCTTCTGGTTCGCCTTCACGCCGCTGTATGTGCTGGGCCTGATGGGCGTCACGCGCCGCCTGAGCCACTTCGAAGACCAGTCGCTGCAGATCTGGTTCCAGGTCGCCGCGTTCGGCGCCTGCCTGATCGCGCTGGGCATCGCCAGCTTCCTGATCCAGCTGGTCGTGAGTTACATCCGCCGCGATTCGCTGCGCGACACCACCGGTGATCCATGGGATGGCCGCACGCTGGAATGGTCGACCGCCTCGCCGCCACCGGCCTACAACTTCGCGTTCACGCCGATCATTCGCGACAACGACGCCTGGTACGACATGAAGTCGAACCGGTACAGCCGCCCACTGGAAGGCTTCATCCCGATCCACATGCCGAAGAACACCGGCGCCGGCTTCGTGATCGCCGCACTGAGCGCAGCCTGCGCCTTCGCGCTGATCTGGCAGATGTGGTTGCCGGTCATTGCCAGCTTCATCGTGCTGATGGTCGCGATCATCGTGCACACCTTCAACTACCAGCGCGATTACTACATCGCGGCGGAAGAAGTCTCCCGCACCGAGGGTGATCGCACCCGCCTTCTGTTGGCCGGCCATGTCTGACCTCACCGCACCTTCCCCCATGATGGCCAACGCCTCGGCAACCGAACGCCCGCAGTTCTACGTGACCGGCGAGCACCACCCGCAAAACAGCACGCTGCTCGGCTTCTGGCTTTACCTGATGAGCGACTGCCTCATCTTCGCCTGTCTGTTCGCAACCTATGGCGTGCTGGGGCGCAGTTATGCAGCCGGCCCGTCGGGCGCCGATCTGTTCGACCTGCCGCTGGTAGCGGTCAACACCTCGCTGCTGCTGCTGTCGTCGATCACCTATGGCTTTGCCGTGCTGGAGATGCAGCGCAGCCGCGTGCGCGCGGTGCTGGTGTGGCTGGGCATCACCGGCCTGCTGGGTGCGGGCTTCCTGAGCCTCGAACTCTACGAATTCGCGCACCTGATCCATGAAGGCGCAGGGCCGCAGCGCAGCGCCTTCCTGTCGGCCTTCTTCACGCTGGTCGGCACGCACGGGCTGCACGTGAGCTTTGGCATCGTCTGGCTGATCACGCTGATGTTCCAGGTCGGCAAGCACGGCCTGATCGCCGAAAACAAACGCCGCCTGATGTGCCTGTCGATGTTCTGGCACTTCCTGGACGTGGTCTGGATCGGCGTCTTCACTTTCGTGTACCTGATGGGAGTGCTGCCATGAGCGCACATGACGAACGCGCACCTGACAAACACACGCACGGCCACGGCAGCGCGGGTCACGGCGATGATCATCACGATGATCCCGACGACGGCCATGCGCCGAGCACGCTGAAAGGCTATGCGACCGGCTTCATCCTGGCGGTGATCCTGACCGCGATTCCGTTCTGGCTCGTGATGGGCAAGGTGTTCGACAAACCGACGACCACGGCGCTCGTGATCCTCGGCTTCGCGGTGGTGCAGATCGTCGTGCACATGATCTATTTCCTGCACATGAACGCGAAGTCCGAAGGCGGCTGGACGATGCTGGCGCTGATCTTCACGCTGGTGCTGGTGGTCATCACACTGAGTGGATCACTGTGGGTGATGTACCACCTGAACCACAACATGATGCCCAGCTCGCTGCACGAAATGCGCAACATGCCCTGACCGTGCAAACGCCTGCACCTGCGGCCGAGGGCCGCGCCAGGCCGAGGCCCGCACCGGATGCATCCCGTCGCGGCCCGCGCTCTTCTCTGGTTCTGGCGCTGCTGGCGATCGCTGCTGGCGCCTTGTTCCTGGCGCTCATGGCGTTAGGCACCTGGCAGGTCCAGCGGCGGGCCTGGAAGCTCGATCTGATCGAACGCGTCGAGCAACGCGTGCATGCACCGGCCGTCGACGCGCCGGGCCTCGATCAACAACCCGCCGTCAGCGCGCAAGACGAATACCGCCACGTGCAACTGCGAGGGCGGTGGCTTCACACCCATGAAACGCGGGTGCAGGCGGTGACCACGCTCGGCAGCGGCTTCTGGGTCATGACGCCCTTGCGCCGGCCCGATGGCAGCCACGTGTGGGTCAACCGCGGCTTCGTGCCGGCCGAATGGCGCGAGCGCGACACACGCTCCGACACACAGGCCGCTTCCGGCGATGAAGTCTCCGTCACCGGCCTGCTGCGCCTGAACGAGCCGGGTGGTGGCTTTCTGCGTCATAACGATCCGACGGCCCAGCGTTGGTATTCGCGCGACGTGCAGGCCATGACACAGTCACGCGGCCTGCAGCGCAGCGCGCCTTACTTCGTCGATGCCGAAGCCGCGGCGCCAGAGCCCGGTGCATCGGCCCCGGTGTGGCCGGCCGGTGGACTGACCGTCGTCAGCTTTCGCAACAGCCATGCGGTCTATGCCTTGACCTGGTACGGCCTGGCCTTGATGGTGGCCGCGGGCTCGCTGTATGTTGCCCGCCATGAAAGGCAATTGCGCCGGATGCGGCAGGATGCAGGGCTTAGCGCTGACCCCAGCGACGATGAAAGCGCCGATGCCGCCCGCAGCTGAACCGAAGAATCCGCCCCGGCTCAAGACCCGCCGCCCAGGCATCGTCAACCTCGATACTGCCGCCGGCTTGAAGAGCCTGCAGCAGCTGATCGAGCTGCGCTGGTTGGCCGTGTTCGGGCAGGTGCTGACGATCGCGATCGTTCATTTCGGCTACCGCATCGCGTTGCCGCTCGGCTCGATGCTCGAAGTGGTGGCCGGCCTCGCTGCATTCAACCTCGCGAGCCTGCTGCGCTGGCGCACGCGCCGCCGCGTCACCAATGCCGAGCTGTTCTTCGCGCTGCTGGGCGACGTCGCGATGCTGACCGCTCAGCTCTACCTGAGCGGCGGCGCGACCAACCCGTTCGCCTTCCTCTACCTGCTGCAGGTGATCCTCGCCACCGTGCTGCTCGAAGCCTGGTCGACCTGGGCGCTGGTCGCGATCACCAGCGCCTGCCTTGCCGGCCTGGCCTTGTACTCGCCGCCGCTGGCCTTGCCGCTCGATCACCACGGCGGCCTGAGCAGCCCGTACATCCAGGGCCTGCTGATCTGCTTCGCGCTCAATGCCGCGCTGCTGGTGACCTTCGTCGGGCGCATCGGCCGCATCCTGCGTGCGCGCGATGCGAGGCTGGCCGACCTGCGCCAGCGCGCCGCCGAAGAAGAACACATCGTGCGCATGGGCCTGCTGGCCTCGGGCGCGGCGCATGAACTCGGCACGCCGCTGGCCACGCTGGCGGTGATCCTCGGCGATTGGGCGCGGCTGCCGCATTTCACCTCCGACCCCGAGCTGCTCAATGAAGTGCAGGAGATGCAGACGCAGATCCTGCGCTGCAAGTCGATCGTCAGCGGCATCCTGCTGTCGGCCGGCGAAGCGCGTGGCGAGTCGTCGGCCGAGACCACCGTCGGCGCCTTCCTCGATGACCTCGTCAAGGAATGGCGGATCAGCCGCCCGCTCGGCAAGCTCGCGTATGAAAACCGCTTCGGCGAAGACCTGCCGATGGTGTCGGACTCGGCGGTCAAGCAGATGATCTGCAACGTGCTCGACAATGCGCTGGAGGCCTCACCACGCGGGCTGCGCCTGGAAGCCGAACGCGAAGGCCACTCGTTGGTGCTGACGGTGATGGATTGCGGCCCGGGCTTTGCACCGGCGATGCTGGCGCAGTTCGGCAAGCCTTATCAATCGAGCAAAGGCCGGCCCGGCGGCGGGCTCGGGCTGTTCCTGGTGGTCAATGTGGCGCGCACACTGGGCGGCACCGTGACGGCCAACAACCGGCCCGAAGGCGGCGCGATCGTGACGCTGTCGCTGCCCTTGTCGGAGATCGCGCTGGAAGAAGAGAGCCTTGATGTCGACGTTGGAACCTCCGGCTGAACGCCTGCTGCTGATCGTTGAAGACGATGCGGCTTTCGCGCGCACGCTGGGCCGTTCGTTTGAACGGCGCGGCTACACCGTGCTGCTGGCCACCAAGCTCGATGAAGTGACCGCGCTGCTGCAAACCCATTCGCCCGGCTTTGCGGTCGTCGACCTGAAGCTCAGCGGCGAGTCTTCGGGCCTGGCCTGCGTGCAAACACTGCACATGCACGACCCGGGCATGCAGATTGTCGTGCTGACTGGCTTCGCCAGCATCGCTACCGCCGTCGAAGCGATCAAGCTCGGCGCAAGCCACTACCTTGCCAAGCCGTCGAACACCGATGACATCGAAGCTGCCTTCGGCCGCAGCGATGGCCAGGTCGATGTGGAGCTGACGAACCGTTCGACCTCGATCAAAACGCTGGAGTGGGAACGCATCCACGAAACCCTGGCCGAGACTGGCTTCAACATCTCGGAAACCGCGCGCCGGCTCGGCATGCACCGCCGCACGCTAGCGCGAAAGCTCGGCAAACAACAGGTGAAGTAAGCACAGGCCGCTGGGTTGTTGATCGGGCACGGGCTGACTTGGAAGGTCAGAAAACGTTCGAAGCCCTCCTTTCACCGCCGAGCTTCGTCAGCACTCAGGTCATGGCAGCCATTGCCGATCGGCGCAGGACGGCTGCCCCCCGCGGCCAAGTCGTTTCGAGACGAAAAAGATCGCCGACCAACCGACAGGCGACTTGTCACCGATGGTGTCGAGCGCATCGCCGTTCACGTTGCCATCGGCTGCAAGTCCTTGATTTGCAACGCAGCTGCCACGAGCCGGGGATCGATGCCCATCAGCCTTCGCAGGAGCGCCGATCCGCGCCTGTTACGGGCTTGCACTGGTGGGGCGACCCTGGCATGGGTGCTGCGTCCGGCGGGCCCGTCTCTCTTGTGCAGAAAGCTCGTATGAACGAATCGTCATCGCTGACATGGCGCCTCACGCTGGCCATGCTGTTGGTCTCTCTCACCGCTTGCGGCAGCGGCAGTGATGACGCCACCGACCAGCCATCGCCTCCGTCACAAAGCGATGTGCCCGACGGCGCCGGCGCAGCCAACTGGGAGCTGCTCGCGCAAGAGGGACAAGAGTTCACATTGAGCAGCGTGCAGCAAGTGATGTACGGCGGCTTCGGCCGCTGGGTCGATCGCAACGTCGATGGCCGCCGCATCTGCAACAACCAGACCTTCGGCGCCGACCCGATCAGCAGCGCAGCCAAGTCCTGCTACCACCGCAAGCCCGCGCGGCCGAGCCCGGCGCCGGCGCCCGCGCCGAATCCTAAACCGCCAGTTCCAGGCCCTGCACCTGCACCTGCACCTGCACCTAAGCCTGCACCTAAGCCGCCAGCACCGAGTCCCGCGCCAGCTCCGGCGCCCAAGCCAAACCCTCCTGCTCCTGCTCCTGCTCCTGCTCCTGCTCCTGCTCCTTCGCCAAGCCCAGCACCAGCACCAGCACCAGCACCAGCACCAGCACCAGCACCAGCACCAGCACCAGAACCAGCACCAGCACCCACGGCGATGATCGCGGGTGTCGACCTCGCCCAATCCCTGCTGTTCTCAAGCAGTGACAGCGCGCTCGTGCTGGTCGCCAACAAGGCTGCGCTGGTCAAGGTCAACGTCACCAGCGTCGACCCGAAAGAAGCCAAGCCCCCCGGCAGCGTGAAGGTGCAAGACAGCACGGGCCGCCTGTTGAAGGAGATCGCGCTGGTCGCGCCGACCGGCGACCTGCCTCGCTCGGTGCCGGAAGTGCCGAGCGCCAGCACGGCCTATACCGCCACGCTGCCGGCCGACTCGGTGAAGGCAGGTCTGCGCCTGACGGTCAGCTTGAGCAACGGCCAGAGCAACACCTTGTCGCCGCGCGTCGGCGGCGGCGTGGCGATCAAGCTGGTGACGGTGCCGATCCAGATCGGCAACCTGACGGGCAAGGTCGTCTCCGGCATGGCGCCTTATGTGCAGGCGCGGGTGCCGGTGGCCAGCGTCACGACACAAAGCCATGGCGCTTATGTCTCGAAGCGGGTCACGGCGATTCCGGCAGACAGCGGCTGGGGCGATGCCTTCGGTGCGCTGCTCGGCGAGATCTCGGACCTGCATCGCCTGGAGAACGCGTCAGACGAGGAGTACTACGTCGGCTTTCTGCCGAAGAGCACGCTGGGCATCATGGGCCTGGGCTATGTGCCCGGTCAGGCGACGGTGGTGGCCGATTGGCCGGAGAACCAAGGCGCGGTGCGCAAGTTCGCGATGCACGAACTCGGCCACAACTTCAGCCTGGGCCATGCGCCCTGCGGGACCGATGGCGATTCCACCTACCCTTATCCGAACGCGCAGCTGGGCATGCCGGGCCGCTACATCTGGGGCTATCTCGCAAGCACCTCGAGCTTCGTCGACCCGCGCAGCGCCAATGCCCACGACATCATGAGCTACTGCGATGGCGAGACCTTCTCCGATTACAACTACCGGCTGATGCAGGTCCACCTGACACCGTCTGACAAGCTGGTGCAGGCGGCTTCGGCCGCAGCGGTGGCACCGCAAGAACTGCTGCTCGTCGGCGGGCAGATCGGCAACGGGCAAGCCACCTTACGCCCGTTGAAGGCGATGTATGGCAAGGCACGCCCGCCCCGGTCCGGGCCTTACACCTTGCGCATCGTCACGGCGCAAGGCAGCGTCGAGTACCCGTTTGTGACACAGTCGCTGGACCATGACCTGAAGTCCGAGCACTTCGGTTTCACGGTCCCGCACCCCGGCACCGTCCTCAGCATCACGATCGTGAAGGGCACCGCCACGCTGATGCAAACCGTCGCGAAGCCGGCCAACGTCACGCAAAGCGAACGCGCGCTGGCCGTCAAGCCGCTGATCCAGATGAGCGAACAGCTGGGCGTGCTGCAGCTGAACTGGGATGCGGTGCAGCACCCTTACCTCACAGTCACCTGGGCCGGCGACAAGAGAAGCACGCTCGCGCAAGACCTTCAAGGCGGCAGTGCATCACTCTCGTTGCGCGACCTGCCCGCGGGCGGCAGCTTCGAGTTCAGCTTGTCGGATGGCCTGAACTCGGTGCGCGTCCAGCGCAGCCGCTGAGCGTTGGCCGTCACCTCTCAACTCTTAGCCATCAGCTGACGAGAAACGAGAGCAGAGCGAGGTCAAAGCGAAGGCACAGCGCGACAGTCGATGCGGGCGGGAGAGGCGGCTACAGTCGCACCGTCTCTTCCGATCCACCCAGCTTGATTCATGACAGGCCGCGGTTAGCCTTCAGCCCATCGCCCCAGGCGTCGCGTCGACGCATCGCCTGCGCGATGTCAGGCGATGCCGTTCATGCACCGCTGCCTCGAAGGCCCCGCCATGTACCCCTGTCCTCATTGCCGACAAGCAGCGTTCAGCTTCGCCACCAAATGCTTGTCGCAACCGACCCTGCCGGCGCGCTGCCGGCATTGCGAAGGCACAAGCCACGTGCCCCCATCGCCGATGGGCCAACTGCTGTTATTGAACGTTCTGGTGCTCAGCGCTGCGGGCCTGGCTGCCGCCTTCTGGCGCACTCCGTGGCCCCTGGTTGCAGGCAGTTCGATCGCCTTGCTGCTGTGGGCGGTACGGCTGCATCGCCAATGCTTTGTGCCCATCTCGAGGGCGCAGACGAGGCAAGCCCGCGTCGCCGAGGGCTTGTCGACCGTCATCGCCTTGTGGCTTCTCGGATCGCAATGACGCCATCCCGGTGAAGCGGGACCGGCTCGGCGGCCTTCGGAAGTGCAGCGAGAATCCGAGCGAGACCCCCCATCAACAAGAAACAACACAGGCTCCCATGAAGACAAAAATCAAATCGAAAGTCAAATTCGCACTGCTGCTGGCCGGCGCTGCGCTGGCCTTTCAATGCCAGGCGGTGACCTACAGCTTTACCGGCTTCTTCGGTGAACCGCTGCCCGATGGCCAGCTCGATCAGACCGCCAGCTTCATGCTGTCGCTGCCCGACTTCATCACCTCCAACACCCAGGTGCTGGTCACATCGATGGACAGCTGCCAGACACCAGCCTCGCCTTGCGCCAACGCCACTTTCCATGTGGATGCCGCCGCCGACGGCCTGACCGATGAAAAAGGCGTGCAGGCTTTGGAGCTGAGCTCGCTGTCCGGCTACACCTTCTATTACTACTTCGCGCCGTCGGCCTTCGGCAGCGCAGGCACTTACGACAGTTTGTACGGCTTCGACTCGGCCTCGCTGGTGGCTGCGGTGCCAGAGCCCGGCTCTTATGCGCTGATGGCGCTGGGCCTGGGGCTGATTGCCGTCCGGTCATGGCGACGTCGCCCCTCGGCAGGCGTGGCGCCGAGGCTGGCGAGCCTGAGCTGATCATTACTGTGGCACGGCACAACGAGCCACCATTGCAAGCCCTTGGCGGGCGCATGAAAACAGGGCGCTGCGACAATCCGGCGCATGACGACTGCTTCTTTATGGTCCGAGGAAACGCCCGCCGCGCCGCTGTCTGAACGGCTGCGCCCGAAGACCTTGGCCGAGGTGATCGGGCAAGCCCATTTGCTCGGGCCCGGCAAGCCGCTGCGCTCTGCCTTCGAGTCAGGCCGCTTGCACTCGATGATTCTGTGGGGCCCGCCCGGCGTGGGCAAGACCACGCTGGCGCGTTTGATGGCCGATGCCTTCGACGCCCAGTTCATCACCATCTCGGCGGTGCTCGGCGGCGTCAAAGACATCCGCGAGGCGGTCGAGCGCGCCCTTGCGGCGCAAAGCCAGGGCCGGCGCACGGTGGTGTTCGTCGATGAAGTGCACCGCTTCAACAAGGCCCAGCAAGACGCCTTCCTGCCGCATGTCGAATCGGGCCTGTTCACCTTCATTGGCGCCACCACCGAGAACCCGTCGTTCGAGGTCAACTCGGCCTTGCTCTCGCGCGCCACCGTGCATGTGCTGAAGAGCCTGAGCGACGACGACATGGCCGCCTTGCTGGCCCGCGCCCGCGAAGCGCTGGCTGCGCCACCGTTGAGCCCTGCTGCCGAGCAGCGGCTGATCGGTTATGCCGATGGCGATGCGCGCCGCCTGCTGAATGCGTTCGAGAATCTCGTCAGCATGATCGGCAGCGTGGCACTGATCGACGAAGGCTTGCTGGAGCGATCGCTTGGCGAGCAGCTGCGGCGTTATGACAAGGGCGGCGAGCAGTTCTACGACACCATCTCGGCCTTGCACAAAGCGGTTCGCGGCAGCGACCCTGATGCGGCCTTGTATTGGTTCGTGCGCATGATCGATGGCGGCGTCGACCCGCGCTATGCCTCGCGGCGGCTGGTGCGCATGGCCAGTGAAGACATCGGCCTGGCCGACCCGCGCGCGCTGCGCATGGCGCTCGATGCGGCCGAAACCTATGAGCGGCTGGGCTCACCCGAAGGCGAGCTGGCGCTGGCGCAGGCGGTCGTGTTTCTCGCGATGGCACCGAAGTCGAATGCGGTCTATGTCGCGTACAAGGCGGTGCGCAGCTTCATCGCGCAAGACGGCACGCGGCCCGTGCCCTTGCATCTGCGCAATGCGCCGACCAAGCTGATGAAGGACCTCGACTATGGCCGCGACTATCGCTACGCGCATGACGAGGAAGGCGGCTTTGCGGCCGGCGAAAACTACTGGCCCGAAGGCCTGCAGCCGCCGCAGTTCTATCAGCCCGTGCCGCGTGGCCTGGAGCTGCGCATCGGTGAGCGCCTGAGCGAGCTGCGCCGCATGAACGACGAGGCCCAGGCCCGCTCGCCCGCACAACGCAAGCCTTGAGCCCTCGCTGATTCACGATCACCGGGGCTCGAACGGTAGAGGCTCAACGATGCGGGGAAACGCCGACGGTGGGCGCTGAAAGTCGGCCCATAGAATCCGCGGCCAGTCAGGCACCTCGGTGCCGCGTCCCGCGCCGGTGACTGCAAGAGCGAGCGCGGGCGGCCTTTGCCGATCTTTTGCCGAACTTTGCGATAGCACATGGAGCGGCCCGCGCCGCACCATTCCCAGGAGACACGACAAGACCATGGACACCTTCATCCAACAGATCATCAATGGTCTGGTGCTGGGCAG
>CAXTCD010000176.1:0-10746 GCA_964242145.1 uncultured Rhizobacter sp.
TCGAATTGATGTTGCTCGTGACCGAACACGCCAAGAGCTTGACGGCCGGTTTCTCCGCATTCGGCCGTTTCACGGTGAAGCCCGAGGGCAAGAACTTCTTCGTCAATTTTGGCTTTGAGGCGGGTGACACCACCGGCTGGAATGCGCAGACCACTCACTTGGGCACCGTGCTGAACCCGACCGAGGTGGTGGTCGTGGGCACGGGGTTTGACGGCATTGCCACCGATCTGCCGTTATCGGTTTTCGGCAAGCATGCCATCCGGGTGAACAACGAACAAAACGGGTATCACATCAGCTACGTATCGCAACGTGCCAAGGTACCGGCAACCGGCAACCCTCAGCTTCGCTTCCAATGGGCCGCCGTATTGGAAGATCCCCAGCACGCCCCTGACGAGCAGCCGTATGTGGAAGTCGTGGTGCGCAACACGACGAAGGGCACCGATCTGTACAGCCGTCGCTTCTATACGAACGACCCCAACTTCACCGGCTGGCAGGATTACCGGGGCGGGCGCTGGAAGGCCATTCCTTGGCAGGCGGTGGTTGTTCCCGGCTTGGCCGGTAGCGCCGGCGACGAGATCGAACTGTTTGTCACGGGTGCTGACTGCAGCTTGAGTGCCCATGGTGGTTATGTGTACATGGACGGCGAGGAGTAGGCATGGGCCGTCAGGCCTTAGCCCTCCCAGGGCTTTGGGCGCTGCGGCGGCGCGCGCTGCTGGCAAGCGCCGCCGCAGCGCTTGCCCTGCCGCTGCAGGGAATGGCGATGCGCGTGAGTGATGTGCCTCGCTTTGCGAGCTTGAGCGATGCCGAGCTGGGGCACATCGCGCAGCGCCCCTGTGCCGTGGCGGCAGGTAGCACCGTGGAAATGGTGGCCGAGATCGCTGGGCTCGGGGTGCCACCCACAGCGCAGGGCCGCTGGTTTGTGCGCGTGTGGGGCGGGCCTTGCAAAGGCGCGGAGCTGAACGTGCCGCGAGTTCGCCTCAGTGACGAACGCGATACACCGGCGCCGACCGTGATGCCTCTGCCACCACCGCTGCGCTGATCTCAATGCAAGGTGGGCTTTTGGGGCGTCGTGCTGATGTCCGAGATCGGTCTGCGCGATTTTGCGCCGCGCCCTGTTTGTCGTCAGCCTGCTCGACAGCACAAGATGCGGTCTCTGCAGACATCGCGGTCGATCTCCTCAAGCCGCCGGATAGAGCCCGTGCGTGCGGCCGAACAATCGGGTCAGGCCCAGCAGGATGTCGATGTTCGGCATCGGCTGCTTCAGATGGGTGCCGATCTCATGCACTGCCGCAACGACTGCATCAAGTTCGATCGTTCGCCCGGCTTCGACGTCTTGCAGCATCGAGGTTTTGAATGCGCCCAGCTTGGCGGTGATCGCGTGCCGGTCCTCCGGGTGCTGATCGATCGAGCAGCCGATGCGTGCGCCGATGGCCGCAGCCTCGGCCATCGCAGCGGAGCAGAAGGCGCGAACCAGAGGGTCGGCGAGCACGCGATCGATGGTCGCGCCGGTGATCGCGCTGACCGGGTTCATTGTCATGTTGCCCCACAGTTTGTACCAGATGTCGTATCGCACCTGGTCGGAGTGCTTGGCATCAAAGCCCGCGTGATGCAGCAGGTCGACAACGCGCTGCGCACGATCACTGTGCCCTCCGCGCGGCTCGCCGATGATCAGCCCCTGGCCCATCGCGTGCCGCACCAGGCCGGGCTCGGGCGACGAAGCACTGGCATGAACCACACAGCCGAGCACGCGCTCGATATCGATGGCCGCAGCAATCCGGCCGCCGGGGTCGACGCTTTGCAGGCTCAGGCCATCGCTTCGCACCAGCTCCAGGCAGAACCACCAAGGCACGCCGTTCATGGCGGGCATCACGATCGTGTCGGGCCCCAACAGCGGTGCGATGCGCTGGGCCACTTGCGACAAAGCCGGTCCCTTGACCGAGATAACGACCAGATCCTGCGGACCCAGCTCAGCGGCCAGCGCAGTGGCTTGGGCCGGAGCTTGCACCAGCCCGGCCGCCGTATTCAAACGCCAACCATGCTTGCGCAAGGCGTCCAGCGTTGCGCCTCGGGCGATGGCCGTGACCTGGGCCCGGCCTGCTGCGGCGAGCCGCGTTCCGATGAACCCGCCGATGGCGCCGGCACCCACGATGCAGACCTTCATTGCGCTTCACCTGTCGCCTGACGCAGGTTCTCTTTGAGGTGCTCGGGAACCCGTTCATCGAAGCCGAGTGCCACTCGGCGAACCTCGGGCGAGTCGGTTGGGGCATGCCCGACGCCCAGGCCGCTCGCACGCGGCGGCTCGATCGCCACCACCGTGCCGGCAATGCGGCCGATGCCGGTGATCTCGCACTCGACCACCTGGCCCGGGCCCACGCTGCGCGAGTGGCAGGGGGTTCCCATCAGCAGCACATCGCCTGCCAGCAAGGTGATATGGCGTGCCAGGTCGGCAATGACATAGTGCGGCCCCCAGATCGTTTCTTCTCCGATGTGCGCTTCCTGGACGACCAGGCCATTGACGTAGGTGCGCAGGGTCTGCTCAAACAGGTTGACGCCACGCACGATGCCAGGCCCGATGGGCAACAGCGTATCGGCGCCCTTGACGCGCAGCATCGAGCCCTGATCGGTATCGCGAAAGTCCTGCAGCCCCATGTCGAGTGCGGGGCAGAAGCCCTCGATGAAGTCCCACGCCTCGTCAGGCGTCACGTTGCGGCAGGTCTTTCCGATGACGACGGCATATTCGCCTTCGTAGTTCAGGTACTTGCAATCGCTGGGCTTGAGAATCTGCCCCTGGTGACCGTTCAAAGCCGTCGTCGGCTTGGTGAAGTAGGTAGGCGTGTCGGTCGGCCGGGGCTTGTTCCTCGTCTCGAAGCTGCGCGAGCTGTATGAGATGTGCACGGCGATGATCTTGCTGGGCTGGACCGGGGGCAGGTAGCTCAGGCTTGTGGCATCAAGCTCGCGCCCATCGTCCAGGCGCAGCGTGGTGTCGTCTTGCATCGTGCCCCAGAACGCGCTGCCGCCGATCAGCACGCGGCGCCGTTCCACACGCGGCCCGCGCATCACCGCCGGCAGTTCCTTGATCGGGAACTCGAAGTTCATGCGGCCTCCTGTTCGTGAACCAGTGCGGGCGAGGCGCTTTGCCGCAAAGGCGCGAGGTCGAACCAGACATGGATGTTGCCGGTGCCCCGCGCGTTCTCGTAGTCGGAAAGGGCTTCTCCCGGGGCCCGGCAGTCCTTGCCGCCGAGGGCTCCCAGCATTTGCAGGTAGTGCGCGCCGAAGGCCTCCCAGGGGAGCCGGCGGTACTCGTCATTCCACCGCTCCAGGATCTGGTCATGCCGGCCGAGGCGCATCAACTCGATCGCCCCTTTGTCGCTGGCGATGTTCTCGGGGCGGGAGACGTTGCTCTCGTGGTAGATGCGCGGATGGTTCGGCTTCCAATCAATCGCATTGAATTTGTGGCTGAGGGCGCCCGAAGCCAACAGCACGGCGCGCAATCCACTGCGGCGGATGCCTTCGCCGATGCTTTCGCCCGAGCTCAGGAAGTGCGACCAATCGCAGTTCTGGCACGAGCTGACGGTGACGACAGGCAGCTTGCTCTGCTCGAGCCTCAGCTGTTTGATGACGTTGATGGTGGCGTAGTGCCGGCCCAATTCCGGGTGGCTGATGGCCTTGTTGTAGCCGCCGCGTTCGCGCGACACCGCCTCGATTTCCAGCGCCAGCCGTGGCATGCCTTGGTAGTCGTAGGGCACACCATGCAGATACCACGGCATCTCGTCAGAGATGTAGGTGCCGGTGTAGCGCTCTCCCGCATCGATCAGGTGATAGCCGGTCGTGAACCAGTGCGAGTCGAGGATGACCACGACATCCGGGGCCACCGCAGCAATCTTTTCGCGCAGACGCGCATAACCTGCGATCAGGTCGGAGTCTTCACCATGGCCCATCAAGCGGCGGAACTCGTCGCACTGCATCAGGCCCGGATGGTGCGACACCATCGCCGCCCCTACGATCTTGCCGTTCATGTGATCTCTCCTTTTAACGCTGGCTGAAACTGGCGCGGAATGGCTTTTTCGGGACGACGACGTCTTTGACATCGCTGAAGAACTCGAAGCTCCAGTCGCCGCCCTCGCGGCCGATGCCGCTGCGCTTGATGCCGCCAAACGGCGCCGCGAGATCGCGGATGCCGAAGCTGTTGACCCAGATGAAACCGGTGCGCACCTGCTCGGCGACGGCAATCGCATGCGCCGTCTCTCCGTAGCAAACGCCACCCAGGCCGTAGTCGGTGCCGTTGGCCATCGCGATCGCTTGCGTGTCGTCCGAAAAGGTCTGCAGCGTCAGCACCGGGCCGAAGACTTCTTGCTGCACGATCTCATCGTCCTGATGCAGATCGGTCAGCATCGTCGGTTGGACATACTGCGCGCCGAAGGGGTGCGGGCTACCTCCCCACAGCAGCCTGGCGCCACCGGCACGCGCACGTTCGATGTAAGCCAAGACCCGTTCCACCTGCTTGGGGTGGATGATCGGCCCGACTTCGGTCGCGCTTTCGCGAGGGTCGCCGACCACCAGTTTTTCGACATGGCTGCGCATCAGGGCGACGAATTTTTCCGCGATGCGCTCGTGAACAAGGAATCGCGTTCCGGCCAGGCAAACCTGCCCTGCGTTGCGGTACATCAGTGCGCCAGTGGCGGCGGCTTGTTCCAGGTCGGCGTCTTCCAGAACGATGAACGGGCTCTTGCCGCCCAGCTCAAGGCTGCAAGGCACGAGGTTGGCACCGGCGGCCTGGGCGATGCGCTTTGCCGTCGCCACACTGCCGGTGAAGGAAATTCGGGCAATGCGCGGGTCTTCGACCAGCCGGGCGCCGGCGTTGCTGCCGGTGCCCTGCACCACATTCAGCACGCCTGGCGGTAAGCCGGCCGCCTGCGCTGCATCGGCCAGCAGCGAACAGGTCAGCGGCGCCCACTCGGGTGGTTTCAGGATGCAGGTATTTCCGGCCGCCAGCGCTGGGCCTAACTTCCAGGTTGACAGCATCAACGGCGCATTCCACGGCGTGATGATGACCACGACGCCGGCCGGATCGTGCTTGACGATGTGGCGCGCCTGCTCGGTCTCGATCGGCCGGTTCTGCAGGTCGAGCGCATGCTGGGCGAACCAGGTGATGTTGAGCATGGCGCGTGGCACGACGCCATGGCGCATGCGCGACAGCAGCACGCCGGCGTCATTGCTTTCGAGCCCACAGAAGGCTTCCGCGCGCTGGCCGATCTCTGCGGCGAATCGTTCGAGGTACGGCAATCGCTGCGCCGCGGTCATCGCGCTCCACGCGGGAAAGGCTCGCTGTGCGGCAATGATCGCCGCTTCGACATGATCGGCGGTGGCGTCGGCGATGCGCCCGAGCCGCCGCTGGTCGATCGGGCTGAAGAGCTCGAAAGTCTCGGCAGATGGAATGCGCCGGCCATCGATGTAGTGATCGGGCGAGACAGCGACGCCAGCGACGTCGAGCAGCGGAGAGGCCATGTCGGTTTCCTCGGATGTCAATCCAGCAACTTGCCGGGGTTCATGAAGCCGTTCGGATCGAGTGCGCTCTTGATGGCACGCATCAGCTTCATCTCGACGGCAGACTTGTAGCGGGCGGACTCGTCTCGCCTGAGCACGCCGAGCCCGTGCTCGGCCGAGATCGAGCCACTCCGTGCAACGACGGCGTCATGCACGAGGCGATTGATCGGCGCTTCGAGCGCGATGAACGCAGCCACCGCCTCGTCGCCAGATGTGCCCGGCGCGGGCGAGAGGTTGTAGTGCAGGTTGCCATCGCCGAGGTGGCCGAACACCACCAGGCGCAGGCCGGGGAACTGCCGCTCGATCTGTGCGTTCATGTCGGCCACGAACTCGGCGATTCGCGAGATCGGTAAGGAGATGTCGTGCTTGATCGTCTTGCCTTCCGCGCCTTGCGACTCGGAGATGTTTTCACGCAAGGCCCAGAGCTGCCGATACTGTGTCAGGCTCGACGACAGCGCCGCATCGGTGGCCAGCGCCTGGTCGAGCGCCGACTCCAGCAGCCGCTCGATTGCCTCGCGGGCCTGCGTCTCACCTTGGGCATCACTGAGTTCCAGCAATACATACCAGGGGGAACGTTGCGCCAGCGGAAAGCGCGATGCTGCCACGTGGCGCTCGACCAGCGCGATGCAGACATCGCTGATCAACTCGAAGGCGGTCAGCGATGCGCCCAGTTGGGCCTGCGCCACCTGAAGCAATTGCACGGCCTCATCGGGCGACGGCACCGCAACCAGCGCGACCGCCTGCCCGGCGGGCCGTGGAAACAGCTTCAAGGTCGCGGCGGTGATGATGCCCAGCGTGCCTTCGCTGCCGATGAACAGGTCGCGCAGGTCATAGCCGGTGTTGTCTTTTCGAAGGGCGCGCAGGCCGTCCCAGATCTCTCCGTCGGCGGTCACCACCTCCAAACCCAGGCAGAGTTCGCGGGCGTTCCCATAACGCAGCACCTGCACGCCGCCGGCATTGGTGGCGAGGTTTCCACCGATCGTGCAACTGCCCTGTGCAGCCAGGCTCAAAGGGAACAGGCGATCGGCCTCACGCGCGGCCTCTTGCAGCTGAAGCAGCGTCACCCCGGCTTCGGCGATCAAGGTGTTGTTCAGCGGGTCGATGCTGCGCACCCGGTTCACGCGCAGCAACGAGAGCACAAGCGCGGAGCCCGTACCGTCGGGCGTGCTGCCCCCGGACAGGCCGGTATTTCCGCCCTGCGGCACCACCGGCACGCGATGCCGATCACACCAACGCACGACCGCGGCCACGTCTGCGCTGGTGTCCGGTTGAGCGACCGCGATGGCACGGCCGGTCCACTTGCCGCGCCAGTCGGTCAGGAAGGCGGCCATGTCGGTGGCTTCGGTAAGCAGCCGCCCGGAGAACGCAGCGCGCAACGCATCGAGGTCGGTGTCACTCATGTCTGCTTTTCTTGATCGGCATCGATGAATCAGTAGGCGGCGCCGCTTGTTCGGCCACCAGTCGATACCGGCTGATCGGCGCGCTTGAACCGCGCGCGCAATGCGCGGGTCGCGTGCGCCAGGATCGTCGCGTCCACGCCGACGGCGACGAAGCGCGCACCGAGTTCGATGTAATGCCGGGCCAGCGTTTCGTCGACCGCGAGAATGCCGGGCGCCTTGCCGGCGGCCAGAATGCGCGGCAAGGCTTCTTCGATCGCGGCCCGTACTTCGGGGTGCGCGGGCTGTCCGATGAAGCCCATCGATGCCGACAGATCCGCCGGTCCGATGAAGACGCCATCGACGCCATCGACGGCCGCGATCGCGTCAATCTGCCTGAGCGCGGCGGAGGTCTCGACCTGAACCAGAAGGCACATCTCTTGATCGGCCTCTTTCAGATAGTTCGGATAGCTCGACCACCGAGACGAGCGCGCCAGGCCGCTGCCCACACCACGCACGCCGGCCGGCGGGTAGCGCATCGCACGCACTAGGTCGCGCGCCTGCTCAGCGGTCTCTACCATCGGCACGAGCAAGGTCTTGGCACCAACCTCCAGCACCTGCTTGATCAACGCCGTGCTGCCGTGAGAGATGCGGACGACCGGATGCGCCTTGTACGGGGCGATGGCTTGCAGTATCGCGAGGGTCGATCGCAGGTCATTGGGGCCGTGCTCGCCATCGATCAGCAGCCAATCGAACTCAGCGGTCGCGCAGAGTTCCGCCACATAAGGATCGGCGAGGCCCAGCCACAAGCCGATCTGCGCCGGCGAAGCGGTGAGCGCCTGTTTGAAACGGTTCGTCGGTGTCTGCATCACACGAACCTGACCGAGATCGAGCCGAGCGGTCCGTAGTCGGCATGAAAGGTATCGCCTGCGGCACAGGCCACGGGCCGCGTGAAGGAGCCGCCCAGAACGATCTCGCCGGCCGCCAAGCCTTCATCGTGCGGTGCGAGCTTGTTGGCGAGCCAGGCCACGCCATGGCCTGGATGATTCAGCACGGCGGCGCCCAGGCCCGACTCTTCGATGACACCGTTTTTGAACAGCAAGGCGCCGGCCCAGCGCCAGTCGACCGCGTCCGGTCTCATCGGCCGCCCGCCGATGACGATGCCTGCGTTGGCCGCGTTGTCGGCGATCGTGTCCAGCACCTTGCGAGGCGCCTTGCTCACTCGGTCGAACTGTTCAATGCGGGCATCAATCAGCTCCAGTGCGGGCACCACGTAGTCAGTCGCGTTGAGCACATCGAAGAGCGTGACGCCGGGCCCGCGCAGCGGGCGCGCGAGCACGAAGGCAAACTCGACTTCGAAACGCGGAACGATGAAGCGCGCCGCCTCGATCTCGCTGCCGTCGCGCAGCAGCATGCTGTCCAGCAGCGTGCCGTAGTCAGGCTCGGTGATGTGCGACGCAAGCTGCATCGCGCGCGAGGTCAGCCCGATCTTGTGGCCGATGACGGTACGGCCCTCGGCGCGCTGCAGGCGCATCCATTCGCGTTGAATGGCATAGCTGTCGGCCATGGACATCTCGGGAAAGCGCTTCGAGAACTGCTCGATCTGCACACCGGTGAGCTCAGACGTCTGCAGTTGCCGGGCCAGTGCCGCGACGGTGGCGCTATCGAGCATGGGGGTCTCCGATCTCCAGCGCCGTGTCGCGCTTTTTTGGGTGGGCGCTCAGTGTCGAGACGCGGCTTGCGACGAACAAGCAATCGATTCAATGCAATCTTCAAGGAATTCTTGATAATGAAGCGATGGCTCTGACCCGCTTCAGCCTTCGACAAATCGAAGCCTTCCTCGCCGTGGCCGAGCTGCACAGCTTCAGCGCCGCCGCTGAACGGATGGGTCTCACCGCTCAGGCAGTGAGCCAACTCGTCGCCGAGCTCGAGTCGGTCTTGTCCTTCAGGCTCTTTGACCGCACCACCCGGCGCGTCAGTGTGTCCAGCGCGGGCCGCGATTTTTTGCCGTCGGCGGAGACGGTGTGGCGGCACACGCTGGCCGCAGAGAGCGCCGCCAACGACGTGAGGAATCGCGCCGTGGGCCTGGTCCGGATCGGCGCGCCGCTGGTGCTGGCAAGCACCGCCGTGCCGGCGGCGATCAAGTCTTATCTGGCGGTGAGTCCGAAGGTGGTGGTTCGGGTGCGAGACCTGTCGGTCGAAGATCTGGTCGATGCGGTGGCCGCTGGCGATGTGGATCTGGCGGTCGGGCCGGACCGCCCGGCCGGCCCGTCGATCTCTCGCCAGGCCTTGTTCGACAGCCCGTGGGTTCTGTGGTGCTCGGCCGAGCACCCGCTCGCCCGGAAACGAACGCTCAAATGGGCCGATCTCCTGCAACATGCGCTGGTCGCGGCCGGCCACGACCACGAGCGCAGTGTGGCCCAGATGCGCGTGGGCGTTCCACAGGAGCAGCGCGTTACGCCGATCGATGTCGTCGACAACATTTCGACGGCACTCGGCATCGCGGCGCAAGGCTTGGCTGCGACCTTGGCGCCGGCCTATGTCGGTGTGCTTGCACCCATGTTCCAACTGGAGATGCGGCGTGTGACCGACCCGGAGACCGTGCGGAAGGTGTGCCTGTACACGTCTCTCGCCCGCAGCCTGTCTCCGGCGGCGCAGGGCTTCGCCGACTACCTCGCGGAGTGGTTTCAGGGCTGGCCGGGCCGCCAGATCGGAACAAGCCGTGGGCGTCATCGGTGAGCTGATGCTTAGCTGAATAACGACGCGGGCTCGATGCAGCCACTGCCCGGCACTTGGATGCGTACGCCTATTTGAGCCGGCATCTTTCAACTTGAATGCCGTGTCTAGGTGGAACTGAGCCGATTTATTCAAGTCCGTTGATGCCGGATCAATAACTTGGCGTCGTAATTTGGCGTGTTGGTTTGGCGCTGTGGTTCGCGACAGGTGCAGGCATGGCCGGATCACAGCGCATGTCAGGCCTTGCTGCAATGGGTCACCGTGGCAATCAATCGTGCGCCGCAGCTGGTGCGATGGCCCTCATAGGCCACGGGCGTGCCGTGGTAGGTGTCGTGAGGATCGCCTTCGGCAATGATGCAATTGTTGTGGCCATGTTTGGGGCAACTGCAGGGGTCGCCCTTCAGCGCCACCGGTTTGCCGCCCACCGTGAAGCGAGGGGCGCTGCTGCCTGTGACCTTGCCGCCGTGGTCGGTGGGGTCGCCGAGGAGGATGATTTTGGGCATGGAATTTAGCCTGGTTGAGTGGCGCCGCTGTGGGCTTGCCCGCCTTCCCAAAGAAGACGCTGATCGCCGTGCCGGCTGCCCATGTCAAAAAAAGTCTGCGCAGGCAGCGACGCCAAAAGCCATTTCAAAAGTCATTTGCCAGCCGATGGAAAGCTGCCCGACAAACGCTTGCGCAGTGCGGGGCATCATGGCTTGTAGTTGTCGGGGTCGACGGCCGGCGTGGCGTAGTGGCGGAACACCTCGCCACCTTGCGGATGCTTCTGGCTCGTGCGTTTGGCTTCGGGCGGTGGGGTGATCAACACGATGCTGGCCTCGTTCGGGTCGCGCAGGTTGATCGCCGCGCTCACACCGCCTTCGCGGTAGCTGCCCATCACACCGATCGCCATTTGCATGAACCAGGTGGCGGCGCCCGTGTCGCCCAGCCGGGCATCGGTGTTGATCCATTGCGCGGACTTGCCCTTGTCGATCTCGGGGCCGCCTTGTTCGGCCCAGGCGCTGAAGACGCTCGTCAGCGCGATGGTCTGATCGACATTGAATCGCCCCGGTTTTTGAGGAGGCTCAACACTCTGAGAGGATTGAGCCATGAA